>JAFDWT010000043.1:16449-80557 GCA_018268335.1 Armatimonadota bacterium | reverse complement strand
CACATCCCGACCTGGGTCTTCCACGGCGACGCCGACGAGGCGGTCAAGCCTTCAAACTCAGTCGAGGCAGTCGAGGCGATCAAGAAATCCGGTGGAGACGTGCAACTGACGATGTATCCCGGCATCGGCCACAACTCGTGGGACAAGGCGTACATGGAGTCGGACTTGCCGAATTGGCTGTTGAAACACACGCTCTGAGCGGGTGGCACTGGATAGAGCGAAGCGGTTCCAGTGCTGCCTCCGGGAGCCCCTAGTCACAGGCAGTAGACATAGGATAACATACACCCGTGATCGCGCGGCTTCGGGGGACGGTCTGGGAGGTCGGCGGCGGACGTCTTGTGGTCGATGTCGGCGGCGTGGGCTACGAGGTTCAAGTCCCCGAGACGACGCTTGTCGAGTTCGGTATCGCGGGGGCAGAGGTCAATCTGTTCGTCCGCCAAATCGTCCGTGAGGACGACATCTCCCTGTACGGCTTCTCGGCGGCAGAGGATCGCGCGCTCTTCGACCTGCTCCGTGACGTCCAAGGCTGCGGCTCGAAGACCAGCTTGGCGCTGATCGGCACCTTGGGGGCTTCAGGGGTCCGAGACGCTATCGCCTTCCAGGACCACAAATCCCTGGTGAAGGCCCCTGGTGTCGGCCCTCGTTTGGCCGAGCGGATCGCCGTGACGCTCAAAGACAAGGTGCTGGAGATCGGGTTGGAGCTCAAAGCCCGCGGCGTGGCGGCTGTCGCTCCGCGCAAAGCTGCTGCCGAGCCCGAGGACGAAGTGGTTTCGGCTCTCTTGGCACTGGGCTACCCGCGCAACAAGGCTGAGGCCGCCGCTGCCGACTCAGACACCAGCCACACCGTCGAAGAGCGCATCCGCGCCGCGCTGAGGGTGCTCGTCCGATGAGCGGCCACGACGAACTGGATCCCAACCTTCACCCGCCCGAGGCCGGTGCCGAAGTCTCCTTGCGCCCCCGTTTGCTCCGTGAGTTCATCGGGCAAGATTCGCTCAAGGCGAATCTGAGCGTTTTCCTAGACGCAGCGCAGAAGCGCAGGGAGTGTTTGGACCACCTGCTTCTTTACGGTCCTCCTGGGTTGGGAAAGACGACTCTGGCCCACATCGTGGCCAACGAGATGCAGACGACCGCCCACGTCACCAGCGGCCCGACGTTGCAAGTGCCGGGCGATCTGGTCGGCATTTTGACGAACCTTGAACCAGGGGCCGTCCTTTTCATCGACGAAATCCACCGCCTGCCGCGTCCGGTCGAGGAGATTCTCTATCCCGCCATGGAAGACCGCCGGGTGGACATCCTGATCGGCAAGGGCCCAGCCGCCCGAAGCATCCGGCTCGAAGTGCCGCCCGTCACGGTCGTCGGGGCGACGACCAGACAGGGCCTCCTGACCGGCCCGCTTCGCGACCGGTTCGGCATCGTCTTTCACTTCGATTTCTATGACGAGGCGGCGCTTTTCCAGATCGTCACCCGCTCTTCGCGGCTCCTCGGTTACGTGATGGACGACGCCGGTGCCCGGGAGATCGCCCGCCGCTCGCGCGGCACGCCGCGCATCGCCAATCGACTGTTGCGCCGCGTCAGGGACTTCGCCACTGTCGATGGGCTCGACGCCATTGGCTTGCCGGTGGTGGTCAAGGCTCTCGGAGCCCTCGAGATCGACGAGAGAGGGCTCGACCGCCTCGACCGCGCCTATCTCTACGCCATCGTGGGGACACACGGCGGCGGCCCGGTCGGTCTGGAGACCATCGCCGCGACCCTCGGCGAGGACTCGGGGACGCTGGAAGACGTCGTCGAGCCCTATCTCCTGCAACGCGGCCTCCTTGCCCGGACGCCACGCGGCCGCACGGCCACTCCGGCAGCAGCCTCGCACCTGGGGCTCAAGCTCAAGGCCGAAACCGACGGCAGGCTCGACCTCTAGCTCAGCGCTTGACGGCCCGTGTGTCGCGGAGCGACTCGAAATACGCCTTGCGTTCAGCGAGGGGCATGTCGTTCAGCCGTTTGGCCCGTGGCGGGTCGCGAAAGAGCAGGAGGAACACGCCCGCGATGACTGCCAAGCCTGCCATGGTGAATGCGACCGCCCACCAAGGGCGCATTGGTCGCCTCCAGACGGCCTGGCTCACGATCCTCCTACATGCACTTTCTGGTCGAGGAAGTAATAGATCGACGGCAAGTACAGAGGGTCGCTCCAGCTTTCGACCACAGGCATTCCCTTGTAGGTGAGTCCGCCCAGGTTATTGCGGTCGAAGTCGGCCAGAGTCACACCTTGGTCGGCAAGCCACGAGGGCAGGGTGGCGTAGCGGGTGAGTCGCATGGACTTGGAGTGACCGTCCGTCCAAGCGAAGTTGGCCCGAAAGTCACCGTGCCGACCCTGCTGGCCCGGCGGCGAGCCGGCGCCGGGAGGGGTCAGCCAGTCGTAACGATAGAGCTGCTTGTCCCAGAAACCAAATTGCGCGCTGTCGCCGAATGCGACCGTGTCCGCCGGCTCCTCGATCTTGCCATAGGGAATACCCATGAGGTTCACAACGCCATAGGGGTCGTTGGGCAATTCGAAGTCGCTGACCAGCCAGGAGTTCATGCCATAGGCGCTCCCCGTGAGGCCGACGAGTTGCGCGCCGTCTGGGCAGTCGGCGACGCTAGTCGTCCGCATGTAGGGATAAAGCAGGCCCTTCTTGGGATCGTCCGTGTAGTCCGTGGCAGAGAAGCGTGAGAACCACCCTTGGTAGTCCGACGTGTCCGAGTTGTCGCCGTCGTAGTAGTACATCGGCACTGTCACGTCGTCGTAGTCTTGGGTGTACAGAACGTAGGCCAGCGCCATCTGCTTCGTGTTAGAAATGCAGACCGCTGACTTCGCCGCTCTCTTTGCTTGGGCAAAGACAGGGAAGAGGATGGCCGCGAGAATGGCGATGATCGTGATGACGACGAGGAGTTCGATCAGGGTGAAAGCGCGTCTCATGGTGGTCTCCGGGTCTAGGCGGGCGAAGTCGGTACAGGCTTTGAATCTGGCTCTTTGAGGCGGTGGGAAGCGGACGACCTCCGCCAATGCAGTCGCGACACGAGGTGGGCGACAATCGCGCCGCAGGGCCCCCAATACACAGCCTGGGTCAGCGCCAGGATCAAGGGTTCGGGGTTCGGCCAGGTTTGGAAGCCGACAAGGGTCGTGACCGCCGAGGCCCCCAGGCAGCAGACCATGATCGTCGATGCGGCGTCATAGGGGGACAGACGACCGACGACTGCCCCGATCAGGAAAGGTGCCAGGGCCATCAAGGCCAAGAGGGCGACGGACGTCGGGTGTCCGTCGGCCAGCGTGAACGAGAACGGCGCCTTCATGTGCAACACAGCGCGTCCAACGCCCGCTGAGATGGGGGATTCGGAAGGCCACACGACGCGCAAGGTGACGAGAGCCAAGGCAAGGAACGAAGCCTGGCCCACGGCGACAAAGGTCGAGGCGTTGCGCCAACCCAGGCGAGCCAGCCAAGTGCCTCGGCGGGATCCGGCCAGGTAGACGGCCAGGTGCTGCTTGGCGACGACACCGGGATCGCCAAATGTGGTCATGGCGACGCGGACGGCTTCGTCGGAAGGCATTCCTCCGAACTCAAGCGACTCTTGGATGGCCTCCAGGTGGCTCTGGGCCTCGTCTTCGATCCGACGGACGAGGGGGCCCGGCAGGACGCCGACCAGCGGCTGGCTCAGGGCCGACAAGTAGTCGTCGAAGGGGCCGTTCACGAGTCGCCCTCCGCCGCCAGAGGGCCGAGCACGCGGTTCACAGCGCGCCATCGGCGCATCCGGGCCTGGAGTTCGCCCGAACCGGTCGGTGTGATCTGGTAAGTGCGCCGACGACGCTCGCCGGGCTCACCCTCCCAGGCACTGGCGATATAGCCGTCGCGCTCCAGTTGATGGAGGACGGGATAGAGTGTCCCGTGGGCCAGAGTCAGGTCGTCGCCAGCTCGGCGCTCGACCTGGCGAGCGATCTCGTAGCCGTGGCATGCCCCTTCGGTCAGGACAGCGAGGACAAGCGTCCCCCAGTCAATGACTCCCGAGTTGTTCTGGTTGCGGCGAGGCGGTGCGCTGTTGTCCATGGTCCGGCGATCGTACTTCCTAATATCGGAAATCTACATATAGAGTTCCGATATATTGGCGGTCGCCGGGGAGCGTGCTTGGGGTACTGGGTTCGGAAGCCCAGACCCCAGACCCGAACCTAGCCCTTCACTTCAGCCCATAGCCCTTCAAATGTGGTCACTAGGCGGTCGATCGCCGCAAACCCGCCTTGCCAGAACTCCTCGGACCGCAAGTCGACGCCGAGGACGCCCATCAGCTCGTGTGGAGTCCTAGAGCCACCGAGCTTCAACACCTCGAGATACTTGGTGGCAAACTCCGGCCCACCATTCTTGGCTAGCTCGTATACCGACAAAGTCAGCAGCTCGCCAAAAGAGTAGGCGTACACATAGAACGGGGTGTGGAAGAAGTGGCCCACGTACATCCACCAGTCGCGGTGCTGCTCGCCCAGGGTGACGCCTGCGCCGAACATAGACTGGATCTCCTCTTGCCAGATGGCTCCGAACTCCTCGGAAGTCAATTCCCCGTCCGCCCGGCGCTTGGCGTGGCAGCGCTGCTCGAACCGGAACATGGCCGCCTGCCGGTGGACGCTGGCGAAGATGCCTTCGATCTTGCCGGCATAGAGGGCGAGCTTGTCCCGAGAGTCGGCCTGCCCGGTGAGCTTTTCAAAGACGATCATCTCGCCGAAGATGGAGGCCAACTCTGCCAGCGGCAGGGTGCCGTGATAATTGAACGGCGTCTGATCGCGGCTCAAAGAGGCATGGACGCCATGGCCGAGTTCGTGGGCCAGCGTTTCGACATTGTCCAAGCTGCCGAGGTAGGTCATGAGGATGACCGGGTGTAGGTCGGGTGTCAGATAGCTGCAGAAGGCGCCACCTGTTTTGCCCGCTCGCGGCTCCGCCTCGATCCAACTCTTGGCAAAGAACTCGTCGGCCCGGGCCGCCATGTCGGGGTGGAATGTGCCAAACGCGTCCACGACCATCTCCCGGGCGCGCTCCCAAGGCACTTGTTGCTTGGTGTCGAACAGCGGGGCGTACCGGTCGACGTGGGTCAACTCAGGCAGGCCGAGGATGTCCCTTTTGACTTTGTAGTACCGCTCGACCAGGTCGGACCGCTCGCGGCAGAGCCGCATGACGATGTCCACTGTCGGCCGGTCCAGCTCGTTGGACATGTGGCGGCTGTCCTCGGCGGCTTCGAATTTGCGCAGCCTGTCTTCGAGCTTCTTGTCGGCGAGCAAGGTGTTGTAGACATAAGTGATAACCCGCTGCATCGTGCCAAGGCCCGACGAAAAGGCATCGGCGGCGGCGACGCGGACGGCCCTGTCGGCGTGGCGCAGCCGTTCGAGGACCTCCTGCTCGGTCAGCGTCTCTTTGGCGCCGGTTGAAGGGTCGACATAGGTGTACTCGTGGTTCGCCGTCACTTCGTCGTGCAGCCGCACCCAGGCGCGCGAGCCGACGTTGGCGCACTCTTCGAGCAAGACCTCCTCGGCCTCGCTCAGCATGTGCGGCGTGTAAGCGCGGACGACGTCCAAGTGGTGCAGGTAGGTGGCTAGCGCCGGGTCTGCCTTTAGAGTGTCCATCACTCCTGGCTCGATCTTCTGCAGCTCCAGGTCAAAGAACATCATCTTGACCCGCAGCGAACTGGACTTCTCCGTCTGCTCTTGCAAGAACGAGCCGATGGCCGGGTCGCTGGTGTCGGCGGCGAAAAGCAAGTGGGCAAAGATGATCGGTTTGGCCGCTTCGTTCTGGATCTGCTCTTCCTCTCGGATTGCCGCTGCCAGACCCTGAGCGTCCAGCTCGGCGACCTTGCCCCGGTACTTCTCAACAAAGGCGTCGGCCCGCCGGTGGGCGTCTTCCCAGGAGGCTTGGACGCGGGGGTCGCTGACGCTGTCGAAGAGGGCGGACAAATCCCAGCGCACACCGTGGGCGGCGGCGTCTTGGACGGGGGTGCTCATGGATGGATTCTACATGGCATCGCCAGGGGCATGTTCCCGGGCCTGGTGCTCCAACTCGGCAAGGTACGGCTCGTAGTGCACCGTCACGAGTGCCCCGCCCAACACCTGCCGCAACTCCGCCTCGACGTCCTCGGCCAGGTCGTGGGCTTCGACAAAGCTGAGGTCGTCGTCCAACAGGACATGCAGGGTGACGATCCGCACATTGCCGGTCTGGCGGGTGCGCAAGTTGTGGAACCCACGCACATGCACGTGGGTGTGCAAGGCCTCCTCCACCTTGGCCACCTCGCCCGGAGGGAGCGAGCCGTCCATCAATTGGTGGGTGAGCCGCACCAGTTGGCGCACGGCAAAGACGGCACCGAGGGACGTGAAGACGATCGCGATGACCGGATCGAGCGTCGGCCAAGCTGTGATCTTGACGACTGCGAGTCCGGCCAGAACACCGACGGAAGCAAACGTGTCGCTGTTGAGGTGCTGGGCCTCGCCCTCAAGAGCGGCGGAGCCGTGCTGTTTGGCTACTCGCAGGCAATATCGGGCGACCAAAGTGTTCGCGATCGCGGAATACGCCATCGCCGCCAGGCCCCAGTCGGGGTGGACAGGCACCGGGTTCGCCAGCCGCAGCGTCGCCTGCCAGGCGATGACAAAGGCGGTGCCGATGACGACCAGCATCTGCAGCGCGCTGGAGATCACCTCGGCCCGGCCATGCCCATAGGGGTGGTCTTCGTCGGGAGGGATGCTCGCTAGTCGGATCGTCCACAGGGCCACGGCGGACATCACAATGTCCACGACCGACTGCAGGCCTTCCGAAAGGACACTGACGCTATGGCTGACGGCCGCCGCGGCGAGCTTCAAGGCGACGACGATGACCGTCGAGGCCAAAGAGACGGCCACGGCGCGGCGCACGGCGTTCTCGCCCGGCCTGGCCACGGTCATGCCTCATTATCGCAGACGGCAGGCCCTCGGTGCTTCGCGGCCCGAGTCGCCGTCAGAATGGTAGGGCATGGTCCAAGAGCTGACGGTCGAAAACGTTGCGGTGATCGAGCGGGCTTCGTTCCGCCCGGGCACTGGCTTCACGGTCCTCACCGGCGAGACTGGGGCGGGAAAGTCGCTGTTGGTGGACGCCATCGGCCTGGCGCTGGGGGCACGGGCAGACTCGGATTTGGTCCGCCATGGCGCGGCACGGGCAGTCGTCACCCTCTTGGTCGACCTGCGCTCGAACCCATTGGCGATGGCCAAGTGCGCCGAGCACGGGGTCTCGTTTGACGACGGCCAGCTGGTCGTGCAAAGGGAAGTCAGCCATGACGGTCGCTCCACCGTCCGGCTCAACGGCCGGCCCGCAGCGGTCGGCACTTTGCGCGAGATTGGTTCGCTGCTCGTCGACATGCACGGCCAACACGACCATCAAGCCCTGATGCACCAGGAGCGGCAAGGTGGGTTTTTGGACGCCTGGATCGGCGACGAGGCTTTGGCCCTGGTCGTAGCGGTTGAGGAGGCGTTCCGGCGGCACGAGTCGCTGGCCCGTCGGTTGGCGAGTCTGCGAAGCGGCCAGCGAGCCCGCGAACAGAGGATCGACGTCTTGCGGTTCCAGATCGACGAGATCCAGACCGCCGCCCCTGTCCCTGGCGAGACCGAGGAGTTGGAGAGCCGCATGTCGCGGCTTAAAAACGTCGCCCGGCTGACGGCTGGCGTCCAAGAAGTCCTGGCTGCCTTGGCCGATGGGGAACCCGCAGCCTTGACGACGACCCAATCTAGCCTGCGCACCTTGCACGGACTGGCCGATCTAGACCCCGGTCTGGCGTCGGCGGTTGATCAGTTGGCCGAAGGACAAGCCGTGTTGGACGAAGCCGTCAGAACCGTGCGGGCCTATGCCGCGACCTTGGAGGACGACCCCGAGGCCTTGGAGCAAGCCGCGGCGCGACAAGACCTTCTGTCGCGCCTGAAACGCAAGTACGGCGAAGACGAGGCCGCCGTCCTGGAGCACTTGGCCGCCGCTGAGGCTGAGTTGGCGTCGCTGGAGGGCGAAGACCTTTCTGAAGACGAGCTAGCCGCCGAGGCCGAGGCCGCGCAGGCCGCGATGTTGGACACCGCTGCCCGACTGACCGCCGTCCGGGAGAAGCACGCCAGCAAGTTCTCCCAGGTCGTCACCGTCGAGCTACGCGAACTGGCCATGCCCAGTGCCCAGTTCGAGGTGCGACTCCAGCGCCAGACTCCCGGCCCTGACGGGCAGGACTTCATCGAGTTCTTCTTCACCGCTAACGCGGGCGAGCCGCCCCGGCCGCTGGGCAAGGTCGCCAGCGGCGGCGAACTCAGCCGCCTGATGCTCGCAGTCAAGGTCGCTTCGGCTGGCCGGGCCGGCGTACCGACACTCATCTTCGATGAGATCGACACAGGTCTCAGCGGCAAGGCCGCTGCCACCGCCGCCCGCAAGATGGCGACCTTGGCCCAGCACAACCAGGTCATGGCGATCAGCCATCTGCCCCAGATCGCCAGTGCCGCCGATGTGCACTTCCTCATCAAGAAGACAGAGACGGGCGGGCGAGTCCACACGTCGGTCGAGCGACTGGAAGCCGACCACCGAGTCGAAGAGGTGGCCCGGATGATCGCCGGCGAAGAGGTCGGCGAGAGCGCCAAGACCCACGCACGCGAAATGTTGCGCGGGGCCGACTGAAATCATGCAGGCTACAGAGCGTCAGAGCCATGGGGAACTGTGATGGCACTCTTGACTTCCGCTCTGCTAGTTTTGGCTTCGACCTCTGCCGATCCGATCACCGACGCCAAGGTCGTCGGTGCGTCGCTCTTTAAGAACGGCTATGCCGTCGTGCTGCGCGAGGCCACGATCCCGGCCAGCGGCCGCCTTCTGTTGCGGCAGCCTCAAAACGTCGCCCTTGGCACCTTTTGGGTCTCGGCACCCAAAGACGTGACGCTGAAGGAGATCGTCGCCACGACGGTCAGCGACGAGACTTCGCGCGACATTGGCACGATCGACGAAATCATCCAGGCCAACAAGGGCAGGAATGTCACGCTCTTGATGAACGGCAACAGCACCGGTGCGAGTCGGATGGTCGGCACTATCTTGTCGGCGGAAGGACAGATCATCGTCTTTAAGTCGCAAGAGGGCGTGGTCACGTTTCCCAAAGGATTTGTCGCCGCCGTCATGTCGACGGACGGTGGCCTCGAGTGGAAGGCCAAGCAGACCAGCAGCCAGCAAGCAGTGCGGATGTCGGGGACGCCGGGAGGCAAGGTCTATTACACGGTTCTCCAGCGTGGTCTGACATGGACGCCCGCCTATCAGGTGGACATCAGCGACCCCAAGGAGCTGACTCTGACGGCCAAGGCGACCATTTTGGACGACCTGGAAGACATCAACGGCTTGGAGCTTCGGCTGGTCACTGGTTTCCCAAACATTCCCTTTATCAATCTGCCCGACCCATTTTCAGCGGCGGTTGTCGCCGAGCAGTACTTAAACGGCATGTTGAACCGCGGCAGCCGCGACCAGTTCGCGAACAACATGCCGATGGGTGGCGGTGGGTTTGGAGGCCAGATGGCGTACAGGGCCGCCGAAGCAAGCATTGCGCCGATGCCATTGAGTGACCTGGAGGGGTTCTCTGCTGAAGACCTCTTCTTTTATCGCCAGGACAAGGTGACATTGAAGAAGGGCGACCGGGGCTATTACGTCTTGATGCAGGCCAAGTCGGATTACGAGCACATCTACACCCTCGACGTGCCGCAGATGCCGATGGACACCACCCCGGGCCGTAACCTTCCGCCCCTGGAAACTTGGCACGAGCTCAAGTTCAAGAACACGTCCAAGCAGCCGCTGACGACCGGCACCATCCTGACGGAAAAGAACGGGGAGCTTCTTGGACAGGACATGTTGACCTACACACCTGTGGGCGCCGAACAGTTTGTCAAGATCACCAAGGCCCTCGACATCTCGGCGGACCAAATGGAAGAAGAAACGGGCCGCGTCCGGGGGGAGATCAAAGACCGGTTCGGCAACCCGGTCTGGGATCTCGTCACGATTCACGGAAAGATCGTCGTCACCAGTCGCAAAAAAGACGTTGTGAAAATGATGATCGCCAAGGATCTCGTGGGCGAAGCCACGGAGGCCGACCACACTGGCAAGATCACCAAGTTCGTCCGTCGCCTCTCCGACGTGAACACGCCCTCCAAGGTGACCTGGGAGACCGATATCAAAGGCGGCGACAAACTGGAGCTGAACTACACCTACAAGCTCTACCAGCCGAGCCGGTGAAGATTGAGGCTAGGGGCTAGGAGCTAGGAGCTAGGGTGGCCCGATCCCTTTAGGGTCGGGTCTCCCCCCAAGGCATTGACTTGGCAAAGAAAGAGGCTGGGATGCAATCAGTGCATCCCAGCCTCTATCCCCTTGCCTCCAGCCTCTAAGCGGACTTGTCTTTGTAGCCCGGCAGGCGGCGGCCCTTGTAGTAGCCGTCGGGGCTGGCGCAGTGGCGGCGGTGAAGGGGCTCGCCAGCGACGTTCTTGGTCTCGCTCAACACGGGCAGGGTGGTCTGCCAGTGGGTGCGACGAAGGGCGGTACGTTGGTGTGAAAATTTGCGTTTCGGGTTCGGCATCTTACTTTTTCTCCCGGTGCAGGGTCACTTTGCGCAGGCTGGGGTTGTATTTGTTGAGTTCCAGCTTGCCTTGCGTGTTCTGCTTGTTCTTGGTGGTCGTGACGTAGTGCTTGTTGTCCTCGGTGCAGACCAGCCGGATGATCTCTCTCTTCTCGCCTTTCTTTTTCGCCATGGTCCAGCCTCGCCCTTAAGAATGAGTCGGACGCATATGATGACAGGTTCAGGCCCCCGGCATCAAGGACCCGGCGGGCGCCAGTACTTGCTGCAGTCCGGCAAGCGCCACAGCAGGCCGGCGTCCACCAGATACCGCCGGAAGTACACGTGGTCCAGCACCGCGACTTTGGCTTTGATGGTCTCGTTGACTTCCTTCTCGGTCATCATCTTGTCGACCGGGAGCTGATCGGCCAGCCAGGCCAGCATCTCCGGCCGCTCCGCCTTCTTCTTCATCGGCCAGCGCGAGAGCCGGCCCTGTTCGTCGATCCACGGTCGGCTGGACATACGCCTATGATAGGCCGACTGTATACTGTTGCCCCAGGCCCGGATGGCGGAATGGTAGACGCAGCGGACTTAAAATCCGTTGGCCGCAAGGCCGTGTGGGTTCGAGTCCCACTCTGGGCACCAGGCCCTGCCTAGCTTGCGTGCTCGATGAGGATCTCGTCGACCCAACCGAGGCCGGCCATCATGTTGGGGAAGCCGATGGTCGGTGCGGCCAATAGGGCCACGTGGCGAATTTCTTCGGCACTGGCCCCAGCCTGCAGGGCCTTGTGAGCGTGGCTCTTGGCGGCGCCTTCCATGCGCGCGGCGATGGACATGCCTAGCTTGACTAGGCACCGGGTCTTCTCATCAAGCGGCCCGGCCTGGGCGACGGCCTCGCCATAGGCTTCGTAAGCCTTGCCCACAGCGGGGAACTGCTCGTGGAACCTCACGTAGCGCTTGGGGAGTCTCGCCATACTGTTGTCAGTGTACGCAGGCCAAGGGCAAACAACCTATGACAATGGTCATAACCGCGAAGCGGTGATCCTGACCGGCGGGGCCAGCCGACGGATGGGTTTCGACAAGGCCGCCATGCTGGTAGAAGGAAAGCCGTTGGCCGACCAGCAAGCGGAGAGGCTGATCCAGGCTGGCTGGCCCGTCACTGTCCTGGGCCGGGAGCCGATAGATGGATGCAGTTTCGTCCATGACGCCGCCTTGTACGCTGGGCCGCTAGCGGCCCTGTCGCGCTTTACGCCGGTAGCCGAGTTCATCTTCGTCCTGTCGTGCGACGTGCCCTTGTTCACGGCATCCGTCGCCCAGCAATTTATCGGCGAGATCGGCGACTACGACGCGGTGGTTCCAGTGGTGAGCGGCAGAGACCAGCCCCTGTGCGCCCTCTACAGTCGTGCCGCCTGGCATTCGCTGCCCGCCGCCTTGGCGTCGGGGCGGGTGATGGACTGGATTTCTCGGCTCAACGTGCGGCGCTTGGATGGGGACGGTCTTGCTGCCCTCGGGATTCGTCCCGAATGGGTGACAGGAGTCAACACACCTGAAGAGCTATCCACCCTTCTGGCAGCAGATAATCCGTGATCTCCTGCCGTCAAGCACGTTTTTGTCCATATATGACGCAGATCATTGTTTGTCTCTAGCTTAGGCTCGACACTTGCCGCATGGGCGTGGCCACACGCCCGGAGCGAGCAATGGCAACGCGACACGCGGTACCCGGCAGAGGCCCGACAAAAGCACCGACAGAGCGGACACGGGTCGTCCGGACGACAGACAGCCCCAATTGCACCGGTGCGTGCGGCTGGTTGGCCACCGTCGTCGACGACGTCATCGTCGATCTGAAGCCGGCGGCGGACTATCCGTGCCAGGAATACAACCCGCGCGGCTGTCTGCGCGGCATGTCGATGACCCACATCATCTACGGCCCCGACCGCATCCACACGCCGCTGATCCGGACTGGTGAGCGCGGCGAGAACAAGTGGCGCGAGGCGACCTGGGACGAAGCCCTCGACTATATCGCCGGGCACATGCGCAGGATCAGCGACGAGCATGGGCCAGAGTCGATGCTGCTCTTCAACCAAGTGGTCGGCACCGGGTATGTGCAGAAAGGCGCCCAAGTCCGGATGGCGGCGTTGCTCGGCATGTCGTTCGCGACCGCCTACGATTTCAACGGCGACATCAGCATGGGCTTCACCCAGACGGTCGGCATCGACTGTGTGGAGTGCGAGACCAAGAGCTGGGGCCACTGCAAGACCGCGATCCTGTGGTCCAGCAACGTCTTTCAGACCCGCATCCCCGACGCCAAGTTCCTGACCACCTACGCCAAGCAACGCAACAACTGCCAGATCATCAGCATCGACCCGCGTTGCAGCCAGACCGCCAAAGGCGCCGACCAGTGGCTCCCGGTCAACCCAGGCACAGACGGCGCGCTCGCCCTGGCGATGTGCCGGGTCGTCATCGAGAACCAACTGGTCGACCGGGAGTTTGTCCAGAAGTACTCCGACTTCTGCACCTTGGTGCGCGACGACAACGGGATGAGGCTGCGGGCCTCGGACGTCGGCATGGGGACGGACATGGAGTTCGTCGTCTGGGACGAAGAGTCCGACCGCCTGGCCAAGCTGCCAGCCGAAACGCTCAAGTTGCCGGAAGGAGCGCGCTACGCGCTCAACGGCAAGCGCCAAGTCCAGCTGGCCGACGGCAGTTCGACTACGGTCACGCCGGTCTATGAACTGCTCGAAGACGAGATCATGCGACCGGAGTATGCGCTGGAGAATGTAGCAAAGATTTGCGACATCCCCGGCGAGACGATCCGCCAAGTCGCTATCCGCTATGCCACCGAGCGGCCCAGCTCGATCATCATCGGCATGGGCATCAACCACCGGCTCCACGGCGACTTGACGATCCGCGCCGTCTTGCTTCTCGCGACTCTGGTCGGCGCCCATGGAAAGCCGGGCGAATCGGTCTCTATCTACTCGGGCCAGCACCACTTCCGGCTCGACGTTTCGCCGTGGTGGTTCCCAGGCGGCAAGCGGCCGAATGGGGTGCCGATGCACTACTTCGTCCTCGGCAAGCCGACGGAGACGATTCACCCGAAGATCAAGTTCCCCAAGAACGGGTTCAAGGCTCTATTTGTCAGCCACGCGAACCCGCTGGTCACTGAGTTCTCGGCACCGATGAAGGACGCTATCGACGCGCTGGACCTGTTCGTCGTCACTGATTTCTCGATGACACCGACCTGCGAATACGCCGACGTCGTCCTTCCCGCGCCGACGTTCTGGGAAAAGGTCGACCTGGTGGGAACCAGTTGCCACCCATACCTGCAAATCCAACAAGAGGTCGTCCCACCGCAATACGACAGTCGTACCGAGATGTGGGTCGCCAAGGAACTGATCCGCCGGGTCGACCCCACCAAGCTCAAAGACATGGACTTCTCAGAGGAGGAGGCCATTGACATGATGCTGAAAGGCGGCGGCAAGGAAGTCGAGGGCATCTCCCTAGTAATGCTCCAAAAGGGGCCGGTCCGGCTCAAAGTCCATGATCCTGAGTGCGGCTGCGACGAGCAGTTCCACGAAGACAAACTCTTCCCGCCACGAGCCTATCCGTTCCCCGAGGGGGCGCAACGGGAATTCTTGAAGACCGGCCGGATGGAGTTCTACAAGGAGGAAGAGATCTTCCAGAAGATGGGCGAGACGATCCCCACCTACCACTGGGCGTTCGAGCACTTGCCTCAGCCCGCCCAGGAGATGCCGCTGGCGATTGTCACGCCGCACTCGAAGTGGCGGGTCCACTCCACCCACTGCAACAACCCGTTCCTCCGGAACCTCAACCGTAAGCCGGTGGTGGAGATCAACCCGCGCGACGCGGCCGCACGAGGCATCCATGACGGAGACCCCGTGGAGATTTACAACGACTACGGTGCCTACAAGCTGTGGGCGCTGGTGACCGAGACGATCAAGCCCGGCGTCGTCTGCGTGGACCACGGGTGGTGGGACAGGTACCTGGGAGCCGGGAAATACCACTCCGTGCACACCTATCAAAAGGTCAAACCGACCCACGAGGCGTACTACTTGCCCGCTGTGTATGCCCCGGGTCAGCACTGGAAAGACACGCGGGTCGATGTCAGGAGGGTCAAATAATGGCACGTCTGTCGATGCTCATCGACCTGACCAGGTGCATCGGCTGCGACGCCTGCACGCTGGCCTGCAAACAGGAGAACGGCACGCCGGTGGACACGTTCTTCGCTCGCGTGATCAATGTCGAGGTCGGCACGTACCCCAACGTCAAACGGCTGTACATCCCCGTCCTCTGCAACCACTGCGACGACGCGCCGTGCCTCAAGTCGTGCCCCAACAAGGCTATAGTCCGCCGGGGCGACGGGATCGTCCTGGTCGACCAAGAGCGGTGCAAAGGCACCGGCGCGTGCGTCTCGGCTTGCCCTTACGGCAACATCATCCTCAACCAGGCGGAAGACGACTGGTACTTGACCGCGGAGGAGCCCTACGAGAAGGACTTCGTCAAGAAACGCCTGAAGCCCAACGTCGCCCGCAAGTGCACGTACTGCGCCCAGCGGGTCGACAATGGGCTCGACCCGGCTTGTGTCGTCGCTTGTCCGACCACCGCCCGCATCTTTGGCGACCTGGACGACCCAGAGAGCCCGATCTCGACCTATGTCGCCGAGCAGAAGGAGTCGACGGGCCGGTCGCCGTTCCACCTGTTGCCCGAGGCCGGGACGAAGCCCGCAGGCTGCTACCTCGGCCCGATGGCCTCCCAAATTCCACAGACGCTCGGTCAGACCGACGGGATCGGCGAGGCAAAGACCGCTGAAGCCCAACGGCCTCAGAAGTCCAAGGGGTCAGCATGAGAGTCCTCACCACCATTCTCGCCATGTGTGTCGTCTCGTTAGGCTTTGCCCAGAGTCCGGCCCAAGCCCACGCCAAGGACGTCTTCTCGACCTCGAGCTGCACCGGCTGCCACGGCCAGACGGCTATGGGCGGCCTTGGCCCACCGCTGGCCCAGACCAAGGTGGAAGAGAAGGAGTTCATGGACATCGTCCGCAAGGGCAAAGGCATGATGCCGGCGATCAAGCAGGACGACATCTCTGACGCCGACCTCCCGCTGCTCTACGCGGAAGTCAAAGCCAAGCCTTGGGTTCCGGAGGAGATTCCGGTCGCCTACAAAGTCGGCCAGTTCCTCTCGCCCAAGAGCGTGTCGCGCATCTTCATGTTCGCGTTTGGCTTAGCATTCGTGATGGCGATGGTCAGCCTGGGCAAGTGGCTCAGGGCGGCTGGGCTGCCTCGACTCATGCCCTCCTTAGCCAAGTTGGGCTGGGGCAAGGTCGCCGGGATCACGATCAAGAGCCTGTTCCTGGACGGGTTCCTGGTGCAGTCGCTGTACAAGCACGACAAGCGCCGGTGGCTGATGCACGGCTTGATGCTGTACGGGTTCTGCGGCCTGATCATCGCTGACATCCTGATCGCTGTCAACAACCCGCAGCGCAGCCAACTGCCCCTGACCGACCCGCTCAAGATGCTGCCGCTCCTTTCCGGTGTCGCCGTGTTCATCGGCGTCAGCTATGTGATGTACCGCTACAAGAAGGACGAGTACATCGACAACGGCCTGACGCTCGGACGCGACTTTGCCTTTGTGAACTTCCTTGTCCATGTGGCGTTCAGCGGCTTCTTGGTGGTGTTGCTCAAGCGCGCAGGAGCCCACGATTGGGTGATGACGGTCTATCTGTACCACCTGGCCGCCGTCCTGCTGCTGATCGTCACAGCGCCGTTCACCAGGTTCCAGCACGCCTATGTCGCGCCGGCCTTGGCGGCCATGACCCGACTGACCGACGCCGTCATCGCGGCGGGCGTCGATATTGGATTCGAGAGAGAGCCTTCCCCGGGCCGCCACCACAAGTCGGTGGCGATCGCCGAGAGCGTGCTCAGCCAACTGGGGCCCGAATACGAAGGCTCCGTGACCATCCGCTACTACCCCTAGGAGACCACCATGCCTCACAACGAAGAACAAGACGCAGAAGCCCTGATGTCGCGCAGAAAGATGATGGGTGTCGTCGTCGGGGTCATCAACCTCGGACTGATCGCCGTGGTCGGCCTCCCGGTGGCGGAGTTTGTCACGTCGCCCTTGCAGACCAAACGGAAGAAGGTGTGGGTCGAACTGATGCCCGACGACCAGATCGCCCCGGGCGAAGTTAAAGAGGTCAACTTCTCGATGAAGATCGTCGACGGCTACCACGAGACCGAGCGCAAGTACACGGTCTACGTCCGCCGGGACGAAGCCGGGGTCATGGCCATCGACCCCGCGTGCACCCACTTGGGCTGCCGTGTGCGGTACCAAACCGACAAACACCGCTTCGTCTGCCCCTGCCACGGTGGCGTCTTCAACGACGACGGGACGAACAAGTCCGGCCCGCCGCCGAAGCCGCTTGAACGTCATCCAGTGAAGGTCGAGAACGGCAAGATCTGGGTGGAGAGGGAGGTCTAGCCATGTCCCGCAAGACTTACGAACCCAAAGAAGCGCCGACGCTGTCGCCCGAAGTCCGCGTCGACCAGCCTCGTGAAGCATCCAAAGCCGAGCGGGTCGAGATCGACCGACCGAGCTTCAAGGATTGGATGGATCTCCGGCTGGGGTGGTACGGCTTTGTCCGCAAGAACCTCGACGAGCCGATGCCGCCCGGTGTCGGCTGGTGGCAGACGCTCGGCAACCTGCTGATGACGCTGCTCATCTTCCAGTTCGTCACCGGCTTTGCCTTGGCGATGTTTTATACACCCAGCGCCGAAGGCGCCCACGCCAGCGTCAAGCACATCACCTACGAGGTCGGTGCCGGAACGTTTGTCCGTGGCCTGCACGTCTGGGGCAGCACGGTCATCGTGATCGTGACGGCGCTCCACTTGCTGAGGGTCTTCTTCTGGGGCTCCTACAAGAAGCCGCGCGAACTGACCTGGATCGTCGGCGTGATCATCTTCCAGATCATCCTCGGCTTCTCCTTCACCGGCTATCTGCTGCCGTGGGACCAGAAGGCGTACTGGGCGACGGTTGTCGGCACGCGCATCGCGGCGACGATCCCGGTGGTCGGCCACATGATGTTGGTGTTGATTAGGGGTGGCGAAGAGGTCGGGGCTCTGACACTCACGCGGTTCTTCTCGCTACACGTGATGCTGCTGCCGGCGTCGCTGTTGGTCGTGGCTGGGTTGCACATGTTCCTGGTGCGCAAACACCACATCGCCGGGCCGGTAGTGCCGCAAAAAGGCAAACCGGTGCCGTTCTATCCCGACCAGCTGTTCAAGGACGCCATCGTGCTCGTCGTCGGTGTCGGTCTGCTCGTCTACCTGGCTGTTGGCTTGCCGCCGTCACTCGAAGCGATCGCAGACCCGACCGGCACCGACTTCAGCCCTCGGCCGGAGTGGTACTTCCTGGGACTTTATGAGCTCCTGAAAATCATGCCGACCGGCTTCGAGGTCGTGGCGACTGCGATCATCCCGGGCCTGATCACCATCGGCATGTTCGCTCTGCCATGGCTCGACCGTTCGAAGTCGCGCCATCCGGGCAAGAGGCAGTGGGTGATCATGATGGGCATGGCCGTGATCCTGTTGATCGGACTACTGACCCTCAAGGGCCTTCTGGACACGCCGCCCGAGCATAAGAAGGCGCCGACCAACGTGGAGGCGATGAGATGACCGGGCGGGCGGCAGCCAACCGGACCCTGATCGTCAACACGGTCGCGTTCACGGTCTGCTTCGCCGTCTGGACGATGTACGGGGTGCTGGTCACCTTCCTCGTCGATAACAAGGTGCTGCAGATCGACAAATCGCAGATGGGGTGGCTTTTGGGCATCCCGGTTCTGACGGGGTCCTTGTTCCGCCTCCCGGTGGGGATGCTCACCGAACGGTATGGCGGCAAACCGGTCTACATCGCGGTCATGCTCTTCGCTGGCGTTTCCGTTTTCCTGACCAGCTTCGCCACCACGTTTGCGCACTTCCTGTTTGGTGGCTTGATGTTCGGCATGTCGGGGGCTTCGTTCGCCGTCGGCATCGCCTATTCGTCAGTCTGGTTCCCCAAGCAGAGCCAGGGCACGGCCCTTGGTGTGTTCGGCATGGGCAACGCGGGCTCGGCCTTGACCACCGTCTTCGGGCCGCAGTTGTTGGCGTCCTTCACTCACGGCGGCGCGGACGTAGAAGGTTGGCGCAAGCTGCCGCAGCTGTACGCCTACTGCCTGATCGCGATGGCGGTCATTTTCGCCTTGCTGACCACGAACAAGAAGGACGAGGGAGCCGCTTCCAAGACGGCAGCCCAGATGCTCAAACCGCTCCAAGACGTGCGTGTCTGGCGGTTCGGCCTGTATTACTTCCTCGTCTTCGGGGCGTTCGTCGCCTTGTCGCAGTGGCTCGTTCCTTACTATCTGAACGTCTATGGCCTGAATTTGGCCACCGCCGGCCTCTTGGCGGCAGTGTTCAGCTTCCCATCTGGAGTCATCCGAGCGCTGGGTGGATGGGCGTCGGACAAATTCGGCGCGAGGTCGACGATGTACTGGGTGCTGGGGTCTTGCTGCGTCCTTTTCGCCTTGTTGGTCGCTCCCCGCATGGACATCCAGTCCCCTGGCGAGGGCGTCATGGCCGACAAGCCAGGGCAAGTGACCGCTGTGTCAGCGGGTGAGGTCAAGGTCGGGGACAAGGCTTATAAGCTCACACCTGCTGTAGAGAACCGTCAGAGCAGCCTCCCTGAAGGCGCGCTCGTGTGGCCGAAGATCGACACCTGGCACGAGCCAGCGGTCGATGTCGGTCAAAAAGTCAAGCGCAAAGAAGTGCTCGCCCGAGGTGTGACCCACATCTACTTCCAGGCCAACATCGCGGTTTTCACCGCACTCGTCTTCCTGGCCGGCATCATGATGGGCGTCGGCAAGGCGGCGGTCTACAAGCACATCCCGGAGTACTTCCCGCATGACGTGGGCGTCGTCGGTGGCATCGTCGGTGTCATCGGCGGGCTAGGCGGCTTCTTCTGTCCGATCCTCTTCGGCTACTTGCTCAAGTGGACAGGACTCTGGACTTCGTGCTGGTTGTTCCTGGGCGTGCTGAGTGTGGTCTGTCTGACCTGGATGCACTTGGTCATCTTGCGTATGACAAAAAACCAGAAGATGGAGATGCCCGGCCTGGTCGCTGGCGAAGGAGCGTGAGTTGGGCAAACTGTTTCCAGAGGCTGCCTCATTGACGCGCGGTTGCGGACGTTTAGGGGCAAGCCACTCGCCATGACAAGAAAGACCCTGCTCGCTGGCCTCTGCCTTGTGCCGTACGCCTTGTTGGCAGCTAGTCCCTTGCAAGATCAAGCAGGACAAAGCGAGTTCTACAAAAGTGATGTGGCAGACCCGGTCGCACGACTAGTGCAAGACATGAAGTCGGGGAAGGCCACGCTCGACTATGAGCCCAAGCAGGGATACCTCAAGTCCCTGCTGGACAAGCTGGGCGTCCCGCCTTCGTCGCAGCTGCTGGTGTTCTCGAAGACCAGTCTGCAATCACAGTACATCTCACCAAGCAACCCAAGGGCGGTCTATTTCAATGCGGAGAACTCCATCGGCTGGATCCCAGGCGCACCGTACATCGAGATCATGAGCATCGACCCGGAAGTCGGGCCGGTGTTCTACATTCTCGCCAACCAAAAGAGCGACCGGCCGGATGTCCAGCGCAAAACCGACGACTGCTTTCAGTGCCACTTCACCCCCGCCACTGGCAACGTGCCTGGTCTTTTGGCGAGGTCTGTGTTTGTCGCACCTGATGGCAGCTCCAGGCTGGCGTTTGGATCCTACAAGACAACGGCGTCGAGTCCAATGGAGGAGAGATGGGGCGGCTGGTACGTCACCGGCACCCATGGCAGCATGAGGCACATGGGGAACGAAGTCGCAAGGGGCAGCGGTGCCAACGATGGCCTCGACCGGGAAAGAGGTGCGAACAAGAAGGACTTGGCCAGCTATTGCGATGTCAAGGACTATCTGACCGGCCACTCGGACATCGTCGCGCTCATGGTCTTTGAACACCAATTGACAGTTGTCAATTTGGCCACTCGAGCCGGTCAACTGACGCGCCGCGCTCTCGCTGAGGCCAAGAACTTGACTGACCTCAAGTTTGATGCGAAGCATATCGAGCAGCAACTCAACGATCGGGTCGCGTACGCTTGTGAACCACTGGTGAAGGCCTTGCTGCATGTCGGCGAGCCGACTCTGACTTCTCCAATTGCGGGCACAAGCCAATTTACGGCCCATCTATCGCAATCCGCACCGAGTGATAAAGACGGACGCCGGCTGTCTGACCTCAATCTCAAGACCAGGTTGTTCCGCTATCCCTGCAGCCCGCTGGTCTATTCCAAGAGCATCGAGGGCTTGCCGGCAAAAGCCAAGGCACGGGTGTTCGAGCGTCTGCGCCAAGTTTTGTCTGGCAGTGACCAGACACTAGACCTCGCGTCGTTCTCCAGCGAAGACAAGAAGGCGGCACTCGACATCCTCAGCCAATCTGTGCCGCAATTCGGTTCTCGAAACTAGGGCGTGTTCACATTTCGGCAGGTACGAGAAGCCAGGCGTCGGAGCGGTGCGTCGCACAGGGCTAGTCGGGTAGTCCCATCTTGATCTATTGACTGAGGGGCGAGTGCCAACTACCACCCGTCACCCCTGCGCAGGCAGGGGTCCAGCGCTCCGGCCTGGCACAGTCCGTTCCGACTTGGGCACAGCGGAAACGGACTCGGTTTGTCCCGAGCTAGACTCCTGCCTGCGCAGGAGTGACGAGCGGCGGGATATAGGCTGCGCGAGGATGCCCAAGCAGACTTCAGGAAGTCCAGATTCATCCTCGAAGTGTGAACACGCCCTAGATTCTGCTGGACCTGGCTCCAGCGCTCCGATGATGAAGAGGAGAACAGCCTCGACTCCGAACAGTGCCAACCAGCCCACGATTTGGCAAAATATGACGCATGTCATGGTTGGGGTTCTGGCGAGGATAAGAGAATCAACTGAGGGACAAACAAATGTGGCTGTACATTCCCATCGACGACGCGAAGCTGAAGATCAAGGTCGAGCCTGTCTTTGAGATTCGCGAGCGCTATGAGCGCAGGACAGACAAGGACTTTCTGAGCAACGTTTCAGACAACCGTGGCGACGTTTTTGGCCGGTATCGGGCCGGCGTGAATCTGAAAGGCAAGGATTTCACTGGACGGTTTGTCTATCAGTACGCCCACGACTGGGTGTGGACCTTGGGCAGCAACTCGTCGAACGACAGGAGCGACATGGTCGAGGCCAACGCGTCGTTCTCAGTCGACAAGGCCAAGGTGACGCTGGGACGGCAAAGGTTGGCGGTCGGCTCGCAACGCCTCATTGGCGAGTTGAACTGGCACAACGTCTCAAACTCTTTCGACGCGGTGTCGTACGAGAGGGACCGCTTCTCCGCGTTCGTCGCCAAACAGGGTGTCGGCGTGGTGCCGGACAAGAACCTCTTCCTCGGCGGCGTCACGATGAAGGACTCGCAGGGTCTGACCATGGCCGTCGTCAAAACGGACGAGCTCAACAACGTCCAGAAGGGAAGGCTGACGCTTTCTCGCGAGGGCAAGTTCAAGCTCGGCAAGGGCAGTGTCGACTATCAAGTGGCCGGACAAATCGGGCACGAGGACGGCAAGGCCGTGCGCGCCTGGGCTGGCTTTGCCCGATACACGATGCCAGTGGCCAAGAAGATCGATGGGTTCTTCGAGACCAACATCGCCAGTGGCGGCAAGAGCACGGACACTGTCAACACGTTCGACCAGCTCTATCCGACCGGTCACGACCGAGTCGGCCTGATGGACACGACCGGATGGCAAAATGTCAGGCAGCTCGGTGCTGGGCTTCGCTTCAACGTGTCTCCGAAGGAGACCTTCAAAGTCCAGGTGATGGATCTCAGCCTCTATGACTCTGGTGACAGCTGGTATGGAGTCGGTGGCGGTGTGAACACCCGCACAGGCGGCACCTATACGGACGCCACCGGGGCTTCGGGCCGCCACTTGGGCCGCGAACTCGATCTGGACTTCAGCTACAAGTTCGACACGACATACACACTGACCGCAGGCGCCGGAGTCTTCTGGCCAGGCACGTTTCCTCAGAACCTGCAGGTCGGGTCGTCCAACCGGCAACTCTGGGGCTACGTCGCGATCACCAAGAAGTTTTAGGTGAGATGATTCAGGATGGACGGGGGTGTAGAATCGGCCCACATGCACGAGCCTCCGTCCAAGTTGGAGGTGATCCGGAGCAGTAGTCTCCTGAACGGGCTCACCGACGAGCAGATCGAGGAACTGGCGGTCGTCTCGCGGCCTGCCCACGCCGAGCGGGCTGAGTTGATCTGGCTCGACGGCAGCAGTGTCACTTTCTTTGGGATCGTCGCCTCTGGGTTTGTCAAGATGACTCGGACCACAGCTGCCGGGCAAGAGGTGACCACGGAGATCATGGGCCCCGGCCAGATCTTTGGCCTTTTGGGCGTCGTTGACGGCACTGGCTGCCCGCAGACCGCCAAAGCGGTATGCGACACCTGGTACCTGAAAGTGCCGAAGGCGTCCATCATGCCGATCTACAACACCAATGTGGTTCTTAAGGAGCACCTGGTCCGCCGCACGACGAACCGCTTGCGCCAGTCGTACGACATGATCTCGCACCTGAGTTCGGGCAAGGTCGACCAGCGCATCGCCGCCGTCCTGCTGATGCTCGCGAACTCCTATGGTGTCGGCAAGGACAGTGGAGTCGTGATTTCCGTGCCTTTGACTCGGCAGGACATTGCCGAGATCGCCGGGACGACCGTCGAGTCCACGATCCGGGTGATGAGCAAGTGGCAGAAATCGGGGCTCGTCACCACCAAGTCGAAGATGATCTTGTTGAAGGACAAGGACGCTTTGGTGTCCACTGTCCGTGGCTCTACTTGACGACAAGCTTCCAGACAGCGACCAACAGGACGGCCCCCAAGGCCCGGCGCATGACTGGCCCGGACGTCTTGAACGCACCGACGTAGCTTCCGGCCACCGCTCCCACAAGCCCAGCTAGGATCAGAGGCCAATAGGCGGCTGCGTCGGCGAGGTGACGAGGCGGGCGGGCCAAGAGCCCTGCGAACGAGTTGGCGAAGATAAAAACCGCCGACGCGCTAGCGACCACGTGCGGTTTGGCCCACTTCGCCAAGATCATGACCGGCGAAAGGAAAATGCCGCCACCCACGCCGACAATGCCTGAGAGCAAGCCGATGCCCGCGCCAGTCGCAATGGCGATGCCACGATGGGGTGGGCGTGTTTCTTCGGTTCCAGCCTTGACTGGCAGCACCAAAGCCACCGCCGCGTAGGTCAGTGTCGCGGCGAGGATCCAGCTCTGGACGCGGCTCTCCATCTTGAGGGAACCACCCAGGAAGGCGAAGGGAACCGAACCGACCAAGAACGGCCAGACCAGCGGCCACGAGAAGTGCTTGGCGCGCCGGAACGTGAAGAAGGTGACTCCGGCGACGACAAGGTTAAGGCCGAGGGCCGTCGTCGACGCCGTCTTTTGGTCGACAGATGTGAAGGCCAAGAGAGCGAGGTAGCCCGAGGCCCCGCCATGGCCGACCAGGCTGTAGGCCAGGGCCACAAAGAACACACCGACGGCGAGGGCGACGCTCAATTGCGCTCCACCATCCCGTGGACGCCGCCGCGAAGCGAATAGACCCTAGACACGCCGCGCGACCGCATGTCCACGACAAGCCGTCCGCTCCTGGCCCCCGAGGCGCAAATAAAAAGAGTCGGAGCCTCGGGCACTCGACCCGCCCATTCTCCCATCGGAATCCTTGTGCTACCCACCGGCCCGTCTGGCTCCTCGTCCAGCTCTCGGATATCGACGACCTGAAGGTCCGCATGTCTCTCCTGGGCCTCTTCGACGGTGTCCACTTCCCAACCTGGGGTCTCCGAAACAAATTCGCCCAGGCATCCTCGGCAACCAGGACGGTGCCATCGACGGAGCTTTGTCATGGACTTGCCAGCCAGGTCAAAAAGAAGGAGCTCATCCATCAGCACTGGTCCCCCGATGAGCGACTGGACCACCTCGTTGGCCTGCAGGACGCCAAAGAACGCCGGCACGACACTGACCGTCCCGTTCACGGCGCAGGTATCGACGCACCCGTCGGTCGGGGTCTCGGGGAACAGGCACTGAAGGCACGGCCCGTCCGGTGTGACGGTGAAGACTTGGCCCTCAAAGCCATGGATGCTCGCGGTGACCAGGGTCTTGCCCAGGCGTTTGCACGTCGCGTTCAGCAAGAATTTGGTTGCGAGCGAGTCGGTGCCGTCGACGACAATCTCGCAGCTCTGCACCAGGCGCTCAGCGTTGGCCGCGTCGAGCATCTCGGGCACTGCGGCGACATCGACCGAAGGATTAAGTTCCTTGGCGAACCGTGCCGCCCTCTCGGCCTTGCCACGGCCGACGTCGCTCCGACGGTAGATCGTCTGCCGATGGAGGTTCGTCGCGTCGACTGTGTCGGCGTCGACTAAGACCAGCCGGCCGACGCCTGCCCCTGCCAACGCTGGCAGAACAGCCGCACCCAGGCCACCCAGCCCGACCAAAAGGACGGAAGCGGCGCCGATCTTCTGCTGGCCCTCCGCCCCGATCTCCGGCATTCGGATCTGGCGGTCATAGAGGCCGTCGGTCGCTTCGGTTGGGCTGGCCTGAGCCAAGACCCATTCCGATTCGCCGGAGGCATAGTGCTCCTTCTTCCAGATCGGCACCCGCCACTTGAGCTGGTCAATGATCCACTCGCAAGCGCCGAACGCTTCGCGTCGATGGGGTGCGGCGACGGTAATGACTACTGCTGACTCACCGACCTCGAGTAGACCGAGCCGGTGGACGACGTCCGCATCGACCAACTCAAAACGCGCAGCGGCTTCCTCAACAAGCTTCTGACCCTC
The DNA here is from genome assembly GCA_018268335.1 of Armatimonadota bacterium. GTDB lineage: Bacteria > Armatimonadota > Fimbriimonadia > Fimbriimonadales > Fimbriimonadaceae > JAHBTB01. The sequence continues at coordinate 55,072 of JAFDWT010000043.1, read as the reverse complement.
GGCCAGGGCCATTTCGTCAAACGCCTCGTACTCGAGGCGCAGCACCGACTGGCCGTCGGCGTTGTCTCGGACGCGCCCGTCGAAGGTGACAAACCCACCAGCTCCGGGCGAAGGCTCGCGGGAGACCGTGATCGGTTCGCGGGTCAGGCTGAATCTCATCCTCCGGCCACTGGTGGGATCAGGACGACCTCCGCGCCGTCGCGCAAGGGCTCGTCGTCGGCCAGGAACGTGCCGTCCATGGCCAGGCGGACAAGTGCCGGAGGCAGACCCAAACTGTGCTCGCGCAGGATCCACGCCGTGAATCCGCCGGCAGTCGTCGGTTCGACTTCGACGGTCTCTTCAGCCAATCCGCGCCGTTCTCGCAGGACAGCGAAGTACTTCACTTTGAGAGTCATTCAGGCGTTCCTCCAGGGCAACAGTAGCACTTCGGCGAAGTCACCTGTCTCCAGTGTCGCACCGATGGGGACGCGGATGAGAAGGTCGGCGTCGACTAGCCCTTTCTGGGCGTGAGACCCGATGGTCGGAGTCGCGACCACCTGACCCTTGTCGGTCAGGCATCCAGGGACGTATTCCTCGCGTCCGCCGCCTTGGGTGATCTCCTCAGCAAGGGAGAGGCGCAGGCGCCGTAGTGGAACTCCCAAGTAAGGAGCGACAAACAGCAGGAGGCCGACCATGGCCGACATGGGGTTGCCAGGCAAGCCAAACCAGGCGCATCCAGACGGATGCACGCCGAACGCGATCGGCTTGCCAGGCTTCATCGCGACACCGTGGAAGACCAGGTCGAATCCAGCGGATTGAGCAGCCGCAACGACATGGTCATAGTCGCCCACCGACACGCCGCCGGTCGTCACCAGGACGTCGTGTTTCTCGGCGACGACCCGAAACGCCACCGCGAGCGAACTTTCGTCGTCAGGCATGCGGCGCACATCCGCTTTGAACCCTAACGACTGTAGCGACGATACGACGGCCGTCCCGTTGGATTCAAAGATCTTTCCGTCGTCGAGGTGTCCTCCGGGCGCGACGACTTCGTCGCCGGTGCAGACGACGCTGACCAGCTGCCTCGCCTGTACCTCAACCGTGTCCAAACCCACCGCGGCAAGGGTAGCGCAGACGGGCGGGGTCAGCCGTGTCCCACCTGCGACGAGCAGACTTCCTGACTGAATCTCTTCTCCGCGATACCGGACATGGGCACCAGGCCGGACTGGCACGAGGGCGCGCAAACTGCCGGCCTCGATGTGGGCGTCCTCTTGCATCAAGACAGCAACAGTTCCCGGGGGAAGTTTTGCACCAGTGAAGACACGGACGGCCTCGCCGGGGCCGAGTTGGTCGGGCCTTGCGGTTCCTGCCCGGACTTCGCCGACGACCTGCCATCTGTCTCGGTCACACGCGCCGACGGCATAGCCGTCCATCGCGCTGTTGTCGAACAGGGGAAGGTCGACCGGACTCAGGATGTCACTGGATGTCTTCCTGCCCAAAGCGTCTTTGAGGGCGACGGGCTCTGAAGCCGGTGCAGGTCGCCGGGAAAGGACTTCGCTCAGGGCCTGGTCGACGGAGATCATGGGTGTCCGGCGCCGGCCAGCATGTCGCGCGTGTGCAGGAGGGCAGGGAACAGGCAGTCCAGCGCGTCTTGGCATGCCCCCGGCGAGCCTGGCAAAGCGACGACCACCGCTCCCTGGGCGATCCCGGCGACAATGCGGCTGAGCATTGCCCGCGGATGGCGGGCCTGACTGTATTGGATGAACGTCTGCGCCACGCCGGGAAGTTCTGTCTCCAAAACAGGGCGGACGGCCTCCGGCGTCCGGTCGCGCGGGCCAACCCCGGTACCGCCCGTCAGAAGAACGACTGTATGTCCAGCTGCCAACACACCTTCGAGCGCAGACTTGATCTCGGTTGCCTCGTCGGCAACTGTCGCACGGTGTACCGAAGTCGCCCCCAACCCGGCGAGACCGTGCTCCAAGATGCGACCGCTCACGTCTTCCCGGGTTCCCGTGGCCGCGCTGTCCGACACGGTGATCACGGCCGCCGTCCAGTCGCCCACGAACTGGCGGTCGGACTTGCCACCACGCTTCTCCAGCAACTTGACGCCGACGATCTCCATGTCGTCGTCGATGATCTTGAGCATGTCGTAGAGGGTGATGGCGGTCGCGGCTGCCGCCGTCATGGCTTCCATTTCGACACCCGTCCGGGCCACGCTGGCTACCTTGGCTTTGACCAGGATTTCGGCATCATTCAGGTCGATGTCGATCTGAACGTGCTCGATCGGTATGTTGTGGCAATAGGGGATCCACTCGGTCGTCTTCTTGGCCGCCATGACGCCGGCGGTGCGAGCGATGGCTACCGGATCGGCTTTGGGCAGGTCACCAGTCCGTACACGCTCGGTAGTCCCTGGCGAGACGATTAACCGTGCTTCGGCAATGGCCGTCCGGAGTGTTGTTGGTTTGAAGGAAACGTCTCTCATCCGCCTATCTGCACCATGGGAAGGACGTCGCGCTGCTGCCAATCCGACATGTCAGGGTGCGCTCTCCACTTATGGTCTAGACAATTCTGCGCTATTGCCGCTAGTTTGTCGCCGGATGCCCCGGCGCGCAAAGCGTCGCGGAGGTTGCCGTCGGGGGAGAGGAAAAGACAGCATTTCAGTTGCCCGTCGGCAGTGAGGCGCAGCCGGTTGCAGTCACCGCAGAAACTCTCAGAGACGCTCGACACAAACCCCACCTTGCCAGCGTGCCCTTCGATGTCGAGTTCGCTGGCCACATCGGATGCCTGCCTCGCCACGGGCCGGGTCGGAAAGGCGCGGCTCACCCGCTCGCGGATCTCGGCACTCGGGATCACCCGGTCGGGTTGCCAATTGTTGCCGAGGAAAGGCATGAACTCGATGAACCTTACGGTCACCGGCCAGTCTCGGGTCAGGCCGACGAAGTCCAGCACCTCGTCGTCGTTCGTGCCAGCCAGCACCACTACATTGACCTTTGTGGTGAGCCCGGACTCTACTGCCGCTCGGATTCCCGCGAGCACCCGGTGGTGGCCTGGGCGACGGGCCAGCTGGAAGAACCGATCGGGGGACAGGGTGTCGAGGCTGACGTTGACAGAATCCAGCCCCGCCGCCTTGAGCGCATGGGCGTCGTAGGCCAAGGTCAAACCGTTGGTGGTGAGCCCAAGTTGTTCCAGGCCAGGAATGCCAGCTAGCCGTTGGACCAGACCGATATAGCCCTTGCGCACGCTCGGCTCGCCGCCGGTCAGCCGGACTTTACGGACGCCATGTTCCACAAACACCCTGACCAACTGCTCGATTTCCTCAAGGGTGAGAATCTCAGCTTTCTCGCGCCATTGCACTCCTTCTGCCGGCATGCAATAGAGGCATCGCAAATTGCATCTGTCGGTGAGCGAGACGCGCAGGTAGTCGTGTCGACGACCATATCTGTCCATCAATGCGCGTCCTTTGTTCACAACATCTAGATGCTAGTTGCATCTTTCTCACGCCACTATGATCGCAGTCATAGTTTTCCCGTCTCGTGGCTCGAAGAATGAAGGTGTTTCACGTCGAGGTGGACCTTCATATGGCACATACGCACGCTGCCGACCATTCCGTACCTCAGCAGACCATTGACGTCTGGCAACCCAACGATCCTGCTTTTTGGGAGTCACAAGGAAAAAAGGTGGCTTGGAGGACCCTGTGGGTGACGACGTTCTGCTTGCTGCTGAGCTTCTCCACCTGGTTTATGGTCAGTGCCATCGTCGTCAAGTTGACCGGCATCGGCTTTAAGCTGACGGCACCGCAGCTGTTCTGGCTGACCGCCATGCCCGGGCTTGCTGCCGGCACTCTGCGCATTGTCCATACGTTTCTGATTCCGATATTCGGGACGCGCAAGACTATCGCCGTCTCCACTTTGCTCCTGGCTGTCCCCGCCGTCGGTTGGGGCATGGCCGTGATGGACAAGAACACGAGCTACACCACCTTCCTGTTGCTGGGCTTCCTGGCTGGCTTGGGAGGGGGCAACTTCAGCTCGTTCATGCCCAGCACGTCCCTGTTCTTCCCCAAGCAGAAGCTTGGTACAGCGCTGGGAATTCAAGCTGGCATCGGCAACTTCGGCGTCAGTGTCGCCCAGTTCTTGATCCCGGCCGTCATCGGCGTCTCGATGCTGGGTGCCTCGCAGACATTGACGGACGCCAAGACGCACAAGACGACCCTGATTTACTTGCAGAACGCATCCTTGATTTGGGTGCCGTTCATTCTGATCGGTGTCGTTTTGGCGTGGATCAGCTTGCGCGATGTCCCCGTCCAGGCCAGTTTCCGCGAGCAGTTGGACATCTTCAAGGAGAAACACACCTGGCTCATGACGTCGCTCTACGTCATGACTTTCGGTTCGTTCAGTGGGCTGGCCGCCGCCTTCCCGCTGTTGATCAAACAGCTCTACGCTGGGTTCCCGAGTGGCCCCGATCCTCTGAAGTTCGCCTTTCTTGGCCCGTTCGTCGGTGCCGGTGTGCGCGTCTTGGCCGGTCCAGTGGCTGACAAAGTAGGCGGTGCCAAGGTGACTATGGTCAGCGCAGTCGGCATGGTCGCTTGCGCCTTCGCCATTGTCCCCTTCGCGAGCCCAACTTCCTTGGCGACCTGGCCGAACTTCCTCGGCCTGATGCTGGGGATCTTCTTCTTCTGCGGCATTGGCAACGCCTCGACCTTTAAGCAGATCCCGATGATTTTCGAGGCTCGCCAAGCGAGCGGCGTGATCGGCTGGACGTCGGCGGTCGCCGCCTATGGTCCGTTCCTGGTCAGCGTCCTGCTCGCCGCCGTGATGGGGACGGGCAAGAACGCTGGTCCGTTCTTCACGGGCCTGGCTGTCTTCTGCGTGGCCAACCTGCTCGTCAACTTCTGGTTCTACGCCCGCAAGGGGGCAGAGAAGCCATGTTAGTGCCGTAGCCAAGAGCCGGGCCGCGGAGGTTGAACTCATGTACCAACCGAAACCTAGTCTCGTCAGCATCAACTTGAGCGCGAAGACAGTCAGCAGCGACCAGGCGCCGGTGTCCGTCCTGCGGCCCTTCTTCATCGCCGGCATCGTCACGGTGTTGTCTGTTGGCTGCCTCTTGGGGGCGATAGCCCTCTTCGGCATCGCGGCAAGGGGATCGTACGTCGCCAGTGAGTGGACTCCTTACGTCTTGGCCCATGCCAATTCGCAGTTGTTCGGCTGGGTCGGGTTCTTTATCATGGGATTCGCCATGCAGCAGCACGGCACCAGCCTTGCCCGACAAAGGTCGTTCGAGGCCGTCGCGACTGGGGCCTTGGTGTCCATGGGACTGGGCATCGGGCTCCGGTTCATCGCCGAACCCCTGGCCAAGTCCGACCCGGCTGTCGGGGTGCCGCTTGGTGTCGTTTCCGGGCTGCTGCAAGTGGTGGCGGTCGCCCTGTTTGTCTACAACACCAGTGTCAACCGATACCGGAAACCTGGCCCACTGACATGGCCGACCGCCTTCGTCTTTGGGTCACTGGGGTGTCTGGTGCTCGTGACCCTGGCCGAGCCGGTGGTCTTCGTCATGAGCCACCAAGCCCAAGCACAAGACTCGATCCTCTTCGTCGCCCGATGGTTTACTCCATTGCGCGAGGTCCAGTTCCTTGGCTTTGTCTCGATGATGGTCTTTGGCGTGGCGGCCTCGAAATTCTCTTCCTGTCTGGGATTTGAGCCAGCCAACAAAGCACTGGGCGTCTCTGCCTTCGTTCTGTGGCTTGGTGGTCTGACTTGCCGTGTGCTCGGCTGGTTGAGCTATTTCGACATGGGTATGGCCCCCAGGGGCGACGGCCTGTACCGACTGGGAGCTGCGCTCCTCTTCTTGGGGGCACTGGCGATGACGGTCTCGCTGCGCGTCTTTGATCCGGTACGGGATACCAATCCAAGCCAGAAGTTCATCCGGTCGGCCTTTGTCTGGCTGTTGGTGGCGGGGGTGATGCTAGTCGGCGAACCCCTGCGCTTGTCGCAAATAGGCATGCCGTTCTCGCACGCCTACATCGGCGCGATCCGCCACGCCGTCACCGTCGGCTTTATTTCGCAGATGATCCTTGGCGTGGGTTTGCACGCCGCGACTCGTTTTCGGGGCGTTCCGGTAGCGGCGGTTTCGACCCTGGGCGGAGCCTGGTTCCTGATCAACGCGGGCAACACTGGCCGTGTCGTCCTTGAGGTGCTGACCGACACGATGCCGGCAGCCTTCCAGCCGATGGGCATGACAGGTTTCGTCGAACTGGTCGGCCTGGCTCTCTGGGCCAACGTGATGCTCAGGTTGCTCGTGCCCCGGAAGGTGGCGCATGTCTTCTCCTGCTGATGTGCGCGAGCTGTTGATGCGCTCCCCCGTCGCCGGCTGCTTGGCTCCCGGAGGCTGGGATGTCCTGTTGCCGCACTGTGAGCGACGCTCCTACCGCCGCGGCGAGGTTCTGTGGTCGGCGGGTGACCCGGCGGAGTTCTTCGTCCTCTTGACCGCCGGGGTGCTCAGGTTGTCCCAGCCAACCCCCTCTGGCCGACACATCGTCGCCGAGCTTCTCGGTGCAGGCGAGGTCAGTGGACTGCTCGCCACCGTCGGTCGGACTGGGCACCCGTTCACAGCCACGGCGCTGGTCGATGTGGAGGCCGTTCGAGTGCCCTCGGCGCTCTGGTCCAGCCTGGCTGTCGACCGGACTCAGTCCATTCAAGAGGCCGTCTCACGCATACTCTCGGCCTTCGGGTTTCTCGCCCAGATGGCGACTAGCGACGTCGCTTGCCGCCTCGCCCTTGTCTTGCTGCGTCTGCGCGAGCTGACACCGGCCTCGGAGACAGGCGAGACCTGGCTTCCGGTGACCAGGCAGATCTTGGCCGACACCGTGGCGACCACGGTCGAGACCACGATCCGACTTCTCTGTAGGTGGGAAGACGAAGGGATCGTCGTCTCACACCACGGCAAGGTCTGCGTGCGCGAACCAGGCCTGTTGCTTGAAGCTGCAAATGGCAAGCAGGCAAGAAGTCCGACTTAAGCAGTACCGAACCCACTGTGGGAAGTTCGGAACGTCAGCCAGACGGCTCAGTCGCGGCTGACATCGCTTGCCCGCACGGCGATCATCGGTCAGCGTCAGACCCATTTCGAGGGACGAAAGGCAAGCGATAGCCTGATTATTGTATCGGGACTTCGAAGGTCTGCTTGCCTGACCGAACGGAAATCCCGCTCCGGGTGATCTTCCGCAGAGTCATGCCACCGCCAATGCTGTCGCCGACGTGGGCGATGTAGTTGCGGTCACCGATCTTCAATACAGCGACCTCATCTTCGCCGGTGATCACACCCATGACTTTGATGTCTGGCATGACAAACATCTCAGGAGGCGCGCCCTTGCCGATCGGATCCACTGGGCCGACGCTGCCGGTGCCCGAGCCCTTGCTGGTGAAGATCTGCTTGGGCGGCGGGGCAGTTGTCGTGGTCGGCTTTTGGATGACAGAGCGGAACGGGTCGGCGGTGTTGTTGGCGTACATCGAAGGGACTTCGATGTCGCCGGTCGCCTTGGGCGTCCCGGTCGCGGTTTGCGTTCCTGGTTGCCCACCTGTCGCGGCGGGCGGGTTGACCGGCAGGGCTGCTGGGTTCGTGCCGCTTGCCGTGTTGACCGTCTTTTGGGTTGCAGCATTGGTGTCGGAGACCGCTGTTTTTGCCGCACCAACGGCTGAGTTCCCTCCAATGGCTTCGACCGGGCCTGCCTCCTTTGGTGGTGGTCCGGCGCTGTCCGAGACCACTCGGAAGACAATGAACCCACCCACCAGCACGACGGCCGCGCCGAGCGCAGCAGCCTTGCCTCTGTCCTCTGGCCTCAGCACCATCACTTGCCTCCCGGCCCCGTCTCTTTAACAATATGCGGGGTGATGCTGAAGATCAGGTCGGTCTTCTTGTGGCTGGTCGTGCGGCTGCGGAACAGCTCGCCCAAGATGGGGATCTTGGAGAGGATCGGAATCTCGCTGATCGTCTTGAGCTCGTCGTCGCGGATCAGGCCGCCGATGACGATGGTCTCGCCGTCTTTGATGACTGTGGTCGTCTCTGCTTCGCGTGCCGCTGTCTGAGGCACGTTGTCCGAATCGACGGCGGTCACCGTGCTGACGACGGGATTGACGTGCAACGTAATGTTGCCGTCTGCATTGACCCGCGGGGCGATCAGAAGGATGATGCCCACAGGGAACTCCTGGATCTGGACGTTCTGCGCGCCCAAGGCACCTTGGCTGGTGATGCGCGCCCGGATCGTGTTACCGATAAAGAACGACGCCTGGTCGTTGTCGATGACGGTCAGGCTGGGCCTGGCGAGGATCTTCGCTTCCGACCTGGTGACCATGCCCTGCAAGATCGCTCGGAAGTTGGACGGCGTTCGGCTGAACTGTCCAATGCCGACCGGCTTCGTCTCGATGCTCTTGGTGAACGAGCCGCCCGCCGGGTTGTCGGCGATGCCTGTTCCAGCAGGTAGTTCATGGAAGTCGAACGGAGACCAGGTCCAGTCGATACCGGTTTTCGTGCTGTTCTCGGGCGTCGTCTCGATAATGTTGACTTCGATGACGACCTGCTGCGGTTTGACGTCGAGTTGGGCGAGCAGCGTCAATGCCTTATCGACCGACGTCTTGCGGCCTTTGAGGATGACCGCCTTGGAGCGGTCGCCTTTGACGGTCTGAGTCTGTACGCCACCTTGTTGGCCGCCTTGCTGCTGGCCACCCTGTTGGCCACCGAGTCCGCCTCCGCCGCCGTTGCCACCGCCACCGCTGGCGCCGCCACCGAAGAAGCCGGAACCGGAGCTTAGTTGGGCTGTCAGAGGGTTAAAGGTGGCTCGCTTGGGAGAAAAAGACTCTGGAGCCACAAAGGCTTCTACGTCCGGCATGATGCCAGGCTCTTCCTTTTTGCCCTTGAAGAACTCCACGACCGTCGGGGCGCTGGCGTACTTCAACTGGTAAACGTGGTAGGTTGTTTCGCTGTCCCGATTGTCAGACCTTGCGTCCAGCTGCTGGGCCAGGTCTTTGGCCGCCCGCACCATGGAGGCTGGGCCATAGAGGCCGACAGCGCCGCCGCCCCCTTCGCCAGTGGACGACGAGACTTTGACTTTGGGGTACAGGCCGGTGAGGAGCTCGGCGACTTCTTTGCCCTTGGCGTAGGTGAGGAGGACGGCTTCGCTGACCTCCATGCTGTCCACCTCGGTCCGGGCGTATTCGCTTGCGATTTCCTTGGCCGAGTCGATGTCTTCGGGGACACCCAAAACGTTGACCTTGCCAGCCAACATCGTCACGGACGCATAGGGAAGCGCGTCACGGAGTTTGCTGACCAGGGTCGCAGGGTCTTTGACGTCGACTTCCAGATTGGCCCGCTTGGCAAACGGCTCAAGCGCCTTCTTCAGGTTGGCTTCGGGAGCGACCACATAGGTGTTGCCGACCTTTCGGAAGAGGACTCCTGCCGCAGACGCCACAGCGCGCACGGCTTCATCCGTGGTGTTGACCGTCACGCTGAGCGTGACGGTCGTTTTGTCTGCGCCGGAGACAACGATGTTGGCACCGGTCGTCAGGCTCAGGGCCTTCAGGGCGAAGTTCAATTCCGCACCTGAGAAGGTGACGTTGAACGGTTTGCCGTTGGCTGGCTGCTGGGCCATCGCCATCGACGTCGCCGCGATGGCGGCCAGCAGTGCTAGAGCTCTTCTCATGGATTTCCTGTCTTGCCCGTCGTGTTTGAACTCGCCTTGTCGGTCTGTAGCGCCGGAATTGACGGCGCCTCGGCAATCGTGTAGCGCGAGAGGGAGAGGCTCAAGTCCGAACCCTCCTGGCTGCGCGTCCACGTGACCTTGTTCAGTGTCAGAAGCCTGTCCTCACCGCTGATGCCGTGGATGAAGGCTCGAAGTGCCAGATAGTCCCCTTTGAGTTTGAGGTCGCAGGTGATCCTGGTCACGCCAGAAATCGCCTTGGCTTCCTCTTCTGAAAATTGTGAGCTGGTCAGCGCGCTTTGCTCCCTGGCGCCGAAAGTCGCACTGGACGATGTCCACGAGACGATTGTGACTCGGTTGAGTGTCGCCCGTTTGCGCAGCTCGTCGATGAACCGCGCTTCTTCTAGCGGCTGTGCGGGAGCGGCGGCAAAGCGCAAGTCCTGTGGTTCGGCCATGACCTGGGCTTTTTCGGTGACGACAAGCTGGAACTGCTGCTCGGCCGCCTTCTGTTTGCTGTCCGTCGCCAGCAGCTCGTTCTGCCGGTTATAGATGACGACACCTGCCCCGGCGACACAGAGCAGGGGCACGACCCAACCGATGATCCTATAGAGCGAGCCCATTAGTTTGTCTCCTTAAATTTGGGAAGTGTCTTGATCCGGTCGAGTGTGACCGTTCTGCCTGTCAATTGGAAGACCACCGCGTCGCCGACCGGTGGGCTTGGCCTGGAGAACGAGGTCACTTGCACATTGCTGATGATGGGGCAACTTTGCAGGTTCGCCACCATGTTAAGCATCGCGTTCTCGTCGACCGCTTCGCCTGTGATCGTCACTTTCAAGTCCGGTGTGGCAGTGACTGAGGTGATGCCGATGCCAGGGCCGACGCTTCCGACGATGTACTCCATGATGATGGGGAGCGGCAGGCCGTCGCGGCGCAGCGCGTTCAGCCGTGTTTGGGCGGTTTGTCGCTCGGCTTTGATGGAGTCGACCTCCTGCTTGATGCCGACACTCCGGTCCTCCCAGCTCTTCACATACATCTCGCGGGTCGTGATCTGCTGGTTGTAGAGATAGAACCCGACGGCACCGGCGGCGACCGCCAGCATGGACACCACTATGGAGCCCATGAAGTTCCGTTTGACGGCCGAGTCGGCCGCGTGGGCACGGTGCCGGGCAAAGAAGTCGACCTTGGGGTGGCCAAGCGCCGAGGGTCTGCCGTGCATGGCCAGACCTGCCGCTGCAACGTAACGAGGGGACGACCCTTCCGCCGTCCAGCCCGCTTTGCCAGGATCGAGGACCATCGTTTCGACTCCGGTCGCTGTTTGAATCTCGGAACCGAGCTCTAGCAAGCGGTCGTCGTCCAAGCAGAGGACGACTTTGTCAGCGGTCGGGAGGTCGGGATACTCGCGGCGGTAGAACTCGAGGGTCCGGCGGACCTCCAGGGTGAGGTTCTGGACTTCCGAAGCGACAAAGGTCGGATTCGCCAGAGACGGGCCGGAAGCCGCCGCGTTGGGCAGCAGAGCCCTGGAGCCAGTCTCCAGTCGTCGGTAGCCGATCAGAGAGCCGCGCACAACCGGGATGATCTCGGAACTGGTCTTGCCGAGGATCACCACGAGGGCCCCGCCTTGGCCGCCGAGGGCGGTCAGAGCGCATCGGAGCGATGCGAGTGGCGTGGTCTCAATCGCCTCAATGTCCATGCCGAGGCCGTCGGCGATTTGGGCTAGCGGGCCGTTGACTTCGGCTTCGATACCCATGATGGCGACGTTGGCCTGCGGGACCTCACCCATACGTGACGGGGCGACAAATTTGAAGAACGCGTGGCCGCCACCTGCGGACCGGACTAAGCCGAAGTGTTCGACCTCACCGGCGACGATAATCGGCAGCTCGTCGTCGGGCACAGGAGGAACAGGAAGGACGCGGACAGCGACATGCTCCGCATTGACGCCGAAGACCACTTTCGCATCGGTGTCCACGTTGATCGCATTGAGCAGACCCTTGATGGCGGCCGCCATCGCGCCGGGGTGCTGGACTAGGCCGCGGGCAAACGCGCCGCCGGGCACTGGGCCGTACGCGACCTTGGTGTCCATGATCTTGTCCCCGCGCAGCGTCATTGCCGCCACTCGGATCTCCGCGTCGGTCAGTTCGACGCCCACATAGGTGTTGGTCTTGGTTGCCATGGTCAAATCATTCGTAAGTCGATGTTTTCTTCGGCGAGTTGCGCGGCCGGACGATCGTGCTATAGCTCGCGGTGGTGTTGTTGCGGGTGATCGAGACGGTGATGCCTACACCGATGATCTGCTTGACGGTCGTCGAGTCGGGCGTGAATGCCGTCCACGAGGAAGTTCTGTACCCCGTGCCTTGGTAATAGGTCAGTGTCAGGGTGACGTCGGACATGAATGTGGTCGTCGTACCACCGACCACTTTTTGGAAACTACCACCGGGGGCTGAATAGACTCTCTGCTCCAGCGAGCTCGGCCGGGCATAGACGGTCAGGCTGGTCGAAGTCGCGTTGGCAAAGGCCGAGTCCACGGTGCATCCCGAGTCCGAGGATGTGCAAAGGGAAGCACGCCGAATGTCGTTGGCGAGGGTCTCGGCGGCGGTCTCGGCGTCGACCTGGATGGCTGGCAGAGTCGTGTTCAGAGTCTGGACCTTGTGGAAGTTGTTGATGACTGAGAACATGCCCCCGGCGACGACGACAAGGACGAAGCTGCCCACAGACGCCTGGACCAAGGTGAAGCCACGGCGACGCATCACAGGCCCCCCTTGACGATGTTCGTCCCCATCTTGACGACCTGTGTCCCCGCAGGCAAGGCCGTCACGGTCACCACGACTGAGCGTTTGCTCTTGATGGAGAAGCCGTAGGAAGAAGCGGTCGTCTGGATGTCGGCGTCGGTGATGGTGTCGGTCAAGGAGAACCGGACGCCGGCCGCGTTGGCACCGCTAAGCCGGGTGCCAGTGTAGTCGTAGTACTGGATTGTGCCGCTGGCCCAAGTGTTCGACGCAGTGTTGAACGAACCGGTGTAAGTCGCCGTCGTTCCAGAGACCGAACCGAGCGGTAGGTTGTCCGTGCCAAATGCCTTGCATCGCTCGAGCTCAGCGCGGGCCAGTTGGGCGGCCATTTGCACTTCGCCAGTCCGCGTGTACTGGTTGAAAGCGACCGTCCACAGGTTGATGAGCGCGACCAAAGACACGCTCATGATCACCGCTGCGACAATGGCCTCAATGAAGCCAAGCCCGCGCTGGAGGCGCCTACGGGAAGTCAGTGTAGCCTCCCGATATGCCCGTTCCAATGAGAGGGTCGGTCTTGCTGGACGGGCTGTATGTAATCTGGCAAAGGCCTTGGAACGCCACCTTGTCAGCGACCAGTGCACCGTTCAGGACGATTTTGGCCGTGTTGCCGCTGGTGTTGCCCGAGAACGTGATCTGCGTCCCGTTGAGGCTGCTGGCGTCCCCGGGTTTTTTGGTGACGCAATAGACACCGCCATAGAGGGTGAAATCGGCGGAGATTGTGTTGCCAGCGTAGTCCGTGATGCTGTTTGGACGGCTGATCGTAATGCCCCTGTTGTCCTTTCCGTAGTACAGCCGGAAAGAGTCCGGGCTCAGGGTGGTTCCATTCGGTCCGCTGATCGGGATCGAAAGCGTGTCGTTCTGGGCACCGTTTGTCGTGTCGTTGATCCAAATGCGGACCTGGCCGGCCGTACCCCCGCTCGCCAAGGCGTTTGGATCGACAATGAGTTCGATGGTGCTGGCGTAAGAGATGTTGATCTGGCTCAGGTAATAGTCGCCGGGCTCCAGGATGATGGTCTTGACCAAGTTGGGGGACGCCGTGCCGGTCGATCCGGCCCCTAGCGCTGTACTGCCGTTCAATGTGAAAGACTTGGGCCCGGTCTTGGTGACGACCCATTGTCCATTCACGCCTGCTGGCGTCGCCCCGGTGATCTGCACCGAATCACCCGTGCCCAAGCCATGGTTCGACGAGGTGGTGATTGAGATCGGGGTCGTGTTGCCGATCGCCGAAATGGTCACGTTGTTGGACGACCTCGTCGTACCCGGCTTGGCGTTTGCACCTGTGAAGGTGGAATTCTGCAGCACTGGCGTGCCGCCCAGGGAGACACCTGAGGCCAGCTGGCAGTTACCGGAGCTGATCGTGCTGTTTTGTGCCGTCGTCCTGTAGGTGTAGATGCCCGTAGCGTTCGAGTTGTTGGCCGCCGTGCCGATCCAGGTCCAGGCGGCAGAGTCGGAAAGACCGGTCTGACCCTTCAACAATTTCAACACCTCGACCGTCGAAGGATAGACCCACGGAGCGCTTTGACTATACAGCGTTCCACCGTTGGCGACGTTGGAGGCAGTGAACTGACCCGTGTTGTTCGAGATCGTGTTCGCGTTGATCGCGTTACTCGCCACGATCGTGCTGCTGGAGTTCGAGACCTGTCCGTTAGTCAGCATCGTCCCACTGATCGTCGCAGTGGCACTCGATAGCGAAATCGCGTTTGAGTTGTTGGTGTAGCTGGCTAGGGCGACGATGGCGTAGAGGCTGAACACAGACTCGCCTTTGACTTGGGCCTGCACCTTGCGCCAGGCGCCGTCCACCTTCGCCCGTGCCGTCACATAAAAGTTCGGCGTGATGCCGTCCCATGCTGTCGCACCCGCGGAGTCCATGCTGGAATACACCCAGAAGTACTTGCTGGAGAACCCACTGACTGTGCCCTTGCGACCGTATACGACGTGGCCTTCGCCGGGATAGACCTCCGTCTCACCGACACCAGCGGTCGGTTGCGACGACTTCGACGTGACAGCTGTGTCACCGAGGTGTTGGGCGATGTAGGTGATCTCGTCGTTGATGCCAGCTTCAGCCAGTAGGAGAGCGCTGTCAGTCCTGGAGTTGTACCAACCGAGGTTGTAGTGGTTCGCGACAAGCACCATCGTCCCGCCCAGGACGAGCGAGATCGCGAAAACGAACGCGATGGCAGGCACCAAAGCGACAGCGGCTATTTTCCTCATGGGACGAAACATCCGGACAATCCCTCCCTAGGGTAACGACCCCTATAGTGTACTCGAAAACAACACCAATAGAGTATTTTCGGGAAGGTTGGTTGCGTTCAAAACGCAAACGAGACTGATGGGATTTCAAAAGCCATAGGAAATCCCATCAAAAATGCCGCTTCTCGCACTAACTTATACGATTTTGCCTAGTTCCAAGGCCTGTTCGCTGGCCCTAGCCCGAAAGTGTGAACGTCGTCGTGGCGTTGCAACTACCACTGGTGACGGCCTTGATCGTACAGGTCGTTGTCGCCGACGTGATCGTGTAGTCGGTTCCAAGGACCTTGCCGCCCGTGCAGGGGTTGCTGGGGATCGAGCCGCCCAGGTCTTTAGCAAGGTTGCCCGTCACGTCGCTACCGGTCGAAGTGATGACCGATGTGTAGTTGGTCGCCCCTAGGCGCATCCAGTTGGCCTTCACTGTGCTCGCGATGGCCCTGGCGTTGCTGTTGGCCGTTTTTGTCCTCGCTTCTTTGGCTGCAGTCAGGTAGGCAGGTAGGGCGACGACGGCCAGGATCTGTAGGATCAAAACGACGACGAGTAGTTCTACGAGCGTGAAACCAGCCGAGCGGTTTCGTCGCAAGGTACGCAAAGACATATGAGTGCTCTCCCTGACTCTCCACAAGTTGTGCCAAAGCCGACTCTGTAGAGAATCAGCAGAGAATATATCACAAACTATGTATAAGTCACAACCTGTTAGTTCCTCGCATTCTTCAACAATCGTTGACATATGACATTGCCAAGGCAAACTTTCTCAAGTTCCCATGCTGTAGGTCGTCGTCGCATCACAGTTGCTGCCTGGCTTGGCTTGCACCGAAGCGCTGGTTGAATCCGACGTCAAGATATAGTCGATTCCTAGGGTGCTGCCACCTGTGCATGGGTTGACAGGAACTGTGCCGCCCAGGTCCTTGGCGATATTGCCGGTCACATCCGAGCCAGAGGAAGTGATGACCGTGGTGTAGTCTTTACCGCCGAGCCGCATGTAGTTGGCTTGCACCGTGGTCGCTAAGGCTCTCGCATTGGCGTTCGCCGCTTTGGTCCTCGCCGTTCTAGTTGTGCTGAGCAGTGACGGCAGTGCGATGGCCACGGCCACCTGGACGATCAGCAGCACGACAAGGAACTCGACTAGCGAGTAACCCCGCAGGCCTGCTGGCCTTCGGTTCTTTGTTTTCAATTGTCTCCCCTTCGTGAAGTGCCGACGAACCGCAATGCTGCAAGTCCGGCAAGCTCTCCGGACTCATTGTACGACAGATTGTTCTGATTTGGCTGAACTATTGCCTACTTTGGCAGCGGGCATAAACACAACCGCCCCATGCCGATTGGCATGGGGCGGTTGTATGTTTCTGCTGAGCAGGACTTAGCTGCCGAGCGTGTAGGTGGACACGGTCGTGCAGTTCGCTTGGGTCGCGGGGGTAACGGTGACCTTGGTCGCGGTGGCGACGATGACATAAGCGCCCAGTCCGGTAGCGGTGCCGCACGGCGTGGCGGGGATGGTGCCGCCCATGTCGGTGGCCAGGTTACCGCTGATGTCAGAGGAACCGTCCGAAGCGATGACGTTCAGGTAGCTGGTGCCACCGAGGCGGACATAGTTCGCCTGGATAGCCGTGGCCAAAGCGCGGGCGTTCGTGTTGGCGGTCTTCTCGCGGGCGTCCTTGACCGAGCTCAGGTAAGCCGGCAGAGCGACAGCGACAAGAATGCCAAGGATCAGGATGACGACGAGAAGTTCGATGAGCGTAAAGCCCTTCTTCGAGGATTTGCGGTTCATGGTATTTGAAGACCTCACGAAATTTGGAGCAAAGTACTTTTGGGACTCTCCCCAGTTGGACAAGTGTGCCGCAGATAGTATGCCACTTCTATGGTTTACTTGTCAATTCAGGTACTGAGACGAGTAATGTTTTTCACATGTTCCCGGTATTTTTGGCAGGAAACTAATGTTTCTCTGAAGCTTGGAAAGCCTTACCGAGACTGAAGATCGGCATATAGAGCGCGAGCAACACTAAAAGGACTATAGAACCGACCGCTACCGTCATGACTGGCTCAACAAGTCTTGTCAATGCTTCAGTCGCTGCTTCTATATCTCTTTCGTAAAACCGATTGATCTCATCCAGCATCTTGTCGATTTCACCGCTCGACTCACCGGCCGCGACCATACGCGACACCATGAGCGGGAATTGACCCGTCTTTTCTAGTTCGCGCCCCATTTGTGCTCCGTCACGGACGCGCTGGGCAACGGTTGTGACGGCGTCGCGGATGACGGTGTTCCCCGAGGTCCCGGCACTGATGCCCAAGGAGATCAAAACCGGCACGCCACCACGCAAGGCGCCCCCCAATGTCTGGACAAACCGAGCGATGGCGATCTTGCGCAGTACTTCGCCAAGCACAGGGATCTTCAGCGCGATGATGTCCAAGTTTTTTCGACCGTTAGCCGTCTTGGCATATTCGCGATAGGCCCACCACAAACCGAGACAGATCAAGAGGGCCAGCCACCACGAATGCAGGACGAAATCGCTGATGGCTATCAGCGTCAATGTCGCCCATGGCAACGTCGCGTGTAAGGACGTGTACACTGAAGCGAAGGTCGGCACCACGAGGATCAACATCAGGGCGACGGTGCCCACGCAGGCGGCGACAACAATCTTGGGATAAAGCGTCGCTGCCTTGACCTTTTGCCGGAGGACGGCCTCGCGGTCCAGCTGGCTAGCCGCCAGCTCAAGAGTGTAGTCCAGGGTGCCGGCTGTTTCTCCGGCTTCGGCAAGCGAGACCACGAGAGGAATAAAGACGGTTGGATACCGGCGCATCGCGTTCGACAGCGACACACCCTCGATGACTTGCGACCGCATGTCTTCTAAGGCGGCCCGTAGCAAGCGGTTATTGGTTTGGCCTGCAACGATTTCCATCGCCTCGGACATCACTAAGCCAGCTCGGAACAACGTCGACAGCTGCCGTAAGACGATCACTTGGTCGCGCAGGTTAGGCTTGCCCTCAAAGAGGCCTTGGCGGCCACGCGCCGTTTTGGCTGCTTCTTCTCCATGGCCTTTGGCCTTGATGAGGAAGAGGTCGCTCGACCGGAGTGCTTTGCGCAGGTCGCGCTCGTCCGCCGCCTCCAGCTTGCCGGCTGCGGCGTTTCCGTCTCTGTCCCTGGCGATGTAATCGTATTGCGGCATCTTTATTCGTCTGCGGCGAACACCCGGAGGACTTCTTCGAGTGTGGTTTCGCCAGCCAAAACCTTCAAGCCAGCGACTTTGCGCATGCTCATAAACCCTTCACGTTCGACCTGCTGGTCAAGCTCGACGCCAGTGGCGCCGGCCAAGATCAGGCGGCGGAGTTCATCGGAAACGCTGAACATTTCCATGACGGCAGTCCGACCCTTGGTCCCCCGGTTGCCACAGCGCTTGCAGCCCCGGCCCCGAGTGAGGTTGACGTTGGTCTCTTCGATGCCAAAGGAACGCAGGATGTCCATCTCTTCCTGGGTCGGCAGGTACGTCTCGATGCAGTGGGCGCACACCGTGCGGACCAGGCGCTGCCCGACGACGCCAACCAAGGCGGCTGAGACCAAGAACGGTTCGACGCCCATGTTCAGCAACCGGGTGACGGCCCCTGGGGCGCTGTTGGTGTGTAAAGAACTAAGGACCAAGTGGCCAGTCAAGGCAGCCTGGACAGCGATGTCTGCCGTTTCTGGGTCACGGATCTCTCCGACCAAGATGACGTCCGGGTCTTGGCGGACCAGCGTGCGCAAGCCGGTGGCGAAGGTGACGTCGATCTTCGGGTTCACCTGCACCTGGTTGGCACCGGGCAGGGCGTATTCGACAGGGTCTTCGATCGTGCTAATGTTGCGCGTCGTTTCGTTGATGCTCTGTAGCCCTGCGTAGAGGGTCGTCGACTTTCCGGAACCGGTCGGTCCGGTCACGAGCACCAAGCCGTGCGGCCGGCCGACGAACTTCTGGAACATCGCCCGTTGACCCTGGATGAAGCCGATGCTCTCCAGGTTGGCAAGCCTGTTGGTCTTTTCCAACAGGCGCATACAAACCTTTTCGCCATGGACCGTGCCCATGATGCTGACGCGGACGTCGAAGCGCGCTCCAGACTCGGCGGTGTATGTCATGCGGCCGTCTTGTGGGCGGCGTCGCTCGGCGATGTCGAGGTTCGAGACGACCTTGATGCGCGAAACACAGGCGGCCAAGTGGGTTCGCGGCATCGTCATCTGGTCGTAGAGCACGCCGTCGATGCGATAACGCACGCGGACGTTGTTCTCCATCGGCTCGATGTGGATGTCGCTGGCGTTGGCCGAGATCGCGCCGTCCATGATGCCGTTCACCAGACGGACGAGCGGCGCCTGGTCCATCTGCTCGATGGTTTCCAGGAAGCTATCGGTGGCTGGGGCGTCGACGACGATTTCGTCGATGACACCCGAAGTCTTGTGCCGGACGTCAAAGGCAGCTTTGATGCCTTCTTGGACTTCTGTGGTCAGAGCCAGGTACGGCCGGACCGGCTTTTGCAGTAGAGCGCGGGCCTCGTCGATCACCGTGATGTCGAGAGGATCGACCATGGCCATGAGGATCTGGCCATCTTCTTCCTTAAAGGGCAAGACTTTCTTGCTGGTGACAAAGGCCTCAGGTAGCTGCGTGGCAACGGCTTTGTCGACTTCGTTCTTGGTGATACTGAAGAAAGGGAAGCCGGTGGACTCTTCCAGGTGCTCTTGGATGTCTTGCGAAGAAACTGCACCCATGTCGACCAGGATCTCGCCGATGAACCCGCCCGACTTCTTTTGCTTTTCGACCGCCTGGCGCAAGACCTGGTCGGTGATGACACCGCTGCTCAAGAGTCTTTCGCCCAACCTGATGATCCGGCGCGGTCCACCTTGCACAAGGGAATTGGGATTCACGGCTGCAGTTTTCATGTTCGTGTCTCCTTTCAGCAATTCTTGTGCCAGCCAGTACTCAAAAGTATAGATCAGTGATCAATTCCAAACGAAGGTTTTGTCTGGAATAGACCTTCTGGCCTTAGTCATTTGGCCAGGTTTTGCGAATTTCTTGCTCAGTAACTGTCGCTATGCGTAGGCCAAGAGACCTCTGTAGCTCCATGAGTCTGACGAGTGATGCCTTGGCTTCTGTTCCCAGGCCGCTAGCAAGACAAGCGTCGGCGTGAACCCGCAATGCCCGGCATTCGCCCCAAACGTATCCCATGGTGGGCGCGGCGGCGTATAGCACGGCTAACGCGGCAGCTTCGATGGCGTCCTTGAGGTTCTGAGTCTTCAAATAAAGATTGGCAAGGGCGACTAAGACATCTATCTTGAGGAGTCTGAAATTGCCGTCCTGGCAGATTTGCCTGGCCTCTTCGAATGTTGTCAGTGCCGAACGTGTCTGGCCCATGTCGGTCTCTAGAGCGCCGCGGACCAAGAACAAAGCGGCCAGATGCTCACATGATCCCGACCGCATCGCCCATTCGCTTGGCTCGACGAGCCGCTCCATGGCCAGTTTGGTGTTGCCGTTGCGGCGGCTGACTTCGGCCAGCGCGATCTCGCAGCGGACGGTGTCGTCCTGGAACATCGACTCTTCGCGCTCTCGGATTGCGGCCGATTCTGCTTGGGCGACCTTGTCTGCGCATAGATAGACTTGGGCGAGTGACAGCGGAAAGTCTGCCAATCGCTCGGGTAGAGAGATTTCGCTGCCGCGCAGGAACTGGGCAACGACTCGCGTCGCGTGCAGGCTGTCGCTGGCCAGCTCGGCGAGGTTGTCCCCGATCAGCCGGATATAGCTGTTTTGCGGCCGCCGCGCCTGAGCCTGCTGTAGCGAGCCGAACGCCCGGTAGCAGTGGTACTCGGCGCTCGGATCTGTGCCCGGCGGCATCTGTGAGAGGATCCGGAAGCTGCGCGAATATTCGCCCAGGTTAACGTTAAGGTGTTCGTCACCGCCCATGCGGGTCGAATAAACATCCCAGGCTTCCTGGTGGTGACCCGAACGCAGGGCGTGATGGACTAGTTCTTCTAGGAGGTCTAGAGAAGCTTTCGCTGTCGGCAGTCCGATACCAGGCCGCCCAGAAAGGTCGAGCAGGTGCTGGGTGATCGCGCCGTGGACAGTCGAGGCGTCGCGGAACGTCCGATAGAAGTGGTCGCGGACGGCCGGGTGGACTGTATAGGAGCCGTCGGCGTCCAGATGGACAAGATGGTGTGCTACCAGGCGGTCGGCGGGTTCTTGTAATGCCAGGGCCGATTTCCCAGCCAATGAACCGGCTGCCTCAGGGTTCTTGCGGAAGATCTGGACAATGGACTCGAGGTTCACGCCGAACCGAAAAATGCACATTCGCGACATTAAGTCCGCGTCTTCGTGAGAGAGCCCCTTTTCAAAGACCTGCAGCACTCCGCCTAAGCGGACGGCTTGGTCGTTGGCACTGGCTTGTTCGGGCAGATCGACGACAGGCATCTTTGCGAAGTCGCCGTCGAAGAAAGTCGCCACCGCCGAGGCGGCCAGGTCCAGTGTCAAGGCGTGCCGGCCAAGTCGGTCAGCGAACCCAGACAGTTCATTGACCGTGCCGTGGACACCCCGGTTCGCCAGCAGTTGGACTGCCGTCTCGCTGTCCATCTGGTCGATGTCGATGGCTTGGTAACGGTCGCCGGTGAACTTTTCGAGGTCCGAGAGTGGAAAACGGCTAGTGACGACGACTTGGCTGCGAGACGATGATGTGGCCAGACGGACGAGCAGGCTGCGGAGCAGCGGGTCTTCCATCTCGCCATGCAGGCCGACGGCGTCGGTACCAGCGCGCTGCACGCGCTCCAGGCCGTCCAGCACGAGCAGATACCGTTTGTCACCTTCTAAGGCGGTGCGCAGACCGTGGTACCAGCCGATGCCCGACGCCGTGTCGTTGTGGCGTCCTTCTAGGTAGCCGACGGTCGTACGCAGAAAGGCATTGGTATCTGGATCGTCGTAGAAGCTCCAGACCAGCGCGCCGTCAATGTCCGGGTCGTGTAGGTGCGCATCCAGAAATTGACGCAGGATGGCGGTTTTTCCTGCTCCACCAATGCCGACCAAAGCGAAGACGCCTTTGCCGACTTCCCAGAACCGCTCGAGTGTGCGGATTTCAAGGCTGCGACCGACGAACTGTGGGGCGGCGGGCAAGGGATGGACGACCAGGGGCGGGCGTTGCCCGACCCTTTCGACCACTTCTAACTGGCTCCGCGCTTCCACAGCCCAGTCAGTCCTTGGCGGTCTCCCGCCCGTCGACAAAACAAAACGACAAAATGTTCTCTCCCCGATTGTCGTGGCTTCCGCCACGACAGTTTCCGCAAGTCCGGATCCGGCCAAAGCAGGTTCGGCGGCCTTCCGATCCGTTCAGTTTAAACGATATTGTAGGCGAATTCTGCACCATCTTGTTCCAACTATTTATGTTTGATTCGCGCTTTCTAGCCCTTCGACTTCAAAGTTGCGGATTTCCGGCTGATCCTGTCCTTTATTTCCTTGAATCTGTCTTTATTGGCGATGAGCTTGCCTTCCGCGGCGGCGATGGCCTCTTGCGCCAGCAGACTCTTGCCAGCCATGTCTTCCGATTCGGCAAGATCGACCCAGAGGTCGCCCAGCCAGTCACCCCGTTTGAGGGCACCCCGATAGGCCTCCGCCGCTTCTTCGTATCGCCCAAGGTCCTTGAGGATCGCGCCCAGGTGGGCGTATTCGGCCATGACCCCGCGCACGGCGATCGCCTTTTTGAAGAGCCGGACGGCGAGCTCTTTGTCCGTCGGCGTAGCGATGTCACCAAGGGCAAAGAGAGCGGGAGCGCACTTCGGGTCGATTTGCAGGGCGGATTCGAAACAGGCTTTGGCTTGTTTGGTTTGGCCAAGCCCCGACATCGCTGTGGCCCGGTTGCACACGACACCGGAGAGGTACTTAGTGTCCAGAATCCTGACGCCGGTGTTGTATTCCAACCGTCGCGACTGCCTGGCGTTCATAGTGAGCCCCTTGCCCGCGTCCAAGCTGGCTCGCCAATCACTGCCCTCCATCAGCCAGCCGAGATACGCCTCGGACGCACTGAATGCCTCTTCAAACCTTCGGTCGGCGATCAGCGAGCTAACGACATTGAGCTGGCCGATGATGCTGTGCGGGTCATGCTTGGCCACTGCCTGGAAGAATCCGGCCTCGGTCTTCCACACGTCCATGTCCCGGTGCGTCGCCCAAGCCCAAAAGGCGATGACAACGCCGACGGCGACGGCAACTGCCGGCCGCTTATTGGCCCATTGTCTTTCGACCAGCATGGCCGCCAAGACGGCCAGAAGTGCCCCGACAGTCGCCACCCGGTACGGCCCCACCAGCAGCGACGGCATGGGAATGGCGTTCGAAACCGGGAAGTAGAGAGCCAAGGCACAGGCTCCTACGGCGGCCAGGACTTTGTCCTTTTTATAGACCAGCCAGACGGCGACCAAGCTGCCGACAAGGACGGCCATGCCGAACGCGATCCACCCGATGGACTCGAAATTGGCCAGGGAAATCGTCGCCTGTGGAGCTGAGGTCGGCGCCACCAAAAGAAAAAAGTAGTTGGCTGCGCAGCCGCCCACGCGGGCGATACCTTCAACAATGGAGGGAGGGAAGGTGGTCGAAGCGTATTGTCGATACTGAAGCCAGGTGGCAATGAAGACAATGGTCGGCACGGCTAATGCGGTCGCGGTCACTGCAAGCCGCTTTCGTGTGGGTGTGCCGAAGGCTGCTTGCAGCGCCGGGACGGCGAGCAAGATTGCGAGGTTTTGCTCTTTCACCATCGCGGCGACATAGAGCACCAAGGTCGCTCCTACCAAGTACCTGCCTTTGTCTGTCTGAAAGAACTTGACGGTCAGTAAGAGGAAAAGCGGCACGACAAGAGCGGACAAAACGTCCGTGCGTCCGCCGACCCATGCCGCTGCAGCGACCTGCGACGGTTGCACCGCAAACGCTGCCGCCGCCAGGACTCCGACCCACTTGTTCCCCGACACCGCCTTGCCCAACATGCCGGCGACCATGGCCCCAAAGGCGTGCAGAAGGATGCTGGACTGGTGCCAGAGGAAGATGTTCGACCTGAAGTTCTGGAAGTCGAACCAGTAGGAAAGGGAAGTTAGTGGCCGGTAGTACTGGCCCAGGAACGGCTTGGTCAGCGCGCCCCAAAAGGTCCCGCCGCCGAGCGCCTCGCCCGTCATCAAGGCATGGTCGTCCCAAACGGCGACATAATAGAGTGACCGGTAGTACAGGGCCACCGCCAGGACAAAGACCAGGACATAGGCGATCCGGTCCGGCGTAAAGAACACCTTATTGGTTTTGCTCTTTCGAGCCGTATTGTCCCGTGTGTCTCCCATTGCACCAGCGTCTGGCCCGCCGCGACGCGCGTCGGCGGACACATTCATCTATATTGGTCAATTTGCCAGGCGGCGATAATCTGCCGGGCGCAGAGCCCCTTAAGTTGATGCTTTTTTGTAGACCCTGTTTGTCCGCACAGACAGTGAAAGCAAGGGCGAAAGTTGACCCTAAGATCCACTTAGATTGGCGATTGCATGTCTAGAGAATTGACTCCAGCGCAGTCGCGAAATTGCTGGTTCGCGAGCGAATCTTGGTATTGTTCGGAGCCCGGGCCTGGGTTGAGTCAGGAATAGGACTCACGTGAATTGTCGCGGTTTTCGTGCCCGCTTCTTGAAGGTCGTGGTTCCCACTGCGGCGGTCGCTGGTCTCGCGGCCGCGGCCTTTGCCCAAGATTTCGCCCCGCATCGCATCCTGGTGAAGTTCAAACCGGGCGTGACCCAGGCCCAGGCGGACCGGGTCATCGGCAACTCCGGAGCCCGTAAGGCAGACCACTTCAATGGGATCGACACTTACGTCCTCCAACTCCCAGCCCAGGCCTCCGAGAAGGCTTTTGCCAGCGCGCTCGCCAAGCGATCCGACGTCGAATTTGCCGAACCCGACTGGGCCATGAAGCCGGCCGCAGCCGTCAACGACCCGAGCCTTGCCAGCGAGTGGTATGTGAACAAGACGCAAGCGAGCAGCACCTGGGCCTATTCCAGTGGCATGGGTGTCACCATTGCGATCCTGGACACCGGCTGCGACCCGACGCACCCGGATCTGGTCGGCCGGTATGTCGGCGGGTGGAACACCTACGACAACACCAGCGACACCCACGACGTGTATGGCCACGGCACCGCTGTCGCCGGTTGCGCGGCTGCTACTGGCAACAATAGCCTCGGCATCGCTGGCATGGCCTATGGCAGCCAGATCATGCCGATGCGCATCAGCGATGTAAACGGCTATGGCTATAGCAGCACGATCTCTTCGGCGTTGACCTGGGCTTCTGACCATGGGGCCAAGGTGGCCAACATCAGCTATCAGATGACTGGCAGCTCGGCGGTGGCCAACGCGGCCAAGTACTTCATGGACCACGGCGGCGTGGTCTGCGTGTCATCCGGCAACACCGGTGCGGCGGACACGACCGCCGATAGCCCGTACATATTGACTGTTGGTGCTACCGACAGCGCCGATGCAAAGGCCTCGTTCTCGACAACTGGTGCCGACGTCGATTTGACCGCACCCGGCGTTTCGATTTACACGACGAACAACGGTGGCGGTTACGGCTCGTGGAGCGGCACGTCGTTCTCAGCGCCGATCACGGCCGGTGCGGCTGCACTCGTCCTCTCGGCGAACCCGGGCCTGACCGGATATCAGGTCTATGACCTGCTGAAGAACACCAGCGACGATCTTGGTTCTGCTGGTTGGGACGCTTCGTTCGGCGCGGGCCGCGTCAACTCCTATAAGGCGGTAATGAGCGCCAAGGGCCTGAACACGCAGGACACGATCCCGCCTTCAGTTTCCTTCTCGAACCCGACTGATGGTGCATCTGTCGCTGGCTCGGTATCCATCGGCCTCAACGCAACGGACAACGTCGGCGTGACGAGCATGAAGCTGTATGTCGACGGCGCTTTGGCGCAGTCGTGGTCGGTGGTTCCGTTCAGCTACAGCTGGGACACGACGAAGCTGGCTAACGGCAGCCACACGCTCTTGGCCGTCGCCGCCGACTCGGCGGGGAACACCTCGCAGGTGCAAGCCACGGTGAACGTGAACAACGTCGTCGACACGACGGCTCCGAGCGCGACCATCGTCTCGCCGGGTATCGGCGTCGTGGTTGGCACGACATTGTCCGTCAAAACCAGCGCGTCGGACAACATGGGTGTCGTCAAGACTGAACTTTGGCTCGACGGCAAGCTGGCGGCCAGCTCGACCTTGGCCAATCCGAGCTTTAGCCTGAACACCAGGAAATGGGCACGTGGCAACCACACTCTGGTCTGCCGGGCCTATGACGCGGCCGGCAACGTCGGCAGCTCAAGCAACGTGACAGTGAGCAAATAGTCGGACACCAAAGCCGAAAACGCCGGTGGCCGGAGACGACGTCTCCGGCCACCGGCGTTCGTTGTATGCACGACTTGGCGTCAAGTGGTCAAGTGGGCGTTGGCCCAGCTTGAGGTGATACCGTCGTCGAACGCCTTGTTGAGGTTGTCAATCAGGTCGTTGAGGCTACTGAACGTGTAGCCAGGAGGCAAGGTCCCGGCACCGAGCGCTTGATTGGCCGCCGCCAGGATCTGGCTCACCGTCTGGCCGTCCAGAGAGGTGCCAGTGTCCTTCAGCTTTAGCGAACCCAGTCCGCTGGGGAGCGGGTTGCCACCGTTGACTCCTGGAATCACCGCTCCTTGAAGGGCGAGAGTCAGTGTCAGGGCACCAGTCTGCTTGGCCAGAGTTCCACCAGACGTGCTTGTCGCGTTGAGAGTGTCTGCCGTCAGCGCACCCGAAGGCCCGCCGCCGCCGATCCAGAGCCGGAAGGCGTCGACGTCGGTCCACGATGCGTCGTGGGTCGTGGCGCCGATGACTCCGATCGTCAACTTGCCGCCGACGAATAGGGAGGCAAAATGCGCTTCGACATAGTTCGCCACTGCGTTGTTAGCGTGGTCGTTGTACTTACCTTGCGTGAATGTGAAGTAACTGCCGTCTGGGAACCCCGTCGGAGGGCCACCGTCGCCATCGACAGGCACACAGTCTTGCGCGGTCAGATGGACGTCAAAGCAGCACGGCACGGTCAAGTAGATCGGGTTGCCAAGAGGGTCGTGTCCGACCACGATGTTCAGCGTCTTGCTGTCGCCAGCTGAATCCAGCGTCGCTTCGTTGCAGACAAATCCGCCGTCAACGCCGCCGTCGACGTCGGCCTCGATCGTCCAGACCTGGGATGCGTTCACCGTCGCCGGGAACTGGTCCAGGCCAGTGACGTTGCTGAAAGTCGCGTCGCCCTCGCTGTCGAGACCAAGGTCGCCTATTGTCGCCGAGTCGTTGCACTCTTCTGGAGTGCTCAGCACGAGGCCCATCGACGTGCGGGCTGGGACTGTGCGGACCCAGTTCTCATCCTTGTCGACGGTGCCATTGCCGTTGATGTCGATGCTGGGGGCTGAGGCGCCGCTGCCGCCACGCAAGCCGGCCCTTCCAAATGTCACGAGAGCCTCGACGCGGAAGTCGTTGCCCGCCGCCGCGATCACGGTCGGGTCGAACTCGGCCCTATAGAGCAGCGTGATCGACGCGCCTGCCGGCAGATAAAGCTGCGGAACGAGCGAGAAAATCGAGTTGGAATTGGCGTCAGTGAACTCCAGCTTGCCGGAGCCGGCCGACTCTGTGAACGTACCCTTGGAACCGCTGACGACATAGTTGCCGATGCCGTAGAGGCTGTTGGTGGCCGGATCCTCTTGGGAGCCGGCGGAAGCGATGTTGGCCACAGTGGCGTTGTCGCCGTTGGTGGCGTCTGCCACGTCGGCGGCGACGGAGACCCAGGGGGTCAGTTTGCCGTTGATCTTGTGGCTGTTCTTGCGTTGCAGATTGATGACGATGTTGCCGATCGGGGCCAGTCCGGAGCCGGTGTTCGTGATCGTCAACCCGCCGAGGACGGTGAAGCTTGTGCCTCCGTCAGTTTTGACGGCAGTCACGGTCCACGTCACATGGCCGCTCGTGCCGCCGGCGAAGTCGTCAGTTTTGGACAGGGACCAGTTGTTCTGGTGCTTGAAACAGTAAGTGGCGTCGTTGTTTGTGAGGGTGAGACTGGCTTGGCCACGGGTTTGGGCCACTGCACTGGTCGCCGTCAAGACGCCGATCCCGAATGTGGCGGCAGCCACGAGGAACGGACGCAAAGTAATCTTCATTGAATGGTTGTCCTTCTGGATCCGTGGCGCCGGGTGCTTTGGTCACTGCCCTCCGGTAGAACAGTTTCCACCGGCACAGAGCCATAGAAGTCACCCGCTCACAGAATCCAGACCGATGCCGTCATGGCCAAAGACTATAGAGCAATGGGGCATGGGGCACATTCCTAGTATGCGTGGTCCCCCGTAGATTTACTGTGTCTTTTGTATGACTTTGTCCTCGCTAGTGGTACAGGGCAGTGTAACCAATCGCTTTTGAACCAATACTTCGGTGTCTTGACGCGTCAAGGCCGTGCACTGACTTTGCGAATTGTCATTTCCGAAGGGAGTGAGTCCCAATTGACATAAGGCGCCATGTGGGCCCGTGAAGGCCGTAGGTTTTGGCAAGCGAGTCGGCTGGTGTTCTAAAGTGTGAATGGCCGGAGATCAATGTCTCCGGCCACTCTTAAGCCTGCGTCAACTGATTATTGGCTTATGGCTCCAGATGCTCGATGGCAAAGGTGTGAACCGCGCCATCGTCAAAGGACTCGTTGATGTTCGTCAACAAGGTGTTCATGGCACTAAAGTCGCTGCCGCTGCCGGTCGTGCCGCCCAGGATCTGGTTGGCCAGATCCAACACTTGCTGAATCGTCAGCCCGTCGATCGCTGTACCGGCGATGGTCAAGCCAGTGTCCTTGAGGTGCAATCCGCCAAGGCCCGCTGGGTCGCCTGGCATGACGCCACTCAATTTGATCGAGACAGTCAGCGTCGCGGCCTGCTTGGCTAAAGTGCCACCTGAAGTGCTCGCCGCATTGAGAGTGTCGCCTGCCAGAGCTCCAGATGGACCTCCACCTCCGATCCAACTGCGAAACACGTTGACATCTGTCCAGGTGGCGTTGTGCCTAGGGCCTGCGCCGTCGGCAATGCCGATGGTCAGCCCGCCAGGGAACAAGGAACTGAAGTTCGCCTGCAGGTAGTCGGCAACCGGGCTACCGTTGCTGGTCTGGTACTTGCCTTTGGTGTACGTGTAGTAGTCCCCGTCGTGCCATCCGTCTGGAGGACCACCGTCGCCATTGACGATCACACAACTCTCGGCTGAGAAGCTTGCCGCAGTGCAGCACTGGATGAACACGGGCACGCCGTTGCACAAGACGCCGAGCGTGATGCCGTCGCTAGTACCGACAAGGGTGGCTTCGTTGCATACTTCACCGCCGTCCTTGCCGCCATCGACATCGACACTGACGATCCACGAAGCGTTGCCAGAGATGACCGCGCCAGGAAGGTCGGGCAGCGGCACGTCTACGGTGGAAGCCGGATCAGGATGCGTGAAAGCATCGAATCCGACCGGGTTCGAAGTCGTGACCGAACCGGTCACCTCGCTCAGGCAGCCGTCGAAGACGGTGACCGTGCCGTTGCACTCCTCGGGCAGCACTGGCACGGTGGCCATGGTGACGCGAGAGGGCACTGTGCGGACGTTGGCTTCGTCGCTGTCGATCAAACCGTTGCCATTGATGTCGATGTTGGTGGCCGTCGCACCGCTGCCACCGCGGGCGCCAGCGTTGCCAAACGTGACCAAGGCCTCAACACGGAACGTCTTGCCTGCTACGGTCAGGGCATTGAGGTTGAAGTTTGCTTTGTACAGCAGAGTTATCGACTGGCCGACCGGCAGTGTCGGTTGCGGCACCAGGTTAAAGACCGAGTCGTCGGCACAGTTCGTGAAGACGATGTCTCCCGAAGCAGGAGTCTCCTTGAATGTTCCTTGTGCACCAGACACTGTGTAGTTATTAGCTCCGAAAGCCGCATTGAACGCTTGAGCCTCCTGTGAGCCAGCGGCCACGATGTTCGCCTTCGTCGCAGCATTGCCGTTCGTCGCGTCGGCAATGTCGGCCGCTGCGGAAACCCACGGGACGTTTTTGCCAGCGATCTTTTGGCTGTTCGGCTTTTGCAGGTTGATGACGATGTTGCCGATCGTGGCTGGCGCGCTGCCCGTGTTTGTGATCGTTAAACCGCCATACACGTTGAAGCTGGTGCCGCCGTCACTCTTGATGGCTGTGACAGTCCAAGTGACGGTTCCGGATGTGCCAGGAGCGGCAAGGCCAGGTGAGGTCTTGGTGAGAGACCAGAGGTTGTCGTGCTTGTAACAGAAGTTGGCGTCACTGTTGGTCAGCGTCAAGCTTGCCTGCCCTCTTGTTTGGGCAACCGCGCTTGAGACTGTCAGGACGCTCAACGCTGTCGTTGCAGCGGCAACGAGGAACGATTTGAAGCGCAGATTCATACGTATTCTTTCTTTGCAGAGGGGCAACCTTTGGATTCGAAGACCGACTGGATTTGAATGGCTCCCCAATCCCATGCCAAATCAAACCGAACCAATCACATCCGAATCCCACCGGCACCATCGCCGGTGGAAATGGCAGGCCCTACAAAGCCCGGTGAATAGTATAGAGAGCTGACCCCCGTAATAATTCGGTCATCGCTGGAGTGTTGAGCGCATGTGAAAAAGTCGCATGCATCCGTTGCACTTGCATCTAAATTGAAGCTAAAACTGAGAAAAATGCCATCGGACAAAAAGCGGTAAGTTAGGATTTGCGACACCAGCTTAGGCCAATATGCCTATATAGAACCATTTGAGTGTTGTTGAAGTGCGCCCTTGATGGAGGAAGCTAGTCGCTCAGACTCCGGTATTGCACAGCCTCAGCCAGATGCTGTTTCTGCACAGCTGCTGATCCGCCCAAGTCGGCGATCGTTCGACCGACCTTCAAGATGCGGTCGTACACCCGGGCCGAGATGTTCAGCCGGGCCGCCACGCCCTTCATAAAGGCGGTGCAATCCGTGTCTGTTTGGATGGTCTCGCGCAGCTCCCGCGGCGTCATGGCAGCGTTGGTCCGGCCTTCGCCGAGTCGCTCTGTCTGGGCCGATCGGGCGCGGACGACCCGCTCCTGGATCGCCGCACTGGCCTCGCCGGTCGGGATCGCCGCCAGTTCGTCGGGCTTTAGGCGCGGGACGGTCACATGCAGGTCGATCCGGTCCAGCAGAGGGCCGCTGATCTTGGCGGAGTAGCGCTGACAAGCGTTGGCCCCGACACAGTTGGCCTCTGGGTAGCCCTTGAAGCCACAAGGACAGGGGTTCATCGCACCCACTACCACGCACCGGGCAGGGAAGGTGAGAGTGTTCTGCACCCGGGCGACAGTGACGACGCCGTCTTCCAGTGGCTGACGCAGGGCCTCCAGCACATCGCGCCCGAACTCTGAGAGTTCGTCCATGAACAGCACACCCAGGTGTGCGAGCGAAATCTCACCCGGCCTGGGCGACTTGCCGCCGCCGACCACGGCGGCGTAGCTCGCCGTGTGGTGTGGCGTGCGGAAAGGCCGCTCCCAGACCAGCCCCTGCTGCCCACTGCGCTCGCCGGCGGCTGAGTAGACGCGGGTGACGTCAATGCTTTCCTGCAAGCTCAGCGGAGGCAAGATGGTCGGCAGACGGCGGGCCAGGAGCGTCTTGCCACTGCCCGGAGGGCCGACCATCAAGACGTTGTGACCGCCCGCTGCGGCGATCTCCAGGGCCCTGATCGCCTGCCGTTGGCCCTTGACGTCGCTGAAATCGACGGGATAGTCGACCTTCGTCGGTGCTGACTTTGTCAGTTGGACAGGCTGGGCGGTCAAGTCGCCGTTGGTCAAATAGACGACGTCAAGCAGGGTGTCCACGCCGTAGACTTCCAGCCCCGGCACGACCGCTGCCTCAGAGGCGTTAACCCGAGGGACGACGAGGCGCTTGAATCCCTTCTCTCGACAAAGCAAAGCCACGTTGACCGCCCCGTCGATAGTCCTCAGCCTGCCGTCCAGGCCAAGTTCGCCCAAGAACAAGGTCTCCGTTAAGAATTCAGGGTTGACTTGGCGGTCGATGGCCAGCAAGGCGACAGCTAGCGGGAGGTCTAGCGAAGGGCCTTCCTTCTTGATATCCGCCGGAGCGAGATTGACGACGACGCGGCCTCGGGGGAAGTCCAGGTCGCTGTTGCGCATCGCCGCGCGGACGCGCTCTTCGGCTTCCTGCACCGCCTTGTCGGGCAGGCCGACCAGGGTGAAGAAGTTCTCGCCTGGATGCGTGTCCACCTCGACCACCACAGGCAGCGCGTCGATCCCCACTAGCGTGGCGGCGTGGGCTTGGGTGAACATCCGCCGCGTAGCTTATCCGGACCAAGTACATTGGTGACATGCTTGCCGCCCTTGCCGCCACCGTCCTTGCCGCGCCGTTGCCGGTCATCGGCCTCCATCTGGGCGCTCCGGCCAAAGCCAACGTGGAGAAGTTTTGCGATTTCATCACCAAAGACCTCAAGCCCATGGGTGTGAACCTCTTGGTGCTGGAGGTCGACTACGATTTCCAATTCAAGTCACACCCGGAGATGGGCGACAAGGGCGACATGTCAGCGGCCGATGCCAAGAAGATCGCTTCAACATGCAAGGCGGCTGGCATTGAGTTGGTGCCGCAGACGAACCTCCTGGGCCACCAGTCGTGGGCCGAGACGAACGGACGGTTGCTGGCCAAGCATCCCGAATTCGACGAGACGCCAGGCAAATACAAGGGCAACAAAGACATCTATTGCCGAAGCTACTGTCCCAACCACCCTGGGGTGCACCAGTTTGTTTTCGACCTAGTCGACGAGATCGCCGACGCCTTCGACGCCAAGGCCTTTCATGTCGGGTTGGATGAGGTCTTTATCCTTGGCGACAAAGACTGCAAGCGGTGCGCCGGCAAGTCGACCGCCAGCCTGTTTGCCCAAGAGGTCAACGCCCTGCACGACCACTTCAAGTCCAAAGGCCGCCGGATGTACATGTGGGGCGACCGGTTCCTGGACGGACGCGCCAACGGTCTCGGTGAATGGGAAGCGGCGACGAACGGCACCGAGAGCGCTGTCGACATGGTGCCGAAGGACATCGTGATCTGCGACTGGCACTACGAGAAGGCCGAGCCCACCGCGGCGTTCTTCGCCTACAAGGGCTTCGACGTGCTCTCCTGCCCCTGGCGCAAGGCCGATGTCGCCAAGGGCCAGGTCGCGTTCATGCGCTCTCTGCTGGCGGCGAACAAGTCCATCGCCGCACATGCCAAGGGAGTGTTGGCCACAACCTGGACGGGGGCGGAAGGGTTCATTGACGCCCTGCATGGCAAAGACGGCAACAAGGCGACCAAAGAAAGCGCCGAGACCTTTAGGGCTATGGTCGAATCGGCGAACCGATGACCGGACATATGCATTGACATCGATATGAGCCCACGCCACGCTCTCGCCAGCCTTGCCCTTGTTTTGCCGATTGCCGCCGGTGCCGTTTTGGCCGACGACATGGTCGCTAAGTCGGCGGCCGAGACTAAGCCGATCAAGGTCGGCACCAAGGCCCCTGACGCCGCCTGGCGCGGGACCGACGGCAAGTCGACCAGCCTTAAGCAGGTGACCGCAGGCAAGCCGACCGTCTTGATCTTCTATCGTGGCTCGTGGTGCCCGTTCTGCAACGCCCACCTGTCCGACCTCGCTCGCGTCGAGGGCCAGCTGCGTAGCATGGGCTACCAGATCGTGGCTGTCAGCCCGGACAAGCCCGAGAAGCTGAAGCCGATGGAGGACAAGGACAAGCTGACCTACCGGCTCTACTCCGACACCACGGCCGAGACATTCAAGAAGTTCGGCGTGGCGTTTCGGGTCGACGACGGAACGTACGACAAGTACAAGAACTCCTTCAAGCTCGACCTTGAAAAGGAGTCGGGAGCGACCCACCACATCCTGCCGGTGCCGTCCGTGTTTCTGCTGGACAAGTCGGGCAAGATCGTGTTCGAATACACGAACCCGGACTACAAGATTCGCATGAAGGGTGACGACATCGTCGCCGCCGCTAAATCAGCTAAGTAGCTGGTCAGCGGGATGTTTGGCGTACCGTGTACTCCACACGGTACGTCCGCCTCTCCTCATCGTCAGGGAAGGTGTAGCGGTCGATCGTGCCCCGCATGTCCCGTGGCCAACCAGTTCTCTTGTCGCAGCGGGCAGTGCCAGTCGTGGTGCGACCACTTTGCCCGCTTTCCGTGCGGGAGAACTTAATGGTCAAGTAGTCGTCGTCCAGGTTCTCGACCGTATAACTGGACGACAGGCGGGGGAGTTCGGTGAAGTCGTCGACGGTGGTCCACGTCGAGCCTTTTCGTAGCGAGGCTGCCGGGAAGGAAATATCAAACAATCGGATCCAGCGTCGTTTTTCCATATCGCCGTCGTTCGCGACGCTTCTGGTGATCGGCATGCCACGGCTGTCCCGGGACTCCGTCCAGTGTTCTTCTTCGACCTTGTCCAGCTTGATGTCTTGTCCGTCGACCTGCATCTTCAAAAGCTTGCGGCTGCCGACAGTGCCTTTGTCTGTCGATTTGAACGCCAGTCGCCATTCTTGCCGCATGCCGAGGTCGCTCTCTTTGACATCGGAGAAGACCATGTTCACCTGGAACACAATCTCTTGTCCCTTTTGCAGCCCAGGGCGGGGCAACGCGCTTTGACCTAGCGCGACGGCGAACAGCAACGCGGTCATGGTCAGTTGTCGATGGGCTTCTCTTCGGGCTTGCGGTAGCCGTGGGCTCGGGCCTCGGCCTCCATGCCGGAGGTCGACTCGAACCTCGCGTTGGCCCCGATCAATGCGGCGCGCTTAGCCTCCAGTTTCCGCATTTCAGTCTTTGCCTCTTCGCTCTTGGCATGCTGACGTGCAGCTTCTTGCCATGGTTTCAGAGAAAATGCGAGTCCGACGAGTGCGCCGACAACGATCGCGCTGAGATATCCGGTCCATCGTCTCATACTGTGCCTCCCCGTCCGTGGGGTGATCTGCGCCAGTCTACATCAAACGTGCTGGACCAAGATCATATTGGTGTTGCCCGGCCGGCCGGCCGGCACGCCAGCGGTGACGACGACCAGGTCGCCGACCTTCAGCCGCTTGTGGCGCAGGAAGGAGTCCACTGCTTTCGCGATGCTGTCGTCGGTGTTGAGCGGGGGATCAGACAGGATCGCCTCTACGCCCCAGACCAAGGCCAAGTGACGCTGCACCCGCTCGTGCCAGCAGGTGCAGTAGATTGGGGCGCGCGGCCGGTATTTGCTGACGACCTTGGGCGTGGCGCCGCTGGTCGTCGTCGTGACGACCGCCTTGGCCTTCAGACTCTCCGAGATCGAGACCGCCGCGTGGGCGACGGCGTCGGTGTGTGTCTCTTTGTTGCTCTCGTGGATGTTCTCCAGGTCTTCCGAGAGGCGGACAAATGGGTCGGTCTTCTCGGCGATCCGGGACATGACCTTGACGGCTTCGACGGGATACGCGCCAGCGGCGGTTTCGCCGCTCAGCATCACGGCGTCCGTGCCTTGCAAGATGGCGTTGGCGACGTCGGTCGCCTCGGCGCGTGTCGGCCGGGCGTTCACCACCATGCTTTCCAGCATCTGGGTGGCGGTGATCACGGGCTTGCCCGCCCGGTTACAGACCATGATAATGCGCCGCTGCGCCGCGGGGACGTCTTCGATGTCCATTTGTAGCCCCAAGTCGCCGCGGGCCACCATCACCGCGTCGCTGAGTTTGACGATCTCTTCGAGGTCCTTCAGAGCTTCTTTCGTTTCGATCTTGGAGACCAGGTGGACGGAGGGATCCAGACGCTCGACGATCCGGCGCAGTTCGCGCATGTCGCTGGCTCGGCGGACATAGCTGAGGGCGATGAAATCGACGCCGAGCTTGACAGCTTCCTCGATGTCCATGAGGTCTTGAGTGGTCAGGCAGGGGACGTCGAACGACTTGCCGACAAGAGTGACGCCTTGGCGGCTCTTGACCAGTCCGCCCGTGACAACTTTTGCGTCATAGACCTCGTCTTTCTTGACGCCCAGCTTGATCTCGACCTCGCCGTCTCCGAGCAGGAGCCGAGCCCCGTTGCTCATCGCGTCCCAGATTTCGCCGTAGGGCACTGGAATCGTCACGTCGCCATGACCGACGGTGATCGACTGGCCTGTCGTCAGGGTGATCGAGTTGTCGGCGAACTTGCCGATCCGGAATTTGGGCCCCTGCAAGTCGGCAAGGATGGCGACGCGGCCGCATTGCGACTCACATTTTTTGATCCAGCCGACCATCTCGGCCTTGCTCGCCCAGTCACCGTGGCTGCAGTTGAGCCTGGCCACGTTCATGCCGGCACTGACGAGTTCTTTGATTTTGGATTCGCTGGCGACGGCGGGTCCGAGCGTGCAGACGATTTTGGTCCGGCGTTTCATTGGTGGGTCCGAGACAAGAGACGGAGCCAGCCGCCTCAAATCGTCAGGTCACTCTTCTGGCCAACGCGGAAGGACGGCGACAAAGGTCGAGCCTCGGCCAGGGGCCGATCGAGCTTCCAGCCGACCACCATGCGCTTCCAGCACGGTGCGGGCCGAGTCGAGTCCGAATCCCGAGCCTTCGATGCCGAGTTTGTCGTCCACAGCCCGACCGGCGCCGTTCATCACGCGCTCAAGCTGGACCTCCGACATCCCAATGCCTTCGTCGACAAACGCCACCTGCACTTCGTTGTCGATGGTCGACAGGTGGACTTTGACGGTCTTGTCTTGGCCAGGCGAGTACTTGACAGCGTTAGAGAGCAGGTTCTCGACCACGCGCCTAATCTTCCGTTGGTCGGCTTGTACGTGCAAAGGCTTGTCGGCACCGATGAGCATAATGGAGTGCCCCTTGGCCCGGTCGGTCATTCTTTCGGCCATCACGGTTTTGTGCAGGAGTTGGCCGAGGTCGAACATGGTTGCCTGCGGAGTCCAGGCCTCGCCCACCGGCTCCAAGATGTCCTTGATGTCCTCCAGCAGGCGCGTGCATGATTCGACGACGTTCTCCAGCAGCTCCTTTCTGGTCTGGATGTCTTCCCACATCTCCTCCATTTGGAGGGTCTCTGCCGAGCCCTTGATGACGGCGATGGGCGTTTTCAGATCGTGGACCAAGTTGCGGCGGACGGCGTCGTTGATCCGCTGCTGCCGGGCGATGTGGTTGACGAGCGCCGGGTACATGCTCAAGCGGCTGGTGACTTGAACAGCGGTCGTAAAAAGCTTGACCGCGTCGTCACCGATCACCCGAGGCTCTGTATAGCCCAGGACCAGCCAGCCGTTGCGCGAGTCGGGCCGCTTCCAGGGAGTCCCCATAAAGCTCCGGCTCGGTGCCCCAGAAACCGAGGCGAGGCGCACCGCGAGCACATTGTCACAAGCCCAAAACGGCTCGGACGACTCGATCAGGCTGCCGCGCAGAGCCGAGTCGGTGGAAAGCCGGTGCCCGACGACCTTGCCCAGCCGCCGAACGATTTCGTCGGTGTCGGTGCCGTCCGGAATCTGGTGGTTGGCGATGCCACCCCAGGAAGGGGTGTAGGGGCTCTCCAAGGTCAGCAGCGACCAGTCGCCCTCGAGGTCGTTTTCCAGCGCCAGGATGACCGCGTTGTAGTCGCCGAACAGCTGCCGAAAATGCCGCCCGGCGCTGACAAAAATCTGGCGAGAGTCTTCGCAGTCGCCCAGGTCGCGGACCAGTTCGACCATGCGCGCGGCGGTCTGGACCACCGTCAGTCCAGCCGAGTCGTATGCTCCTTCGAATCCAGTGCGAGCCAAGGGCGTGCCACCGCGCCCGGCTTCGGGCGGTTCTTTGTTAGTACCCCAAAACCCGGGCCCAGGATTCAGATAAGTGCCTGGTTCTGGACGGCGTCGCGGACGATGGGGCCGAGTTTCTCGCGCACGTCGGCGACGTCGAGTGTGACCGTCTGTCCCCGCATGCTAGCGGCGTCGTACATCAGGTCTTCCAATAGGCGTTCCAGAAGGGTTTGCAGCCGCCGGGCGCCAGTGTTGCCGGCTTTCGTATTGGCCTCAGTTGCCAGGTGGGCGACCTCGTCGAGCGCGGCGCTGGTGAACTCCAACTTGACGCCTTCGACGCTGAGCAGTTTCTCGTACTGTCTTGTGAGGGCGTTCTGGGGTTCGCTGAGGATGCGGCGGAAATCGTCCTCGCCCAGGCTCTCCAACATCACCCTTATTGGCAAACGGCCCTGGAGCTCGGGGATCAGGTCACTCGGGTTGGCGACGTTGAAAGCACCGGCAGCGATGAACAGGATGTGGTCGGTGCGGATCGGGCCGTACTTGCTGGGGACGGTGGAGCCCTCGATGATGGGCAGCAAGTCACGCTGGACGCCTTCGCGGCTGACATCGGGGCCGGAGCCGCCGGACTTCATGGCGATCTTGTCGATCTCGTCCAGGAAGATGATGCCAGTCTGTTCGGTGCGCAACACGGCCTCTTTGGTGACGCTCGTCTTGTCCAGGCGTTTGTTCGCCTCTTTCTCGGTCAGGAGCTCGATCGCTTCGGGGACAGTGACCTTCCGCGTGACCCAGTGGGTGGAGCCGCGGCCCATCAGCTGGTTCATGTCCACGCCCATCTCTTCCATTCCTTGAGGCGTAAAGACCTGTAGGAACTGGCTGCCGCCCTCCTCCTCGGTCTCGATGTCAATAACGTGGTCGTTGAGTTCGTTCGCTTCGATCTGCCGTCGCCACTCGTTGCGGCGCACTTGGCGTGCCTCCTCGTCGGCGTAGGCTTTCTCCGTGTCTTCGGGAGTTTCAATTTCAGTGGTGGAGAACGGCGAGAAGAAAGTCGACGTGTAACCGCTGTTGTTCGGGCCGTCCAGGATGTCGACCACCGACTCCACCGCTGCGTCGAAGGCGTCCTGACGGACGGCGTCCATGCGCTCCTGCTCCACCAGCCGGACGGCCAGCGCGGCCAGGTCGCGGACCATGGATTCCACGTCGCGGCCGACATAGCC
>JAFDWT010000043.1:0-16424 GCA_018268335.1 Armatimonadota bacterium | reverse complement strand
CTCGGTGAACTTGGTCGCCTCGACTTTGATAAATGGGGCTCGAGCGAGGTGGGCCAGCCGCCGGGCGATCTCGGTTTTGCCGACGCCGGTCGGCCCGATCATGAGGATGTTCTTGGGCGTGATGTCGTCCCGCTCGTGCCGGGGTAGCTGTTGGCGCCGCCAACGGTTCCGCAAGGCCACCGCGACCGCCCGCTTCGCCGCCTGTTGCCCGACGATGTATTTGTCGAGCTCAGCGACGGTCTGGGCAGGAGTCAAGGCTTCGATCGGCAGCGACATGGCTGGGTCCGGTTGTACCTGGCAGCAAGGCTCTGCTTATGCCGAACGGACGGCGCTGACCGCTTCCCGGACGACTGCAGCCGCCCAGAAAGCGTCGTCGACCGATGTCTCATACCCAATAGTGAACCGCACGGCCTCCCGTGCTTCTGCCTCCGACCAACCCATCGCTAAGAGGACATGGCTCGGTTCGATGCTGCCACTGCTGCAGGCGGCACCGGCGCTGGCCTCGACACCCATGCGGTCGAGCCGAATGAGGAGCGACTCGTTGTCCACTCCAGGAAAGCGGACGTGGGCGTGTCCAGGCAGTTTGCTGGAGCCAGGCATGCTGAAAACCGCTGTATCGCCGAGTTCAAGCAAAAACGCGTCACGGGCACCGGACTTAGCCGCCTCGATCATCTCCGCGCTGTCGATATTCCGTTGGCAAGCCGCCGCCGCACCGACGCAGGCAGCGATATTCTCGGTGCCCGCCCGCATCTCGCGCTCCTGCCCACCGCCCACTGCCGTCGGGGCGACCGGAGTGCCGCCCCTGACGTAGAGCCCACCGACGCCGACTGGCCCGCCGAATTTGTGGGCCGCAAAGGACAACAGGTCGACTCCGAGCCCATCCACCTTCCCGCAAAGCGGAAACGTTTGGACGGCGTCCGTGTGGACAAGGACGCCGTGCTTTCGGGCGGCGGCGACGATGGCGGGGATGTCATTGAGCGTCCCGACCTCGTTGTTGGCTTGCATGACGCTGACCAACAGCACATTGTCTCCCAGCTTGGATTGCAGATCATCCAGATCGACCGTGGCGTCCGGGCCGACTCGAACCAAGTCGACCTGGAAGCCGAGCCTCTCCAGGATAGGCCGCGTGTGCAGCACGGCGTGATGCTCGGCTGCGCTAACAAGGATCCGTCGCCTTTGCCCGGGGTGCGCCAGGGCAACCCCGACCAAGGCCAAGTTGCACGACTCCGTGCCGGATGACGTGAAGACGACCTCTCCGAACAGGCATCCCAGCGCCGAAGAAAAGGTTTCCCGGGCCATGTCCAGGGCGTCCTTGGCCTTGCGCCCACTGGCGTGGAGCGAACTGGCGTTGGCGGGACGACCGTCAAGCCACGGCAGCATCGCGTCGCGGGCCACCTGTAAGAGTGGCGTGGTCGCGGCGTGGTCGAGGAAAACGCGCCTCATAGCGAGTTGATCAAGATGCTGACGAGCAAAATCGCGCCGTTGTGCAGCCCGTGCAGCACCATGCCCGGCACGATCGAGCCAGTCCAATAGGTGAGGTAGGCCATCAACGCACCGAGGCCCGCCAGCGCCGGCCAAAGCGCTGGGCCTTGCGGATGGATCGAGGCAAACAGCAACCCACTGACGACCATGCCGACCCATGGCTTCCCAGTCAAAGTTGACAAGGCAGGGAAGAGGAGACCGCGGAAGGTCGTCTCCTCAATGAACGGAGCAAGCACGCTGGCAGTGAGGAAGATCAACCCGAGCTTCAGCGGATCGGTGGTCGAGGCCAGTTCTTGGGTCACTGGGTGGCTGGGAGTGGGGAAGAACTTGACCAAGACGGACGAAAGCAAAACCATCCCGACCATCAGCGGCCCGTTGGCGGCCCAAGCGGCCAAGGCTGGACCAACAATCCCTTGTAAAGGCTTCTTTCCAGCGATCTTGTTGATCGGGTCATCTACGCCAAGCACCGGCACTTTAAGCATCAAGACGACAAAGACGGCGACAGACGCCAAGCCGACGCAGCCGCTCAGTACCGAGTCCAGGTGCAGGAACCTCTGGTTGAGGATGCTGATGCCGATGTAGCCTGCCAGATAGAGCGCCATCCGGAGGGCGAACCGGTCGGCAGCCGCTTTGGACATGAACTGGACGGGCAGGCCACGGGGTGCGGCGCCGTTCGTCCGAGCCGCCAAGTGGACGATCCAAACGACTCCACCAGCAACCACCAAGGCCATGGCAAACAGCACAAAAACGAACAGGGCGAGGACAGCGCCAATGTTGACCAGCCCTTTGCGAAGGCCCGATCCACCAGCTTTCTCCTGCGCGTGGACAGCGGCCAGGCGGTCGAGGAATTCGTGGCTCTTGGGTGACAAGCGCTCCGCGTCAGCTTTGGTCAACGTGTCGGAGCCATAAATCTCGGCGACGTTTCGGTCGACGAGATCTTTGCTGTTCGCCAGCACGTGCAGGGCCCGACTGTCAGGTTGGTCGCCAGCCTCCCGTTCCAATGCGAGTAGGACGCGAGCGTTGTCAGTGGACAGGTGCTTCGCCTTGGCCAACTTCGCCGCCGACTCCCGGTTTTGCTTGCGCAGGGTGTCGACGTTCTTGTCCATCGCCTGCTTCAACTGGGCCTTGGACGTCTCGTCTGATGCCGCCAAGACCTGTTCTTGCAGAGCCGACATTGCCGTTTGCATCCGAAGCGTGACCAATTCGGCGTCAGCCGAGGCGACTGCCTCGTGCTCGGGTCGGAAGTTGCCATAAAGGGCAAAGCCAATGAGGACGAGAAAGATCGCCCCGAGGACTGCCCATGTCCAGGGGTTGCGCTGTTGGCCCGGCATCACCGGCGGGACCCGGGGGAAATCGCTGCTTTCCGGCACGTCGGACATCGCTCTCCACAATACTGGACGGCAGGCGAAAACCGTTGCCCCAGGCCTGGTCTGCTCATCAAATGTCTACGTATAATGAAGCAAGATGGGCCAGTCGCGCCTGCTCGGGTCGC
The DNA here is from genome assembly GCA_018268335.1 of Armatimonadota bacterium. Classification (GTDB taxonomy): domain Bacteria; phylum Armatimonadota; class Fimbriimonadia; order Fimbriimonadales; family Fimbriimonadaceae; genus JAHBTB01. The sequence continues at coordinate 13,450 of JAFDWT010000043.1, read as the reverse complement.
TCAGTGGCGAAAAGCCGCTACGATGGCTGTTCCTCGACTTGAACAGCTATTTCGCCTCCGTGGAGCAGGCCGAGCACCCCGAGTACCGGGGCAGGCCCATCGCCGTGGCTCCCACACGTGGCGACACCGGCACCGTCATCGCCGCCAGCTACGAGGCCAAGAAGTTCGGCGTCAAGACCGGCGTCAAAACCGGTGACGCCCGCCGGATGTGCCCGGAGATCACCTTCGTCTCTGCCACTCCGGCACTCTACGTCCACTACCACAAGCGGGTCTTGCAGGTGCTGGGCGACGTGCTGCCAATCGACAGGGTGTGCAGCATCGACGAGATGCGGTTCCGTCTGTTGGGCGACGAACGCGACCCGGCAGCGGCACGGCAGATCGCCGCCAACATGAAGTCCGTTCTGCGGGAGATGGTCTCGCCGTGGGTGACGGCCAGCATCGGCGTCGCGCCAAACGCATTCCTCGCCAAGCTGGCGACCGACATGATGAAGCCAGACGGGCTTGTTGTGCTGGAGGAAGGCGACCTGCCCGACATGCTGCGCGGCATGCCACTCACTGAGTTTCCTGGCATCAACAAGAGGACCGAGGCCCGCCTGATGGCGGCAGGGATATTCAAGTCCGATGACCTCTTGGACGCCTCGAAAGAGGACATCATCCGCGCCTTTGGCGGCCCGGCGGCGGAGTCGTGGTGGTACCAACTCCGCGGCTACGACCTGGACTATCAGAGCGCCTCGAACAAGAGCCTGGGCCACTCCCACGTCCTGCCGCCCGACCTGCGCACCGACGCGGGGGCTCGCTCGGTGCTGCTGCGGCTGACCCACAAGGCCTGCGCCCGGCTGCGGCAGAACCAGCTATGGGCGACCCGGATGAGCGTCTACGTCCAGGGCCGCGAGACCTGGCACGCCGAAAGCCGCCTGGCCCCCACCCAAGACGCGATCACGGTGCAGAAACGCCTCCTGGAGCTCTGGGAACAGCGCGACTTCTCCAAGCCGTTGCAGGTCGGCGTGACCTTCACCGGCCTGCGGCCTGCACCGGAGGTCACTGGCTCGCTGTTTGAAGATACTGTCTCTGGCTCCAACCTTGGCCACGCCGTGGACGCGATGAACAAGAAGTTCGGTAAGAACACGGTTTTCCTGGCCGGGCTACACGATGTGAAGCACACGGCGAGCGAGAAGATCGCCTTCAACAAGACGTGGCTGTTCGAAGAAGGCAAAGACGACCACGCCTGGCCCGACACCTTCCGCGGGCATCCGGAGGAGGCTAATAAGTAGCCCAAAGTCCCGGTTTTGCACCCCGTCTGCCACCGAGTCGGTAGAAGCCCCCAAGCCGTGGACATCGCCGACATCCAGGGACTCACTGTCAAATACGGAAACTTTGTCGCCCTCCAGGAGTTCACATGCCGGCTCAAGGAAGGGTGCACCGGCTTGCTTGGCCCCAACGGAGCCGGGAAGACCACCTTGATGCGCTGTGCCAGCAGCATCCTCGTGCCCACGGCGGGCACCGTGACCATCAACGGGAACGACCTTTATGCCGACCCAGTTCGGGCCAAGCAAGGCCTGGCCTTCGTACCTGAAGTCCCCAACCTCTACGAACTTCTCACCGTGGACGAGCACCTTCGCTTCGTGGCCATGTGCTTCAAAACTCTCGAGGTCTACGAACGAGAGGGCGATGAACTGCTTCGCCGCTATTCGCTCTTGGAGAAGAAGCGCGACCTCGTGGCCACTCTGAGCAAGGGCATGCGCCAAAAGCTCAGCATCGCCTGCGCCATGGTGCACCGGGCCAATGTGTTCCTGTTTGACGAACCGATGATCGGCATCGACCCTGCAGGCGTCGCCGAATTCAAAGCCGAAATGCTCGAGGGGCGAGCCAACGGAAACTGCTACCTAGTTTCGACCCACCTGTTGGACGTCGCCGAAAAGCTTTGCGACCGGGTGGTGATCATGGCGCGCGGTCAGAAGGTGGCCGAAGGCACCGTCGCCGAACTCCGCGACCGAGCCCAGATGGAGTCCGCCGACTTGGAAAAGCTCTTCCTGAGCCTGACGAACCCGGAGACCACGGATGCGCCCCCTGTTATTCCTGGTTAGCCGGACGTTCGTCAACGGCATCGTCCGATCGTTCAGCTCTCCCTCGCGGGCGCTCGGCACGATCTTTTTCATCGCGATGCAGCTTTGGTGGCTGGGCAACTCCCTCACCAGGGCGGTTATGGGTGGTAGCCAGTTCACCAGGTTGCCGGCGGGGATGCCCCGCGGCTCGTTGGATTTGGTCGAAGCGATCACGTTTGGGTTCTTCGCCCTCAGCTCTTGGATCTGGGGGCTCGGTATGTTCACGGCGCCTTTCGGCTTTCAGAAGGCGGACTCTGATTGCCTGTTTCCGACTCCGGTCAACAACCGTCACATCCTCTCTCTCCACCTGGTCCGCAACACTCTGTTCAAGCTGCTGATGCCGCTAATCAGCTCGGCCATCCTGTATCGGCCGGTGCGCGCGTTGGGCGACGAAGTCGCTTCGGGGACGGTTTCGAGCGAAGCGGTACTTGCCATCTTCCGGGCCGCCGTCTTTACTTACTTTCTGCTGATGACCTTCTGGACATTGGCAAGATATGCCTCCGTCCTCGCCACCGCGGGCACCGAAACAAACCGGATGCGGCTCCGGTTCTGGATGCTTGTGTCCTCCTACGTGGTGTCGTTGGTTTCTCTTGTCGGCTATTTCGGGATGGTCTACCTCCACTCCCAGCAGGTCGGCGGGAGTTGGCAAGGTGTGGCCTCAGGCATGGCCGACCAGAGGCTATGGTGGTGGCAACCGATCGGAGGGTTGGCCGCAATTACCGCGCTCGGACCATCTCATCAAGACTGGATGAACTCGGCGCTGGCGCTTCTCGGGCTCGCGGGGGTGACTGCCCTGTGCCTGCACACATGCTTCCGCTATTCCGGCTACCTCTGCGAAGTTGGCCTCCAAAGCATCGACTCGTACGAGCGGTACCGCCGAAACCGTAGCCGGTCGTACACGGACCAGGTCGCAGAGCGAGCACGGTCAGGCGGGGTCAAGGGCTCGGTCCCCGCCTGGCTGGAGAAGTGGAACCAAGTCGGCGAGCGCGCCTTCATCTGGCGAGAAGCGGTCATCCAGTGGCGCACCAACCGCCTCGGCACCATATTCATGACCCTCTCGGTGGGTGCTCTTTGCGCTTTCACCGGGAAGCTCGATCTCAAGTTTGTCCACAGCTTCCCGATTCCTCTCCTCATGGTTCTGATAGGCGCCACGGGGTCGTCCAACCTGGCTCAAACCGGCGTTCGCGATTTCCTGCGACGAAACGACCTTATCCGACCGCTGCCTTTGGCCACCTCCAAGTTGTTGCGGCTGGAAGCGACGGGCCGGACCACGCTCGTCCTGCTGCCTGTGGTGGTGGGTTCCATCGCCTGGGCCATCGTGGATCCGGGCAGCCTGTATTTGTTCCCGTTCACGGTGTTCTTCGGTCTTGGCGCCTCGTTCGCGTTGGTGGGGGGCATGACCCTTACCACCATCCTTCTGCCGGACATCGAGGATCCCACCCAGCGATCGTTCCGACAGCTCGTCCAAGGGCTCAGCATGATGTTGTGCCTGGCAATCCTTGGTGGATCCTATATCGGTCTGGTCTTTGTGACGGCGGGGCTATGGATTCCGAGCTTGGTATCCGGAGCGCTTGGCATCGGGCTCGGCCTGGCCTTTCTCGCGCTGAGCGACTCGGCGTACAAAGGATACGTTCCCAACGACTGACGATGGGGCTCGGAACCGCGCGGGCGGTAAACTCGTTTGTTCCGGGTGAAGCCTGGGGCGTGGCCCCAAACCAGCTATGAAGTGGAACGCCTCCTATACGGCCGCCTTGGTGGGTGTGGCCGCCATCGCCGCCGTCTTTGCGGGATGGAAAGCGTATAACGCTTTTGAAGTCAGCGGCTTCCACCCGACGCCCGTCAAACCAGGCAAGGTCACCCTCATCGGAATCGACACCTCGGCCGGCTACCACATCATCGTCGCCAACGAGGTCGCTCAACTCGCCGAGCAGCAGGACAAGCGCAGCCGGTCAAGCGGTGAAGAAGACGCCAAGAACCTCCGCCGCATCCCGATCCGCGAGTTTCTGCAGTCACTTCAAGGAGACGCCGTTGCCCTGGGGCGGCTTACCATGTCGCTGAACAAGATCAGCGAGGAAGAACTGACCGGTTCGAAGTCAACTTGGAAGTCAGAGGACATCCAGAAGGCGCTGGATGGCGATCCAATCCTTAAGCCTAAGCTCGAATCTGACCTGCACATCAGCCTCGACGGTACGCCGCCGCCCGAAATCCGGCTGGGAACGTTGCTCGGCGGCATCACGGTGGATTGCCCCGTCAAGATCAAAGTTCCGATCGAGGGCAAAGTCGAAGTCATTGAGGCCAGGGTGCAGCAGCCCTACATGTCGAAGTTTGCCCACCAGATGGAGAAGGAGATCGGGGAAAGGTTCAACCCGACCAAAGAATCCATCGCCGGTATGTACCGGAACAACGCGTCCAAGACCGGTAAAGGCGGCACGCTGAACGAAGACGTCGCGAAGTCGCTCAAGGACATACTTGACCCAAAGAAGCTCCAAGACTTGGCCGAGAAACCTGAACACCTCCTTTCCAGCGCGACCGTGCTCATCAACGAGAGCCATATCCGCGACGCGAGCTACCGCGAGTGGGAGGGTAACGATCGGAAGCAGTACGCGGACATTTCGATGGGCGTCACCGAAGACGGTAAGCGGCGGCTCTGGAAGTACAGCGAGTCCAAGCACGACTTCCAGTTGATGTTCATCGTAAACGACGTGGCCTTGGCCGCGCCCACAATCACCAGCACCTTAAACCAGGATAACGTCACCATCGCTCAGCTTCCAAACCGGACATTAGCCAAAAACGCCACCGAGTTCATCCAAGGACTGAAGAAATAACCTTCCAAACGATCCCAGAAGTCACGGCGATGAGGGCATCCGGCACACCAAGCGATACAGAATTACGAGAGACCGCGTCAAACACACGTCCCACCACCAGCGCTCCATGAAGAACCTTCCGATTTATTGCTCTGTCTTGGCTCTAGCCCTGTGCCTGACCGGTTGCCAGCCGAAAGCGTCTGCTAACCAGGGTGGCGGCACGACCACCGCAGAAAAGCAAGGCGAGCCCGCGGCGCCCAAGATGCCAGACGCCCTGAAGTCGGATGGCTATTACTACTATGGCCTTGACAACACCAAGCCACTGACTTACACCGTCACGGAAGGAAACGAGAAACCGATGGAGGGTGTGCAGACCGTCCAGCTTAAGTCGGCCGACAAAGACGCAAGCTTCACCATAAGCCGCACCGGAGCCCTCACGAGCATGGGTGACGAAGACCTCATCGTGAAGTCCGACGGCGTCTACCTCGTTCGATCGAACTGGGGACCGGTCGAGCCGGCCATGTTGAGCTTCCCTGCCAAAGCCACTGAAGGCTTCTCCTGGAAGACAGCGAGCACGATGAAGGGCCAAGACGACCGCACCATGACGCTGGAGTGCACTTGGACCATCGGCAAGGGTGAGAAGGTCAAGACCGAGGCAGGAGAATTCGATACGGTCAAGGTCACGGGCGAAGGCAACCTCTCCGTCGACACCGAAAAACATCCGCTGAACGCCGAAGGTTGGTACTCCAAGCAGGTCGGAGCCGTCAAACTCATCGTTAAGAGCAAAGATGACAAGGGGAAGGAAAAGTCCTCGGTCGTCGAGCTTAAGAAGGTGGGATGATGTTGACGACCCTGGTGGCAGCCATCGCGCTGCAAGCGGTGAACCCGCTGGTGAACGAGTACTTCCCCTTGAACGAAGGGGACACCTACGAGTACGAGGACAAGATCGGCAAAGGCACGTTCGCCATGACCATCAAGATCGGCGCCCCGACCAAGGGACTGAACGGGCAGGATCTCATGCCGGAGATCATCGAAACGGGGACTGGCGAACCCCAGACCCTCCTGTACTGGCCCGACGGCGATGCAGTCAAGATCTATATGCAGGTCGCCAAGCAGAACAAGAAGAACGGCAGCCTGGAATACGACGAAGACGGAAAGCCCGTCATGACGAACGAGGTCGTGGCCTACCCCGTGTTCAAAGTGACCAACAAAGAGGTCGAGTGGGCCTATCGGGGCCGGACCGCTCTGCAAGATGGGACCGCGTCCTACGACCTCAACGCAAGCGCCAAATACGTGGGTTTCCGTGAAGTGCTCGGAAAGAAGCGCGAGACGATCTTGGTAAAAATGAGGGGCACGGCGGGCGCTCAGGATGGATTGCCAATCATCAACGTGACCGAAGCGTATTACGCCAAGGGGATTGGACTTTATCAGTCACACGAGGTGCAACAATTAGGCAAGCGGAAGGCGGAACGAGTGCGCCGACTTGTCGCGTACACCCCGAAGGCGGGAAACTGATCTGATGAAACCGAGTGCGTGGGTGGTGTTGGGAGTGGCTGCGGTAGCCGCAGTTGCTTGTACCAACCAGCTTCGCGCTCAGGGTAACGGCGGCAGCACAAAAGGTCCGCGAGGTCCAATTGTTCCCGGTCCAGAGCGTCAAGACCCTTTTCAAATCAATAGCGCAGCAGACTTGACGCCGGAGGCCGTGCCGTACGAGAAAGCTTCGCTGATCTGGGCCGGGACGAGTTTCCCCGTCCAAATGAAGTCGTCCGACGCGGCTGGGACTCTGGAGTTTAAGCTCACGGCACACGGCGAAGACCTGATGACCGAAACCTACAAGCACGACGGGGCATCGTTCTCGTTTGTCGGTTCCACCGGAGAGACCTACGAGCCTCCCATCCCGCTGATGAGCTTCCCTCTGAACTCGACCGAGCGGAAGAGTTGGAAGGGCACGATCAAAGTCGGTGATGCCACGGAGCCGGGCGAAGCGACCATCACCTCCACCAAGGACAACCTCAACCTCGCGGGAGGCAAGTTCGACAGCGTAGTGAAGATCGAGGTTGCGTTGAGCTACAAGGGCGGCGGCAAGACCGAGACCCACCGCGCCCTTAAGTTCTGGTTTGCTCCGAAGAAAGGTATGGTCAAGCGGGAGTTCGGCATGAGCTCGTCGCGCGAGCCGTTGCCTGACTTCGTCGCCGACACGAAATGATCCTGTCTCCCGGCGCGCTCGTCGCCGAGCGAAGCCACCGACGCCCCCACGACTGGCCGCTGATCCTCTCGGCGCTGGCCCTGACTTTCGTCGGGATCATGGCGCTCCGCAGCGTCGACATGGCCATGCCTCCTGGCAAGAGCGGGATGTTCGGCAGCTTCATGGCGAAGCAGTGCATCCTCGGCGTCGGAGGACTCCTGATGATGGTGGCCTTTAGCTACCTCGGTACGGAGGTTTGGCGAAGGCTGGCGGGTGGTCTGTACGTCTTTAACATCCTTATCCTGGGAGCCGTGCTCCTGGTGGGAAAGAACATCAACGGCGCCAAGAGATGGATCGCGATCGGCGGCCAGACCCTGCAGCCAGGTGACTTCGCCAAAGTGTTCGCCGTCATCACGCTGGCGGCGTTTTTGGCCGCGAACATCGAGAACATAAGGGAGTGGCGCACGTTCTGGCGTTCTCTCCTTCACATCGTCCCACCCATGGCGCTCTTGGTGTTGGAACCCCACTATGGAGCGGCGTTCTGCATCTTCCTGGCCTGGGTTTTGATTTCGCTCTACGCGGGCGTCCCGTGGCAAAGGGTGGTGGCGGTCTTGGTCGCCCTGCTGGCTCTCTTGGGTGCGGCTGTCGCCGCCCCGTCTGTTCTGGGTGGTGTCCTCAAGGGGTACCACATGGAGCGGTTACAAGGGTTCGTCACCAAGCTCACCAAGGGCGAGCAAGACACCAAGAACAAGGGCTACCAGACCGTCCAGTCCGAAATCGCGGTTTCACTAGGAGGCACAACCGGACAAGGGTTTGGGAGAGGCGAACGGAAGATAGCCCACTTTGTCCCTGAGCAGGAGTCCGACTTCATCTTCACCGTCATCGGCGAAGAGCTTGGTTTTGCCGGCTCGGTCGCCGTGCTGGGGCTGTTCGGGTTCTTTCTCTATCGGGTGTGGCTCGTGTCTTATCGATGCCGCGAGCCCATGGACCAGATGATCGCGGCCGGGATATTAGCTTTGCTTGGATTCCACTTCGTCGCGAACCTTTCGATGGTTCTGAACGTGGGTGTGGTCATTGGCCTGTGGCTGCCATTTATGAGCGCCGGAGGCACCGCGCTCATGTCCTGCCTGGCCATGGTTGGGCTACTCGATTCGCTACGCTGACCAGGCCCACTCGCCCTTTCGCATGACGGGCACGGCCTGGTTGTCTGGGCCAATGCCGTCCACGTCCACTTCGTCCGAACCGATCATCCAGTCGACGTGGATCAGGCTGTCGTTCGCACCGCGTTGAGAACGTTCGTCGACCGGGATCTCGAAGTAGTCGCACATCGTGTCGGCGTACGCCCGACCGAGCGCGATGTGGCTCGCGGCGTTCTCATCGAACAAAGTGTCGAAGAACAGGAGCCCAGTTTGAGAGACGGGTGAAGAGTGCGGCACCAAGGCGACCTCACCAAGCCGCCGGGCACCCTCATCCGTCTCAATCAGCTTCTTGATGACGTCTTCCCCTTGCTCGGCACAGACCGAAGTGACGGCTCCGTCCTTGAACGTGACTTGAATGCCGTCCAGCACCTGGCCTCGCAGGCTAAGAGGTTTTGTGCTGCGCACGTGCCCCTCGACGCGGTTACGGTGCGGCATCGTGAACACTTCCTCAGTCGGGATGTTGGGAGAGCAAACTGCACCGTTCCTGGCAAACGACTCCACGCCGCACCACACATGCCCGTCCGCGAGGCCGACGGTCAGATCCGTCCCCGGCCCTTGGAACCGTAAAGCCTGGAAGCCATACGAGTTCAGCCGGTCCATGTTTCTTTTCACCTGCTCGACGTGTTGCTTCCACGCCGCGACTGGATCGGGCTGGTCAGCGCGTGTGGTGGCGAAAACCACGTCCCAAAGTTTTTCGACCGCCTCCGCCTCAGCAAGGTCAGGGTAGACGTGCTTTGCCCACCGTGGTGAAACGCACGGGACGATGCACCAGTTCGTGGCACCACCCACGATCGCTTCGCTGATCGGCTTCCCCACCACCGCAGCCGCTTTGGAACTCCGTGCCACCTTGCCGGGGTCGATGTCCTTGAGCAAACTCGGGTCGGATCCGCCTAGGCGCAGATAAGCCATGCCGTTTTGCAGGGCTGGAGCCAGACCCTCCTGTAGCCAAGAGGGTGCGTAGTCGATCGCCGTCTCGCTTCCATAAAGGAACTTCGACCGCGCGGTCTGGTCGTCCGTGTAGAGGACGCTCACCGAACGCGCGCCTTGACGGTACGCCTCGTCCACGACCATCCGCACAAACTCGTAGTCGGGAAGGTTGGCCCCGATGACCAAATCTTGGTCGGACATCAGTCCAATCCCACATTTAATAGCGAGGGTCGCGAGCTTTTGTAGCTTCTCGGCGGAGGGCACCGGCGGATTCTACTGGACCAGTAGGACGACCGGCCAGAATCAAAATTCGGATGGTTATTTCGGCATACCATCACTTTGCCTAATATCATCCAAGTTTCATTTAGGTGACGAAATGATATTCGCAGTTATTAGCGCTTAACCAAATCTACACTAATAAAGTTCGGAACAACGTACGCGGGCCAGTGGTACCCTACCCCCATGCGCTTCGCCACCAAAGCTATCCGTGTGGGCCAGGATCCAGATGCCACCCATCGTGCGGTTGTGGCGCCAATCTGGCAAACGTCCACTTTCGCCTGGAACTCCCTGGACGAGATCCCGCCCATCGACTACACCCGCTGTACCAACCCGGGACGCATCAGCCTGGAGCAAGCCCTCGCCAGCCTAGAAAACGCGAAGCACTGCACGGTGTTTGGAAGCGGCATGGCCGCCATCGCGGCCGCCTTTAGCCTGCTGGAGAACGGCGACGACCTGCTGATGGCCACCGACATCTACGGCGGCACCTACCGCCTGGCCGACGTTTATCTTCGCAAGCAAGGCGTGACCTACTCAAGCTTCGATGCGAGCGACCTGAGCTCGATTGCAGCGGCGGTCAAGCCCAATTCCAAGCTCCTGATCTTCGAGAGCCCGACCAACCCGAACCTTCGCATTTCCGACGTGGCTGCCATCGCGGCGGAAGCCCGACGGCTTGGCCTTATCAGCATCTTCGACAACACCTTTGCATCGCCAGCCCTGCAGAACCCGCTTGATCTTGGGGTCGACATCGTTGTCCACTCGACGACGAAATACATCTCCGGCCACTCGGACGTAATCGGTGGCGCCCTCCTCACAAACGATTGCGACATCGCCCACGCGATTTATGAGTGGTCCAAAGCCTACGGACCGGTTCCCTCGCCCTTCGACTGTTGGCTCTCGCTCCGTGGGCTCAAGACCATGGGCATCCGAGTCCGCGAGCACTGTCGCAACGCGCAAGCCGTCGCCGAATACTTGGTGGACCAGCCGGGCGTCACGAAGGTCCACTATCCTGGACTCTCTACCCACCCCGACCATGAGCTGGCCAAGCGCCAGATGAAGGGGTTCGGCGGGATGGTCTCGGTCGAGTTCGAGTCAGCGGCTATGGCGCGCGCCGTGGCAGAACGAACAAAGGTCTTCCTGTTGGCTGAGAGCCTTGGCGGGGTCGAGTCGCTGGTCGCTTACCCGCCGCTGATGTCCCACGCAACCATGACCGAGGAGCAGCGGCTGGAGCGAGGAATCCCCCCGACGATGCTGCGCCTGAGCGTGGGAATCGAGGACGCGGACGACCTCTGCGAGGATCTGGGACTGGCGATCGCGTCCGCCCGGGAAGCTCTTCTGAGCCCAGTCTAAAGCGATCCCAGGCTCTGATTGAGCTCGGCTTCGGCTTCTTCCCGCTCTTGTCGGGCCTTGAGGAGCGCGTCTCGGAGCGAACTAGCGCCGGTGGGCTCAAGCCCGCTCACGCTCTGGGCCACCGCCTCGATCCGGTCGCGACGCGCCCGGACCCGGCGGGTGACTTGTGCCATGAGTTTCTGGTCGTCTTCCCACGTTTTTAAGAGGCTGCGACTCTGGTCGTCGCGCCTGGTGACGGGGGCCGAACTCGCGATGGCAAGGGCCAGTTCCTCGTCCAACTCGTTCCGCATCTGGGAGACCAGTTCAGGCGATTCGTTACCGAAGGTTTTGAGCTCTTCCAAGGCTTCGAAGCGGGCTCTGGCGGCGGCTTCGAGTTCTTCCAAGACTGGCGTGGCTATATGGTGCGTCAACTTCCCTTGGCCCAGGATCTGCTTCACTCGCCCGACCTGCTGCCACTTCTCGTAGTCAAACTTGTGGTCTAGCGGAAGGTTGGCGAGCTGGGTGTTCCGCTTCTGGATGAAGTACCAAAGGATCGCCCCGCCCGCCAAAAGCCCGACCAGGTCGACCAGCTTGCCGATGGTCACGAGCTTGTCGACCCCGCTAGCGACAACAAGCGGAACGATCGCCAAAACGATGATCTGCCACCAAGGCATCACGCCGAAGGTCTTCACCTTGGCGTCGCGCACGAAGGCTTCCAGCATGGGGGTCGCGACCTTCTTACGTGCCATGTCCTGGGTTGATTATGGATTCTCGATCTTGTGGGTTTCGCCACTAGCGACCGGTCTCAAAGGAGTCGATGAGCGCGGCGGGCTCGCTTCTGCCCATTATCGTCAGACGCTCATTTCTGACCTGGTCGATGGCTGGAATCAAGTCTTGGGGTCGCAGCTGCGCAGTTTCGAGGAGACGATCCATGAGCGTCACTATCGGGTCAATAGATCCTGCGGCCCGATAGATCGCGGGTCGATTGAAGGCCATGAGCCACTCCTGCGGCTCATGGAGCACGACGGCGCTACGCACAAGCTTTCGCGCGGCGAACATGAGGTCGACCATGCAATCGGTCATTTCACCGATAAATTCGGCTTGAACGTCCGACCGGTCTAAGGGAAAGGAAATTGCTCTCGCTGTCTGCCACAAATCGGCGCCCCTCTTCAGCTTTTTGAGAGTTTCCGGCTCAATGGCGGCGCCTGTCGTCAATGCGCGTCGTACTTGCTCCAGTTGCCACTCTCGTGTCCGCCTCCAGATAATATTGGCCGTGAAGTCGCATATCCCGGCGACCACCCCAAAGCCAATGACCTTTGGTTCTATCGGGGATAGCCCGCTCCTCAGCCGGACGACGTCGGAGATTACGAAAATTCCGCTGCTCACCCACCATGCGAATCGTGCAATTTGTATGTACGGCTTGAGCCTGCTGGGTGGGCTAAAGGGTCGCAAGGTCACGGCGAAGTGCCGAAGGTTTCCTAGGTCGGCCATCTTATTCCACCATCAGTTCAATCCCAAGCGAAGAACTGGTCTTCAACATCGACCCGCCGTCTCTCGACCTGAACCAGTTGGCGTGAGAGTCGGCTCGCCGGAGTGGTGAAGACGTTGTCAAGCGAAGAGATGTCTTGCTCGAGGCACGCCAAGACTTTAAGGGCCGCGTCCTTTTGCGGTGTGCTCCTCCGGTGCTTGCCAGACCCGTCCTTGGTAAACAGCCCACCGATCGCAAGCGCGGTCCCCGCCAGATTTTCGACCTCCGCATACGCAGCGAGTTGAAGATCGGATGGGTCACGCGGTTCGCATGTCCATGCACTCAATACCGCGACCCTCGACTCCAGCACCTTGTTCAATGCCGCGACGACGCCCGACGGAATCGCGTCAGGGTGGCGCATCGATCCTTGCTTCTGGAACGCTTGGACGAGGTGCCACTTTGTCCGGTCGATTGGTGACTCTTTCGCGAGGCTCGACGACCTGATCGCAGAAACCAACAGCTGTGCAAACACTCCCGCGAATGCACCAGTAAATCCCAGAACGTACTTGAAGACCGAATGTTGAGGCATTAGCACTGGCGCAAGCGAGATGATCCCGGACAGGGCGCCAGAGTAGGCGAAGTTACTTCTGATCCTGGTCACTCGGGGTGGATTGGCAAAGTAGCGCTGAAGCTCAGTCTTGTTATCGACTTTGTCGGAGCGCGAGCCGACCTTGGCAACATAGTTCCAGTCAACCGGCCGATCCACGACGATAACATTATGAATCCGGGATGTCACTAAATGACCAACTCCCAACCGCAAACCCTTATCCACAAGTAGACCCAGTCAAACGGCATCCAACAAGAGCTCGGACCCGTCCGTGTCTTGTATAATCCGTCAGACCCGCCTGACCCAAGCATGGGCTGCGTGCGTCGCGACTGAGGACGAAGCCCATGACGAAGTACATTTTTGTGACCGGAGGTGTGGTCAGCGGCATCGGTAAGGGCATCACTTCCGCCAGCCTGGGCCGTCTTTTGCGCAACCGCGGATACGTCGTCGCCCCGGTCAAGCTAGACCCTTATATCAACGTCGACGCAGGCACGATGAACCCGTTCCAGCACGGCGAGGTGTTCGTGACCGACGACGGCGCCGAGACCGACCT
>JAFDWT010000042.1 GCA_018268335.1 Armatimonadota bacterium | reverse complement strand
GTCTTGCCGTGGTCGACGTGGCCCATGATCGTCACGACCGGTGGCCGCAGGACCTTGCCCCCGGTCTTTGCCGCCGACTTTGGCGCGGCAACTGCCTTGACCGGTTCCGGCACTTCCCAAACGACTGTCCATCCGAAGTCTTTGCACAGGGCCTCGGTCAGGTCGTCGTCCAGGACCGTCGTCAAGGTTTTCATCTGCTTGAACTTCTTGATCAGGGTCGTCAAGACTTCCTTGTCGGGCACGTTGATGGCTGCCGCTATGTCACGCGGTGTGCGGCCAGGTGCCATCGAGACGGTCTTGCCGCCTGTACCCTTGCGCACAAGCAGTGCCTTGGCCGCAGCGACTTGGGCAGGGCTCGCACCCAACTCCTCGCCGATCAGCTCCAGGACGTCGTTATCGGCCTCGAACTGGCCGTTGGCGACTGCCACACCGAGTCCGGACAACGCGGCTTCCAGGGTCTCGGTGCTTGCGCCGAGCGCTTGGGCGACATCTGCGAGCTTGAGCTGCATGGAACGCTGTTTTACCTCTGCTGACATAGAACCTCCTGGCGCACGGCCTGGACCAGACCCTCGTCGACCGGGCGGCGCCATGCCCGGGACAGTCTGCCGCGCGCGGTCAAGCCCTCGCGGCAAGCGTAGTTGTCACAACAATACGCCGACCTGCCAAAGCCCGCACCTGTCGTCGGCCTTCCGTCGGTTGCGACGCGCACGCGCACCAACTCGCTCTGCAGGCGCTTGGCCCGGCAGACGACGCACGTGCGGATGGGACCGCCGACTAAGACTGGCCCTCCGCCGCCACCTTGCCCTGCTTCTCCTCGATAGCCTGTTGCTCGCTGCGGATGTCGATCTTCCAATCGGTCAACCGGGCGGCCAGTCGGACGTTTTGGCCACCGCGACCGATGGCCAAGGAAAGCTGGGTGTCGGGGACGATGACGTAGGCGCTGCGCTCCTCCATGTTCATCTTGATGCTGTTCACCTTGGCTGGGCTCAGGGCGTTGATGATGAACTGGCGGGGCTCCTCGGCCCACGGGACGATGTCGATCTTCTCAGGTCGCAGTTCGTCCATGATGACCTGGATGCGGCTGCCGCGCGGGCCGACGCACGAACCGACAGCGTCGACGCGCTCGTCGCGGCTGATGACGGCGACCTTACTGCGCTGGCCCGGCTCCCGGGCGACGGACATGATCTCCACCACTCCGTCGGCGATCTCGGGGACCTCAAGCTCCAATAGTTTGCGGAGCAAGTTCGGATGGCTGCGGCTGGCGATGACTTTCCAACCGCGACTGGTGTCCTCGATGCGCAGGATGTAAAGGCGCAGACGCTCGTTCGGGCGATAGTCGTCGGTGCCTACCTGCTCGCGCTTGGGCAGCTCGACTTCCATTCTGTTGACCTGGACGAGGACGCTGGATTCTTCGCGCCGGCTGACTTGGCCGCTGACGACTTCACCGACCAGTTCGCTGAACTGGTCGTGCATCTTGCGGCGCTCGGCCTCGTGGAATTTCTGCTGCAACACCTGTTTGAAGGTAGTGGCGGCGATACGGCCAAAGATGTTCGGGTCGATCTCGACCGCGATGAAATCGCCGACTTGGGCCTCGGCGTTGTGCTTGCGGGCGATCTCCAGGCCGATCTGCAGGCTAGGCTCCAAAACCTCGCCGACGACCTCCTTTTCGATCACCGCGCCGGTCTTGACCGTCTTGTCCAGACGCACGGTCACGTCGCCGGCCACGCCCTTGTACTTCTTATAGGCGACGGCCAATGCTTGCTCCAGTTCTAGCTTGAGTTCATCTACGGGCAGTTCCCTTTCCGTAGCGATCTGTTGCAGTTGTTGCATGATGTCCATCGCTTTTTCTCCTTTTGTCCAGGTTGCTTTGGGGAACAAAAAAGGGAGGCCCGTCGGCCACCCCACGTCGCTCTCCGAGGCTTGCCTGGTTGTCTTCGTGATTTTAGCACACCGACAACTGGGCCAGAAAATATTCAGGGACCGGTGCACCGAACGGCTTGGGACCATACTTTGGGCTGGATGGTCCAGATCAACTTGGTCGGTCTTGAGTTTTACGGTCACCATGGCCTGACCGAAGAGGAGCGTGCGACAGGCGGGCGATATCGCGCCAACATCAACCTCAGACTGGCGAAAAGCGCCTCGGTCGGCGAAACCGACATGCTGGAGGACACCATCGACTACGTGGCGGTTGGCACTCTGATTCAAGAGACTTCGGACGCCAACCAGTGCAAAACCGTCGAGCGCCTAGTGAGCCTTTGTCTGGACGCAATTCTCGCTCGCTTCCCCGCTGTCCGCCACGCGGTTGTCCGCATTGCGAAGCTGCACCCGCCGACGTCTCTTCGGATGGACTCGTTCGAAGTCGAGTCGTACCGTGGCCGGCACGATGAAGAGGAGAACGACTGATGGATAAGATCATCCTCGCTGCGCCACGGGGCTTCTGCGCTGGGGTCGCCTACGCGGTCGAGGTAGTTGACTTGGCCCTACGGATCCACGGCTCGCCGGTTTACGTCCGCCACGCCATTGTCCACAACGAACACGTCGTCCGGTCGTTCGAGCAACGAGGCGCGATTTTTGTCGAGGACATCGCCGACATCCCGGTCGGCGCGGTAGTGGTCTTCTCGGCCCACGGCGTCTCCCCTGCCGTACGTGCCGAAGCCGCAGCGCGCGAACTGACTGTCGTCGACGCCACTTGCCCTCTCGTCACCAAGGTGCACAACGAGGCCAGGCGGTTCGCCGACAAGGGCTTCCTGATGGTCTACGTTGGCCACCGTGGCCACGTCGAGGCCGAAGGCACGATGGGCGAGGCACCCGACCGTATGGTGCTCGTCGAGACGCCCGCCGAAGCCGAGTCGATCGCCCTGCCACCCCACGACCGACTGGCCCTCGTCACCCAGACGACCCTCAGCGTCGATGAAGTGACCGAGATTGTCGACGTCTTGCGGCGCCGTTTCCCTCACTTGGAGTTACCTGCAAAGGAGGACATCTGCTTTGCCACGACCAACCGCCAAGGAGCGGTCAAAGAACTGGCCCGAGCCTGCGACCTCGTGATCGTCGTCGGTTCTCAAACCTCCTCCAATTCCAACCGCCTACGCGAAGTAGCTGAAGCCTACGGCGCGAAGTCGTACCTCATCATGGCCCCAGAAGAAGTCGAGCAAGTATGGATCGATGACAACAAGGTGATCGGCGTCACCAGCGGTGCTTCAACGCCCGAGCCGCTCGTCGACGCCGTTCTCGACCGGCTTTGCCAAGGCCTTGCCGACGTCCCGGTCGAGATTCTGGAAACCGTCAAGGAGACCATGGAGTTCAAGCCGTCTCGCGAACTGGTGCGGCTAGCCCTCGCGCAAGGCTGAGGGCGCCTAATCTGGTGCCAGTCCTGCTTCAGGACTGGCACCAGATAGTTCACTCGTCGATCTCTTGGCTGGCCTGGTCGACCACTGACCTTCGGCGCCGCACCTGGCCGTAGGCCGAGGCGTTCGGCGATGGCGCCGCACCGTCGGCAGGCGCGGGGCCAGAGCCCGTCGCATAACTGACGGCCATAGAAGCCCTCTGTTTCGCCTCACGGACCGCTTCGCCCAGCAGGCCGTGCTCTTCGCCGCGCCGCCTGACGATGGCCTTGTCCCACAGATACAGGATCGGCGAGGCGTTAGCGATGGACGAGTAGGTGCCGGTGACGATACCGAGCAGCATCGTGACGCACATGAACTTCAGCTCAGGCGTCGGAGTGCCAAACGCGGTCAGGATGATCAGCGTGACGATGGCGGTCATCGACGTGTTGATCGACCTAGCGACCGATTGAGTGATCGACTTGTCGACCAAGTGCTGGAACGACTCGCCTGCGACTGGCTTAGCGAGGTTCTCCCGGATCCGGTCGAAGATGATAATCGTGTCGTGGACGCTGAATCCGATGACCGTCAGCATGGCGGTGACGAACAGCGAACTGACCTCCCAGCCGAACAAGAAGCCGCAGACGGCCGCGTTGCCGACGACGAAAAGGACGTCGTGGAGCAAAGCGATGACCGCCGACCCGCCGAATTTGAGGCCGTTCTTCATGCCGCCCAGCGCGAAGCCGAAACGTAGGGCCAGGTACAGCACGATCAATCCGGAGCTGATCAAGACGCCGAGGATTGCCGACTGGATTGACTCCTGCTGGATCGTCGGGCCGACGCTGGAGATGCTGGCGCCTTCGGCACTGATGCCTGCCGCTTTCGCGATCTTGTTCTTCGCGTCTGGGTCACCAGCCGGGAGGGCCGCGCTCGGCGGCAAGGTGACGTAGAGAACCCGTTTGGCACCCACGGTCGCCAACTTGACGTTCCCGCCCTTCATGCCCGCTTGTTCGAGGCTGTTTCTGATGGTGCCCAGGTTCTCGGTGCCAGAGACAATGAACTGGCCTTCGGTGCCGCCCTGGAACTCGACGTTGGGCTTGAGCCCGCCGACCGCAAAAGCGATCAAGCCAGGCACGATCAACGCAGCCGAGATGAGGAAGTAGAGCTTGGCTCTGGGGATGATGTTCAGCGTCTTGGACTGCGCGCCTTGCTCCATCGCCTCGCCGAACCAGTTGCGGCCCAGCGCGAAGTATTTCGCGTCGTTGAACCAGCCCATGCTGATGCAGCCCAGGAGCAGTGACCGGGTGACCGTGATGGCAGTAAAGAAGCTGATGACGACACCGAGGATCAGGGTCGTCGCAAAGCCCTTGACAGCGCCGCTGCCCAGCACCCAGAGCACGACCGAGGTCAGGATCGTACAGATGTTCGAGTCGATGATCGCGGTCAGGGCGCGCTTAAAGCCAAGCTCGATGGCGCTGAGCAGCTTTTTGCCGTTCCGCAGCTCTTCTTTGACCCGCTCGAAGACGAGGATGTTGGCGTCGACGGCCATGGCCACTGACAGTACAAAAGCGGCAATGGCGGCCAGGCTGAACGTCGCCCCCACCGACTTCAAGACTGTCAGGGTGAAAAGGGTGTACAGGCCAAGGGCGACCGTGGCGACGATGCCCGGGAAACCGTAGTAGACAATCAGGAACAAGGCGATGAGGCCCATGCTGATCGTCGCCGCAGTGACCATCTGCTGGAGCGCACCGGTGCCGATGGTCGGATCGACCTGGACGCTAGACAGCTCCTTCAGTTCCACCGGCAGCGAGCCGGACTTGATCAACTGGCAGAGCTGGTTCACGTACTTCGGATCGAAGTCACCATTGATATAGGCTTGCGTCGAAAGGACTGCGTTCTTTTCCAGTGGGGCGATGTTTAGGACGACGCCGTCGAGGACGAACGCGATGTTTTCCTGTTGGCCGGCGTATTTGCGGCTCCACGTTTGCAAATTCTGCGAGCCCGGCCCACCGAAGTAGAACTCAGGCATCGTCTTGTTGCCCTGAATGGTCGGTCGAGCGTCAGTGACGTCCTCGCCCTCGAGGATCAGGTCCCAGCCCTCGATCATCTTCTTGTAGTCGTCGTCCGCCGGCTTGAGAATCTTGGCGGGGTCGACCGTCCGATAGAACGTGACTTCGGGCTGGCCGCCCGTGGTGTCGCGGCCCGCCTCGTGGTACCGGAGCTCGCGCTGCGGGTTGGTGACGTTTTTAGCGTGATAGACCTGGATTTTTGCCGTCGAACTCAGAACGGCCTTTGCCCGGTCAATGTCCGTGAAGCCGGGTAGCTCGATGACGAGCTGGTCGTCTCCCTTGCCATATACTGACGCTTCACCGACACCGAGGGCGTTGACCCGGTTCTCGATGATCTTCACAAGATCAGACTGCAGCGAACCCGACTGGGCGCGCTTGGGATCTTTCAAGCTTGCAAGGTCCAGCTTGTAAATCAAGCTGACGCCACCCTGGACGTCTAGGCCATACGAAAACTTGTATGCCTTATAGACAAATGCCGAAATGACGGTCAGTACGACGACCAAGACGAGATAAAGCTGGTTGCGAGAATGCAAAGCCGGGAGCCTCCGAGGGGCCGGTCAAGGCCGGGCTGAGATTATACCGATGCCCGCAGGCCGTGTCAGGGTCACGACCCGCCTTTGCCTTTCTCTTGAGCAAAGCCGTTCAATTGGCTGACCGGCAGCTTGCCGATTCCAGCCGGTGTCGCCGCCTTAAAGTCGGCGTCCAACAACGTCCCGCGGACGTTGATTTTAATCACGCCGTCCTGGAGCGACGTGATGTCGAACCGACGGACGACCCAATCCCCTTTCTCGAACCACTGAACGACCCGCAGTTCGCCACCGGTGACAACGTTCCGCGAGACGGCGCTGATTTTCATCAGGGTCTTGCCGTCCACTTTGTCGTCCTCGATGGACTGCACGGTGGGTGTCGGCTCGGCGTTCAGGCGCATCCCATTCTCGCCGACTGTGAAGTTCACCTGTCCTTTTTCCACTGGCAGCGGTTTGAACGGCTTGGTCTTCAGGCCGTCGTCGACGACGGTGGTCGCATACTTCCGGTCGGCGTAGGAGACCCGCCAGGTCTCCTTTTCTGTCCAACCCATCTCGACGACGGCCTTATCGTTGACCGTGACCAAGACTTGGCGGCCGGTCGGGCTGAAGACGTAGACCACCTCCTGGATGATGGCGGTGCCGGACTCGGGCACGGTCACGATCCGGTACTTGCCCTTGAAGGCCTTGAGCGCAGTGAACGACTCGTGCTTCCGCTTCTCGATCTCGTCGAAACCGAGGGTCGCTTGCTGGAGTGCCATATAGGCGAGCGTCGTCAACATGGGCTACTGCTTCTTTCTCAGACGAACAGACAGGCCCCGTGATTTACCCTATCTGCACGAAAAAGTGTCCCGGCCCGGACTTACTCCAACCAGGGTGACGGTGGAATCACCGCTTTGTCCTTGTACGGGCCAGCCAACAAAGCTTCGTTGATGCCGTTCCAGTCCTCCAGCAGGGCCTTCATGCTGAAGTGCACAGTCCCGCCTCCAGGGCCCAACGTCTTGCGGGCGATTTCGATTTGGTCGGTAACTTCCACAGCGCCCCAGTTGCCTTCCTTCGGGTTGGTGCGGCTGGTGAAGTGCCCGGGCCACAGGTGGCGGCCTTTGACGTTTTGGCTCTTCCACCAGTCCAGCAGCACCGGAAAGCTCTGGGCCGTCTGCCGGATCGGCCAATAGAGCTGGGGCGTCAAGTAGTCGCACCAGCCTTCGCGGAACCACCTCTTGCAGTCAGCGTAGAGCTCGGCGTATTGGTCGACACCGGCCTTGATGCCTGCCGGCACACCGGGCCGATAAATGCCGAACGGCGAGATGCCGAACTTAACCGATTTTTTGTGCTTCTTGATGCCCTTGTAGACGCGCTCGATAAAGTCGTCGACGTTTTTTCGTCGCCAGTCGTCTTTGGCCAGCCTGCCACCACCTGCGAGGTATTTGGCGTACGACGGGCCATCGGGAAAGTCAATCGGCTTCTTGTCCGGGCCGTTGACCGGATAGGGATAGAAGTAGTCGTCGATATGCACGCCGTCGATGTCGTATCGGTCGACCAGATCCATGAAGACGTTGAACGTGTGGTCCTGGACATATTTGTCGCCCGGATCCATCCAAAGAAACGTCCCGTAGCTCTTCACTGCGTCGGGGTGGGTGACCGAGATGTGGTCTGGGCTGGCCGGGCCCTTGTCCGCCGAGTGTTTAGCCCGGTAGGGATTCAGCCACACGTGCAACTCGAGCCCGTGGGCATGGGCTTGTTTGACGGCATAGGCCAGCGGGTCAAACCCGTCGGCCGGGGCCACACCCTGCTTGCCCGAAAGATAGGCCGACCATGGCTCAAATCGGCTGGCGTACAAAGCATCGGCACTGGGCCGCACTTGGAGGACGACTGCGTTCAGGTGGACCCTTTCGCAAGTCGTGAAGATGACGTCCAGTTCGCGCCGCAGTTCGTCGTTGGAGAGTCCAGTCCGGCTTGGCCAGTCGATGTTGGCGACGGAAGCCACCCACACGCCACGAAACTCTTGGATCGGTCCTGGGGCATGGGCGGTGGCCATGAGCACAGCGGACACCAGGGCGGTGACCATACGTCCCAAGCTACCCGAAACCCAGTCGCGCCAGTTCCGCGTAGACTACGCGGCGCACGTCATGGACAAACTTGAGTT
Source organism: Armatimonadota bacterium (assembly GCA_018268335.1). Classification (GTDB taxonomy): domain Bacteria; phylum Armatimonadota; class Fimbriimonadia; order Fimbriimonadales; family Fimbriimonadaceae; genus JAHBTB01. The sequence continues at coordinate 14,552 of JAFDWT010000042.1, read as the reverse complement.
TGCACGCATGGAGGCCCGGTTCGAAGGCGTCCTCCTTCCCGTCGGCCTGCGTGTCGATTCCTTTTCATTGGCTTCGGGCTCGGCGGACATGTCTTGGCCCCCCTTTGAACTAAGGACCAAAAAGGCGGCGGACGCCACGGTCGTGGTCTCGGAAAAATCCGTGGCTGACTTTCTGGAGTCCAAGACTCCCGACAACATCAAGGGGTTCAAGGTCACGTGCGCGAACGGCCAAGTCCTCTGTGAGGCGGCGGTGAAGCTCGTCATGGAAATCCGGGCCAAGGCTGTGTGCACCTTGCGCATCCAGAGTGGGACACAGGTGTTTGTCGACGTCCAGAGCGTCGATGTGATGGGTGGACCGGCCAAGAAATTGGTCGAGGCCCAATTGGCCAAGATCAACCCGATCCTCGACGCTGCCGAGTTTCCCATGCAGGTGACCTTGGAATCTGTGGAAGTCGAGGACGGGCAGATCGTCGTCAAGGGCAAAGTAGCGCCCTAAGCGCAGCTTTACTTATCTTCACTCAGGGTCTCCTTCATAAGCCGGAGACGGTACCGTCGGCAGGCCCAGCCGCTTGAAGAGGTCCCTTGCGACCCACGAGACGAGCATCGTGTTTTTGCCTCGTGCAGTGAAGACCGCCAGAGCTGGATCATCGGCCGCGTCTGTCTCTACACCAACAAACGCGGCATCGATTTGCGAGCCTGAAACCTGTTACGGCGTGCGTCGGAAGTATCTGGTCAATGCCGCGACCAAGCCAACGGCTGCTAGGCAACCAGGTTCTGGCACTGGCTGTGTGTCTCGCTCGATCAAGTAGGAGTCAACGTAGAGCTCGCCACCAATCGGCCGGTTATCCCCCTCAGCAACAAAGTCATTCCATGTCCCGACGCTGTTAACACCTTGGTTCTTGTTAACCAACATTAGGAAGTCTTCATGTCCCCCGACATTATTGGGCTCTTGGTTGTTGAGTGAGGAGTTCCAGTCGGTAAATGACCATGCTTCGCCAGTCACCCATGCGCCCCACTGCCCGTCCTTCTTGAAGCCTCCGAGCCAGGGCCCACCCCATCCATCGGGATGGCCGGGCGCGAGAGACCAGTGACTGACCAAAGAATAGCCGAAGCTATTTTCTTCCGCAGATGTGAGCGTGGCCAGATATCCACCTTCGCTTTGTGCGGCAGCATTGGCGTCTTGCCACGTTACGGGGCCGCCAGTGGCATGAAAGCTGTACCAGTGGCCGTTTCCGCCCCACTGGACCCAAGAGGCAAACGCTGACACGCATGAGACAATCGTGATCGACGACAACATCAAGAACTTGAGAAGTAGCTTGTTCATTTGAGAAACCTCGGTAGCAAGTGATACTCGCTTACATATGTAAACAAATGGCCGTACGAGGACAAAATGAACTTGTAAACACACAATATACGGCTGTTCGAATGCCGCAATGCCGACATGACAACTCTAGACTGGTACGATGATTGCACTATATGGTCGATATGCAGTTGTTTCTACTGGGACAGCCCAGGTTTGCTGTTCGAGGTTTGCCAGTCGAAGTCAGACCAAGGGCGGTCTTCGAGTTACTGGCACTGATCTTGTTGGCTGGTGACGAAGGCATTGAACGCTCCACCGCATCAGAAAGACTCTGGGGGCAACTCGGCGAACGCAATGCACGGCAACAGCTACGAATTGCCCTGGCTAAATTGCGCGTCCTTCTTTCCCAATGGCGGCTCGACAATAGATTCGACCTTGACAGCCCACGCCTCAGAGTCTTGGACCAAGTAGAGATTGACGTGCAGCACATCGGCAACAGAGCCTTGGAATTGCGTGGCCTCTTGGAGGTCGCGGTTCCACCGTGTGAAGGCTGGAAGCTGGAGCATTGGTACGATGTGCACGACTCGGTCGGCTCCGACGTCGCTCAACTTGTCGGACGCTACTGTGACGGAAGGAATAGCGTCGCCAATAAGTTGGCCGTGCTCCGTCGGGCCGCGAACGCCTTCCCAACTACCACTGCGGTGCACGCCAGGTTGGCCGCTGAACTCCGCCTGGCCGCAAGAGAGGCTGAGCTGAACGAGTGCCTGATCAAGTTCGAAGAAGCGTGGCTTGATCGCTTCGGCCCAATCGGCATGCCTTCGATCGTGCCAGAACTTCTGAGGCCCACACTGTCAAGAAGGCGGTTCCTTGTCACTGCTGTCGTCGCGGTTGCTGCGATCACTGCCGTAGTTGCCGCGCAGAGTTGGCGGACTCCTGGTTTCGTTTCAGTCCTCCCAAAGATTTCTGCCCTTGCGAAGTTCAAATCCGGAAAGACATCGATTTATGGGCGCCGCTTGGACTTTGAGGGCGCTGAGAACTATGACCCGCAAGGTTTGTACGAACTGGCCAACGGGGACTACCTGCTTAACTTCACTGACGGACGCGCAACCTTCCAGCTGATCGTTCCACAGTCAGCACAGCCCCACTGGCTCCACAGCTATCGAGACGATGAGGTTCTCATCGATACGGACGGTGTTGTCTCTGCTTTCAACAGAAACCACTCGCCGGCAATCATCGATTACGGAGGCACGAGATATGTGCTTCCAGTGGAGCCTGGATTTGAGTGGTCAAGCCCTGTGGCAGTCATGCGTGACCACTCCGTACTCATCTATCGGTCAAGCAAGGACCACTCGGTCTCGCATCACAAGTACACGGTGTGGAAGGACGGCAGAGAGACAGAGGTGCACATCGGTGACGACATGCAAGTGGCCTACGTCAGCGCCCTGAGTGACAGCATAGTCGCCGGCTCATATTCGAAAGGTGAGATTGACCAGTGGAGATTCTATGGCTTCGTCTTGGATATTGGTCGGCCAGAAAGACAAGGTTTCAGTAGTTTCCATGTGGCCGGGATCTTGCCTGACGGGCTGCTGGTGACTCGTCCATTCTCCGGTAAGCCAAAACCACCGTATTATCTCATTCCGGAGGATGGCCGGACGATAATCGTCAACGCCGAAGGTAACGCCCTGCAGCGGCCGGGGCTGAGCCGATCGGCTCAGTGGGACCATGTCGGTGTCCTAGGCGACAACTTGCTACTACAGCAAGAGGAGCAGTTGATCATGCTCGCCCCCGACGGGGAGCACGTACCTCTTCAGGGGTTGCAGGAAGGCAAGGTGGGTCATTGTTTCTTTGGAAGTAAGGGCACCGCACTCCTTTATCGCGACGACTCACCCTCTCGTGACACGATCGTGCTCTACTTGCTGACCACAAATGCATTCGGGGAATGGCCTTCGCCAGACGCAGCTGCCCGCTAGTCAGGATCCGCGTCATAACGTGGCGGGGTGACGGTCGGCAAGCCCAAACGTCGAAGCAGGTCGCCTGCAACCCACGAGACAAGCTTAGTGTTCTTCCCTCGTGCAGTGAAGACCGCTAAAGCATAACGCCGCCCGTCTGGAAACACACAACCAGCCACGTCGTGCCGCACGGAGTCCACCCAGCCAGCTTTGCTGTACAGCGTCGAGCCTTTGGGCAGGACGCCGCCGATGAACCCCTTCGCCTGGGCGTCGGCGCTAGGGTTGTCCGCCGGAACTTCTCGTCTCATGAACGCCTTGCACCACTCGTTCCACTTCGCTGCCACTAGCGAGCCCTCCATCATGTCGGCCATCAGGCGGGCGCAGGCGTCGGCGGTCAGCTTGTTCCTGTTCTCCAGCTTGCTGCCGAGAAGCTGCGACTCGCGGCCGTAAGGGCCCTCGTTGAACGTCCGGTTGCAGGCATTGACGCCCGTGAAACCAAGTCCGGTGTACCAGCGGTTCACTGCCAGCCGCTTTTCAATCCAAGCCTTGAGTTCGTCTGATGGCAGTTCGGGGCCGGGTGTCGTACCGCACAGCCAGTCGACGACATAGCCAGTGGCGTCGTTGTTGGAATCGACGATCATATCGCGCACGGCGCGGCTGGCCTCATCCGACAGCTTGATTTGACCAGCCTCCAGGGCGTGGGCCGCGTAGACCAGGTAGAAGAACTTGACCACACTGGCTGGATAGAAAGACTTGGCACCGTGGGCGCTACCTTTCCGGTGTGTGTCCAAGTCGACGACCGAAACCGCGATGTCGCCGTCCACGAGCTTCTCTTCGGGGAAGGCGCCAATAGCTGCCTTGACAGTTTCCGCGCAAGCCGCGTCAAGTTTTAGGTCGGATGGTTGCATCGTCAAAACGGCAAGTACCAGCGTGCTTAGCATGGGCGGCTTAAGGCAGACCGGCCCCGCGGGCGGCGACGAGGAGGCGGTACCAGTCTTCCCTGTCGAAGTCCAGATCCGCCGCCTTGGCGGCGTCGCGAATGCGCTCCGGGTTAGTCGTGCCGACGATCGGCACAATTTTGGACGGGTGCTTGAGCAGCCAGGCCAGGGCGAGCACGGTGCGGCTGACACCCAGCTTCTTGGCAATCGCGTCCATCGCTTCGAGCAGAGCCGTACGCACAGCCGCGTTTGGGCTCTTAGGATCCACTGTTCCGCCGTCGCCAAGCCAACCGCCACCAAGTGGACTCCAGGCCAAAGGAGTCATGTCCCGCTCGATACATTGGTCCAAAGTCCCGTCGTAAAAGCAGTCGAGCCGCCCCAAGTGGACCTCGACCTGGTTGACCACCAACTCGGGCCAAGACTTGGCGAGTGCGTTCACAAACGACGGCAAGAAGTTGCTGACGCCAAAAAAGCGGACTTTGCCCGAATGGTGGAGCTCGTCGAACGCCTCGGCGACCTCGTCGGGATCCATCAACAGGTCGGGGCGGTGCAGTTGGTAGATGTCGATCGTCTCCACGCCGAGCCGCCGCAACGACTGCTCGCACGACCACAAGATGTGCTTTCTGCTGAAGTCGTAGCGATGGGGTGAGTCTGGGTTCGGATCGGCAAGAAAGCGGATGCCGCACTTGGTGGCGATGGTGATCTTCCCCCGCATCTCTGGGTTCAATTGGAACGCCAAGGCCTGGACTTCCTCGCATGTGCCACGGCCATAGATGTCGGCGTGGTCGAAGAGTGTGTAGCCTGCTTCGTAGGCGGCGATGATCGCCTTGGCACCCGCCTCGCGCATCTCCGGAGTCACATCTTTGGGATTCCAAGCCCCGCTGACCCGCATACACCCGTAGGACAGGACACCAGCCTGGATTCCCGTCTTGCCCACTTCAACTTGACGCATGGCTTCAGTTTGGCGCGACGGGTGCCTTGATTGTTCTTTTCGCCACTAATGCGCTAGAACTGACACTATGGACATCGTCAAGGCCCGGGCCTGGTGGAGCCACAGGCAAGGACTGGACGGCAGCCGGTCCGGGCAGAGCGCCCGGAAGCTGTTCGCCGAAACCGGCTGGTCCCGCTGCGTCGGCGGAGCCAACCCCTACCTGGCCGTCTTCGCCCGCAGCGGCGGCGACGTGGCGTCTCTGCATGCTGAAGTCGAAAAGGTCGATGTCCTAGAAGTGCCTAGCGCCCGTGGCTGCACCTATGTTTTGCCGAGGGATGACTTTCCTGTCGGACTTGTCTTGGCCCAAGCCTCAGCAGAGGTCCCCATCAACACTGCCAAGAAGCACTTGGGCGTGACGGAAGAGGAAGTGTCCAAGCTGTGCGACGGCATCCTGGCGGCCTTGACGGATGGCCCGCTCGACCCGGCGGGGATGAAGCCAGCTCTGGGCGACTTGGTCCGACACCTGGGCGACGAAGGCAAGAGACGCGGGCAGACCACGACGCTCTCGCTGGGGTTGGGACGGCTGCAAGCCCAGGGCCTGATCGCAAGAGAACCTGTGAACGGTCGGCTGGACTCTGAGCGGTATCGATACCGCTTGTGGGCTGATCCTCCGTTAGCGCACGACAACCCGACCCTCGAACAAGCGGCCGAGCTGTTTGCCGACTTCTTCTTCCGCTGGGCGGCTCCGGCGCGGGCCGAACACTTTCGGTGGATGTCGGGCCTCGGTGCCAATGCAGCCAAAGCCGCGATGTTGCCGGTCGGCCTGGTGGACGTGGGAGACGGATGGCTCGTCCACCCAGAAGACACGCAGGAATACGAAGACTTTGTGCCATCGGACAAGCCGTGCCCGAAGTTGGTCGGAAGCCTGGACAACATCAACCATCTGCGCGCCGACCTGGACTTGTTGGTGGACGCAGCCGATGCAGATGCTCCAATTTTGGTGAAAGCCAGGTCAGGCACGCTGATGTCGCTCAGAGAGTCCAACAGCCATTTGATCGTCGACCGCGGCCGGCTCATCGGCCTTTGGGACTTCGACCCCGGCGAGGGGACAGTCGTCGCACAGACATGGGTGCCGAGGACAGCCGCCCTGGACGACGAGATCGCCAGGACCGAAAAGTTCGTGCGGGCCGAACTGGGCGATGCCAGGTCGTTCAGCCTGGATTCGCCCCAGTCGCGACAAAACCGGCTGGCCGCCTTACGCGGCCAGTAACACGGCGCTTAGAAGGTCATGTCGATGGGCTCGTCTTTGCCCGTTTGGCTGCTCTTGTAGAGCGCGTCGAAGACGGCGTTGAGGACGAGGCCGTTTTCCCCGGGCACCGGCGAGGGCTCGTTGTTCTGGATCGCCTTGACAAACGCCTGGACCTCGGCGGTGTGCGACGACTTGACCTCGGGGATGTTGACAGGCGTGACGTCGAGAAGCTGCCTGTCGACCTCTGTGTAGATCTTGATCGGGTCGTCGCCCCACACTCTGACTTCTGCACCAGCCTTGGTGCCGAAGAGCTGCGTCCGGAAGACCTCTCTTTCGATGTTGGCCATAAACGAGCTCTCAAGAACAACGACGGCCCCGTTGTCAAACCGGATGAACCCCACGGCCATGTCCTCCACGGTGAACTTGTCCCGGTCGTAGTCGCCCCAGAAGTTGAACAGGCTCTTGTCTTTGCCCAAGGTGTCCCACGTCTTGCCGCTTGCGCTGACCGGCTTGGGATAGCCCATCAGGAACAAGGTGTAGTCGAGGATATGCACACCGATGTCGATGAGCGGGCCGCCGCCCTGCTGCTCTTTGTCGATAAAGACACCCCAGGCAGGGACGCCGCGGCGGCGCAGGGCCTGGGCGCGAGCGTAGTAGATGTCGCCCATGTGGCCGTTGTCGATGTACTCGCGCATGAAGCGGCCAGTGCCTGAAAAGCGGTTTTGGAGCGCCACCTGGAGAATCTTGCCGCTGTCCTTGGCGGCCCGGCACATGGCTTTGGCCTCGTCGGCGTTCATGGCGAGGGGCTTTTCGCAGAGTACGTGCTTGCCCGCATTAAGGGCGTCGATCGTCGGCTGCTTGTGATACTTGTTCGGCGTCGTGACGCTGACGGCATCCACGTCCTTGTCCTTCAAGATGTCGTGGTAGTCGTGGGTGACGTTCGGGATGCCATGCTCGTCGGCGACCTTCTTGGCGGTTTCGGGGTTCACGTCGCAGGCCCACACAATCTCGCAGTCGTCGGGGATGCTCTTGTAGCCTGGGATGTGGCACCCCTGGGCGATCCCGCCGGTGCCGATCAGGCCGATCTTCAGCTTCTTAGCCATCGCCTGCCAGGATACCGGGCCTTGCACCGGGCCCATGCCTTGTCCAAGCGAGTTTGTAGCTGTGCCACAATCCACGCCGACATGCCGACCTATGTCTATGAGTGCAAGGCCTGCGAGAAGACCATCGAAGTCGACCAGCGCATCACCGAAGACCCGCTGACCGACTGTGACTGCGGCGGTGTCGGCACCCTCAAGCGGGTGATCCAGCCGACCGCCGTGATGTTCAAGGGCGGCGGGTTCTATGTCAACGACTCCAATAAGACTTCCGTGCCCCAAGCCCAGCCCGCCGAAGGCGAGTGCGGCAATGGTGGCTGTGCGTCTTGTACGCCGGCGACCACGGCACCGGCAGCCGAGTAGTTCGGTCCCAATTGGGGGAAACTCGGCGGTCCAAGGGGGCGACGCCGTGCGTCATGATGAATAGGACAGTCATGGCACGCAAGGTCGTCATCTTTCTTTTTCTCGCCCTAGCAGCGTTTGTCTGGGCGACTCCGCAGGATGCCAAGCTGGCGCCTGGCGACAGGATCAAGATCGCTTGCGACGAGGAGACCACCCTCAACCGCGAATACAAGGTGACGGTCGACGGCTATGTGCTCGTCAACTTCCTCGGTGCCGTCAAGGTCGGTGGCCTGACCGAGCAGGAGGCGGCCGCCAAGATCGCCAACCAGTTGGTAGCCGAGAAAATAGTCAAGAAGGCTACGGTTGCTCTGAACAAAGTCGGTGGCGCACCCAAACAAGGGTCCGCCACCAACGTCCCGCCACCGCCACCGGTCAAGTTCCGAGGCGTCTGCGAGTCGGAGGGCGAGGTTCCATTCGACAAAGGGTTGACCCTTGGGACATTGCTAAAATCGGCCAGACCCAAGGCCGACGCTGATCTGACCCGTGTCAGCATCACCGGTTCTGACGGACAGACGCGGGTCGTGGACTTTGGCGCCTATGATCCGGCGACCAAGGCGAACGATGTCACGCTTGCCCCAGGAGACACCGTCACGTTCATTTCTAAGTCGGCCGGTGTGGTCGGCAAGGTCAAGGTGCTCGGTCAAGTCGTGACGCCGGGCGACTACGACTTGATCGAGGGGCTCAAGGTTAAGGACATGCTGGCCAAGGCAGGCGGCTACGGGGCCGACGCCGATCCGACCTCCCTGCACCTGACCCGGGTCGGTGACGAGCCCAAGAAGCTGAACCTCCCGCAAGACCTGGACATGGTCTTGAAAGCTGGAGACACCGTCACCGTCGACAGGCAACTTAAGAAGCTGGTCGTCAAGATCGAGGGGTTTGTCCGCAAGACAGGCGATGTGGAACTCACTGAGGGCATGACTCTGACGGAGGCGCTCAAGGTGGCTGGCGGCACGACTAATGAAGCTGACACCAGTAAGCTCAAGGTGTTCCTGCCAGGAAGCGACAAGCCTCGCGTCATTGACGTCAACGACATTGACGCGGGCTACATGGGCGACCTGGTGATGCAAAAGGGCACCCGCATCCAGGTTCCCGACCGGAAGGGCAAGATCGACTCAAAGACACTCCGCACCGCCGGAGCCGCCGCGTTCCTTCTTTTCTTGGTGGGAATCTAGCGGTCGATGAGCTGGGACCGCAGCAAGGGCCGGCCCGAGCCGATCCGAGCGCTCAACCGTGTCCACGAGGTCGACAACGGCGAGCCGCTTGTTGCGCTGTCCGAGGTTTCGCCTTCGGTCAAAATCCTGCGCACAAGCGTCATCCCCTACTTGCGCCAGACCGTCGCCGAGATGTTGGAGCAAGCCGCGCACAACTTGCCTGATGGCTTGTTTCTGGGCGTGGTCGACGCTTGGCGTCCGTTCGACAGGCAAGTGAAGATCTACGAGATGATGTGGCGGTTCTTGCACGAGGCCAGGCCCGATGTCTCCTATGCCACGGCCCGGCGCATGGTCTGCAGGTTCGTCGCCCCCGTCGACCAAAAGGCACCGCCGGGACACTGTACCGGGGCTGCGGTCGACGTCCATTTGGTAGACGCAGAGGGAAAAACAGTCGATGTCACATCGCCTTTGGAACGTTTGCAGGGCGCACCGACATTCGCTTATGGACTGACCGACGAGGCACGCGCCAACCGCATGCTCATGGTGGAGGCCATGCTGGAAGCCGGGTTCAGCAACTGCCGCGACGAGTGGTGGCACTATAGCTACGGCGACGCGGGCTGGGCCGTCCGGTCGGGACTTGACGCCTGCCTCTACGGCAAGATCGACCTCTTGCCGGAGAGCCTGTACGAAGAACAGGTGAAGGAATGGGAGGAAAGCGCTAGGCGCCGTCCGAACCCTTTCCTTTCCCCTTCTTCTTCTCCGGCTCAAGCAAAGTCTTGATGAACTCGACCGGCGGGCGCGGCCCCCGCGGGCGGAACGGCGTCGGCGACACCATGACGACGTCCACTTGGATCTGCACCCCTTGGCGCGTGGTCGCGATGGATAGCTTTTCTGGTGTCCGCAGCTCCACTTCCCCGACCTTGAACCATGCCAGACCAGCACCATAGTAGCTGACCGGTGGCTCGGCAAGGGCCCATGAGCGAGCGCCCAATCGCACCATCACAGCGTCGCGGTCGCCCGGGTCGACCTTGGCAGCAATCCAAACCTCATGGTTGCCCTGTTGGTGGGGCGTCACTGGGAACGTGACCACGGAACGGCCACCAGCCCCCAGCTTGTCGCCGAGAACGAGAACTTTGCCGTCGCTAGCTCCCGGCAGGTCCCCTCGGCTCGCGAAGAGCAGGTCTGGGGTCTTTTCCGCCTCCAGCCAAACGTACGGTGCGATCTTGATGGCGGCCTGTCGCCAGTGCTGCTTCATCAGCCGGTAGGAAATGTCTGGTGACCGGTCGAAGCCGTCCACATATTGCTTGATCTTATAGAGGGCATCACCCTCTGTGTCGGCGATGCGCGGGAAGTTGTCGACAGCAGCGCGAAGCTCGACGAGCGACTGCGTGTAGTCCTCCATTGGCACCGGCATCACGTCATAGCCACGAATGATCACTGGAGAAGTCGGGATATCGACTTCAAGAATCTGCTTCTTCAGCTTGGAGGCGACGGTGCTGCCGTCGGTTGTTTGAAATGTGAGCTTGGCCGGATCGTTGACCTTCAGGCCAACTTTTTGGGTACCAGACCGCGACCAAATGGCCATGCCAGGCCCCTGGGAGTCCTTAAAGAGGTAGCCCTCCAAGTTCTCACCCATATCGAGGCGGTCGCCGCCAATGGGGGCGGGAAGCCACCAGAGGCCACTGCCCAAGCGACCGGGTGCCGCCGGATCGTTGGCTGCCTCCGGATAGTAGAGCGCGTTTGGTTTCCATTGGGACGACTCGTCTGAATGCTTGGCGGCCAGGGCGGCGACGGCACTGATGTCGGCATCCGTGTTGCAACGGAAGAAAAAGCCGCGCATGCCGATGCTTTCCAGGGTGTCCAGGACTTCAGACGCTGACGCAGCGTCGGCACCAGTAGACAGAGCCACGTCGGTCGCCCATCCGAACCTGGTCGGGCTGCGCAGGATGGTGCTGGCCGGGCGGCTGGCCGCCTCAATCAGTGGGGCGATGCGGGGTGCAGTCAGGACAGCCCCGACACCAGCGGTAGGAACCGCGCCTTCGTAAGGCCCGCCCCAACCGCGCCACTCCTCAATGACGGGCACGCCGACCGCTTTTTGCACCGCGTCCACCAGATTGGTGTAGCGGCGGTTGGCGCTGTCGGCCATCACCTGTTTGATGTCGCTCCACAGGCGCGAGCGCTGCGGTTCGACACCGTACGTCTGGTCGTTGTCGGGGTCGTAGACCAACGGCAAGCCGCGCTTGCTGTTCCACAACGGAACGAGGCGAGCGAAGTCTTTGAAGTCGGCCAAGTCGTTGAACGCCAGCGACCACGCCTGGGCCAGGGCGTTGGGGCTCGGGTAGTTCTTGCGTAGAAACGCCTCGAGCTCCACCCGGAACATTGCCGACTGAGGAACGTATTCTGGTTCGTCGGGCACGAAGGCCTTGACCGACCCCAGCGGGTTGAGCAAGCCTCGGAATCCAGGCCCGGCTTTGAACTTGCCGAGCGTGGTCAACACCATATCGCGGTGGCCGTCGAAGGGCTCCCAGAAGTCGGTGACGTCCGACTTCGTCAGGAAGGGATAGACCAGCAACACGCAAGGGGCCCCGGGCCCCTCGTCATCGTCAATCTTGAGCTTGCCATCGACGATCGGCATCACTTTCCGCCAGCGGACGGCGGCGGAAGTCTGTTGGACCATCATCACCAATGCCCGATCAGCGTTGGGGATCGAAAAGTTGAAGTGGTAGGCACCCTCCAGGTCAGGCACCCGGTACTCGTCTGGCTCGACGGCGAAGACTTTGGCGCGAGGCGAAGTCGTTCCGACCGCCACCACATACCGGGCGCTGGCCTTCTCCAGTTCACCGACAGTTTCTGCCCATCCGCCGCCGTCAGCCGGAAGATCGACGACAAAGTCTCGGATGCCCGCTGCCAACGCTTTGGTGGCCTGCCCAGCCCCACCCTTGATGCGGACGCCCACCGGCAGATAAGGCTTGTCGCCCCAGACCAATGTGTGGTTGGCGTTGACGCTCCAGCTGGCAGCCGGTCGCGCTAAGAGGAGGGCCGCTAAAAGGACGGTCACAAGACTATGCTAACAGATGTCTCAGGCCTTGGAGCCTTTTGTGACTTTCTTTTTGCCACCCGGGCCCAGTTCGACGCCGGTGTGGCCGCCCTCGAACTCAGCGCGGAACTTGACACGGCGCCGGAGGTCGCCGCCGCTGAAGGTCGCCCAGTTGACGCGCTCCAGCGTCCAGGGCCAGCCGATGTCGGTCGGCGAATACAGGTACTCGACGCCTTCTGCGACGATGTCGGCGAAAAGAGTTTGGAGGTCTGCCCGGTCGGCCAAGGCCGCCTCGCCAGCCTTAAAGCTCGGCTTGAGGTGCACAGTCAGCGTAACCGGCTCTTCCTCAGGTGTCTTGGCCGTCTTCTTGGCCTTGTCACCTTCGACAGCTTCCTGCACTTGCCGGACTTCCTGGGCGATGCTCTTGGCCAACGCCTGGTAGTCGTGGGGCCAGGCGTGGGTTTCACCGTCGTAGACAGCATCAGCGGATCGGCCGGCTTCGACGAGCGCCATGGCGATCAGAGCCGCGTCGGTGGGCTTCAGGTCTTTGTACGCCTTGCGGATCGTGTCGAAAGTGGACTCGGGCTTTGTCAAATTGCAGGTGATCAAGACAGAGGACCTCGCGGTGGGCGGCTGGGGATCGCCGCTCCGGAACCAGGTATTGTACCTTTTCGAGGATTTTGGTATGGGACACAGGATTTGGGCTCTTGGTGTGGCCGCTTTGGCGGCAGTCGTGATGGTCGCTGGATGCTCGCCGACGGCCCCAGAACCTGGCAAGACCACGGGCACGACCGAGACCGCCAAGAAGCTCAAGATCGGTGTCGTCTTTGACAAGGGCGGCATCAACGACAAGTCGTTCAACGAGAGCGCGAAAGCCGGCCTCGACCGCGCCGCTAAAGAACTGGGTATCGAGGCCATGCCGGTCGAGAGCCACTCGGACAGCGACTATGAGGCCAACCTTGAAGCACTGGTCGACAAGAAGTGCGACCTAGTGATCGCCATTGGCATCACGATGCAGACGGCTTTGCAGCGCATCGCCAAGGAGCACCCCGAGACGAAATTCGCCATCGTCGACGGCTCCGTCAAAGAAAACAACGTCCGCGAACTTTTGTTCAAAGAAGAAGAGGGCAGCTACCTAGTCGGCTACATCGCCGGCAAGACCTCCAAGACGGGCAAAATCGGCTTCGTGGGTGGCATGAAGCTGCCACTGATCGAGAAGTTTGAATACGGCTACTACGCGGGTGCCAAGGCGGCCAACCCGCAGATCCAAACCCTGGCGAGCAAGTACGTAGGCAGTTGGGACAATGTCGACGCTGCCAAGACGGCGGCGACCGTCCTCTTTAACGACGGCGCCGATGTGGTCTATCACGCCGCTGGCCTCGCTGGGCTCGGTGTGATCCGCGCTGCCCAGGAGACCGGACACTTCGCCATTGGCGTGGACAGCGACCAGGACAGCATCGCGCAAGGCTCCGTTTTGACCTCGATGGTCAAACGGGTGGACGAAGCGGTATTCCAGACGATCAAAGACTTGAAGGAAGGCGCGTGGTCGGCGGGCTCCAAGCTTTATGACCTGAAGGCTGGTGGTGTGGGAACTTCAGCGTTCACCTACACCAAAGACAAGATCGGCGCGGAGACCCTTGCCCAACTGGAGGAAGTCAAGAAGAAGATCGTTTCAGGAGAGACGAAGGTTCCAATCGACAAGGCCAGTTTCGATGCATTGACGGCTGCGAAGTAACTCTTGGCCAGTGAAGTCCGCCCTGAGGTTGGGGTGCCCCGGTCTGGCCGCGCTGCTACGTAACTGCAAGGAACTAAGGAATCTTAGCGACAGACCGGGATGCGTCGGCACCGCATCTTTCCGGAACCCGGTCTGCCGCGTCGTGAACTTCTACCCGAGATCCAAACGCTCGACGCGGCCAGACCGGGGCACCCTACGCCAAATTGCGCCAAAGAATGGCGGCTTGCTAGTCTCCGTTCTCCAACCAGCGGACATCGTCCGGTGATAGGGCGATGTCGCATGCCTCGGCGTTGGCTTTGAGTTGGTCCACATTAGCCGGGCCGACCAGGGCCCACACCGGGTAGGGCTGGGCCAAAGTCCACGCCAGGGCGACCTGGTTGGCGGTCGCGCCGAACTTCTTGCCGAGCTCCTCGGCCCGCTCGCGCCGCCGCCTGTTCTCCTCATTGGCATAGACGCGGGTGACGTCGTCCGATTCGACATAGGCAAACCAGCCACCACCGCCGGCACTCCAACTGAAGAGCGGGAATTGAGTCTCGGTATGCCAGGCCCGCTCGTCGGATGGGATGGTATGGCAGTCCGTCCACATGGGCTCGTTGACTGTCGCCAGCGAGAGGTTCGGGTTATTGACGGTGAAGCCTTGCTGCCCAGTCTCGGCGGCGTAGGCGTTGAACTCCTTGATCCGGTCGACGTGCCAGTTGCTGCCGCCCCAATGGTCCACCCAGCCGCGCTTCTTGAGTTCGTTCAGCTTGTCGACCAGCGGGCC
>JAFDWT010000041.1 GCA_018268335.1 Armatimonadota bacterium | reverse complement strand
CCGTGCTGGTCGATGTAGACCTGCGGCGCCCATTTAAGCATCGTCGGGTACTCGGCCTGCGTCTCCTTTTGGCTGAAAGCCACCCGGTCGCGGTTCATGTCGAACCGGTAGTGGTTGACGCGTCCATACATCACGTTGGGGCCTCCGCGCTCGAAGGCCTCGGGCTCGGGCGAGCCGACGGCGACGGCGTTGTAGTAGACGACATATCGCTCGTGGCCGTCAGGGTTGTAGACCGGGTTGAGGATGACCAAGCACTTGTCCAGCGCCTCTTTGATCGCCGGGTTCTCGCTGGCCAGAAGGGTGTAGAGCGAAACCATGCCAGCCTCGAAGCTCGCCGTTTCGTCGCCGTGGATGCATTCGTTGATCCACAGAATGGGGACGGTGTTCTTGGGGTCGCCCTTCCCTGCCGCCAGGGCCTCGTGTTGCTTCTCGATCTCGGTCAAGCGGGCCATGTTGGCCTTGCTGCCGATGATCAGCACCTTGAGTGGCCGACCTTCGGTGCTTGTGCCGTATTCACGGATCTGCACGCGGTCTGGCGCAGCGGCGACGGCCGCTTGGATGTACCGCTCCTGGTCGCGGAAGGTCGAGTGTTTGGTGCCGATCTCGTAGCCCAGCACCGACTCGGGCCGGGGCACTCGGCTCTCGTACGGCCCGTAGGAGTAGAGGTCAAAAGCGCGCTGGGTCAGTGCGGCAAAGGCGATCAGGCTGGCGACCATTTCGCTATTCTGTGCGGTCCGGCGAGGTCCTTGCTGAGGGTAGAACGTCGGGCATGTCCTTGCCGACCATGGAGACCCTGCACCAGTTCCCTGACGCCGCCACGATCCCGGTCCACCGCCTGGCCGACCTCGGATGGAGGGAGCGGCACGAAGCGTACGTCGGGCAGACCATTCGCGGCGGCTACCGGGTGGCGTTTATTGGCGACTCGATCACCGAAGGCTGGGAGTCAACGGGACGACAAGCGTGGGACGCGCACTTTGCTCCAATCCCCTCGGCCAACTTCGGCATCGGCGGCGACGGCACTTACAATCTGCTCTGGCGATTTGCCAACGGCGAGGTCCGCGGTTATCAGCCTGACGTGTTCGTTTTGCTGATCGGCACGAACAACATCGGCTGGGGCATCTGTGACGGCCAGCAGACCGCGGCGGGCATCGTCGCCGTGGTCCAGGCCTTGTCCGACATCGCGCCGGTGGCAAGAGTGCTTCTTCACGAAATATTGCCTCGTGCAGAGCATCCGGACGACCCGATGCGGACAGAGGTCGAGCTGGCTAACCGGTTGGTGCGGGAGTACGGGTTTGGGCCGAACGTCAGCCTGATGGACAACAGCCACCTGTTCCTCAGGCCCGACGGGACTATTCCGGTGGAGTTGATGCCCGACTTCTTGCACCTGACGCCCGAGGCTTACGACATGTGGGCCGAGTCGCTGAGGCCGCACATCTTGGGCGCTCTCTGAGGCGAGGATCAGCCGTGGACGATATGGCCACGCTCGGACCAGAGCCAGGTGGCCGACTCGTCCATCCCGTACTCCGCCGCCAACCGGTCAAACGGGTTGTCTTTGGCGTTGATCAGCCGCTCGTAGGTCGCCTCGTCGGTGTACTTGATGACTGCGAGGACGTGACCGGGTCCAGTCCGGATGTTGAACGCTTCTTCCACGCCGTCCCAGGTTGAGATCGCTTCCATCATCTTGCCGCCAGTGGCCATAGCGGCTTCTTCGCGCATGGGGTCGAACTCCCACTTGGAAACGACAACGAACATGGCTGGACTCTACCTACTTCTTGTTGCGGGTATCCATAAACTTGGAATACCGGTCCAGGAACGCCCGGCCCGGTGTCCGGCCGAGTAGTTGGGCGATGATTGCGTAGGGGATCTCGCCGGGCTTTTTGAACCTGAGGCATCCCATGCCCATGTCGAGCTTGACGCCGGCCTCGGCAAACGCGGACTTCACCCAGACGTCTTCACCTTCGTGCATGTACATGGGCAGGAAGTGGAGTGTGAGGCCGGTCTTGCCGGCACGCACCGCCGCGTAGCTGAGGGGCTGCTTGGGGTTGCAGTGGTAGCCAGCGGGATAGACGCTGTGGGGGATGACGTAGTCGATGCCCGCTTCACTCACCCTCTCTTCCACCGCGTCGTCGAGTTGGGAGAGGATCGTCTTGCGGAGTTCAAGCACGGCGGCAGCCCGGTCTGGGTCCAGCTTGTCGACAAAGGGCTTGAGGCTGTCCATATCAGTACTTAACTCCTTGCACTACGACTGGTTGCGACTTGCCTAACGCCGTGAGCCAGACGGCGGAGCGGTCTGTGTAGGGCTTCAGTTGGGCAGGTGTCGCCAAGTGGTTGTGCGGCGACTCCGGCATCGGCGCCACTTCTTTGGGGCCCTTGATCTGGTTGAACGCGGCCCATATCCCGCAAGGCGGCGAGACGGTGTCTATGAAGCCCATAGCCACCAGGCAGGTGGCCTTGATGTCGGGCGCGAAGTTGACGGCGTCGACGTAGGGCGCGGTAGCGGCGACTTTGGGGTCTTTCACATTAAAGTTTGGATAGCCGCCCTGCCGCCCGTGCAGGTCGGCGTTGATGTCGCATCCGGCGGGGACGTTGACGATCAGGTGGGTGACCTTGGGGTGCAGTCCGGCCAGGCACAGACTTTGCTGCCCGCCCATGCTCGTGCCGATGACGACCAGAGTTTTGCCATCCCAGTCGGGGTCTTTGGCTAGATAATCCAAGGCCCGGACGCCGCGCAGGTACATGTTGACGAAGTAGTTTTTGTCCCGGTCGCCCTGGCCGATGGCGTTGTAGTTCTTGATCGAGTTCGGCAGGCCTTGGTAGAAGCTGGCCGGGGCGTCGGTGGGCACGTCGTGGGGCTCGATGTTCAGGGCGATGAACCCCTGTTTAGCGTAGCCCATGACCCACCACTTGTCCAGCGGATAGGGCGGGCTGGCCCACTGCAGTTGCAGGAGGGCTGGGTGCTTGCCGGGGGCTTTGGGCCGTGCCAATTGGCCGTAGACGTGTTCCCCGCCGACGTGGTCCATCACGACGGTGCCGTAGGTGATGTCTTGTTGGTCGGTTGGCTTTTCGGTCACATGAGCGTTCTCGGGCACGCGGCGCAGCGCGGCGATTTTCGCGTCCCAGAACTGTTTGAAGTCCTTCGGCCTGGCTTCGGAGGGGGTGATTCTCGTCGGCTCGATGGCCGCTCCAAGGGCGACCGGCTTACCGCCGCCTGGCGGCGTGACTTCGGCATAAATCATCGACGGCTCGTCGGCGGGCCAAGAGATTTCGAAGCTGCCGGCGTTCCCCGAGCGCACGCTCTCGGCCAGTTCAATCTTGTTGTTGCGCCGGATGACACAGCTGTATTGACCTGGGGCCAGGCCTGTGAGCTTCCAGCCGACCTTCTCGCCGACATGATAGAGGCCGCTGGCGTGGAAGGGCACGGCCTTGAGCTGCGCCGTCTGCCCGGGAAACAGCGAAAGGGCGGCGAGAAGAATGCTCATCTCGCCGCCCAAGGTACCACGAATCTAGCCGGAGAAGGCCTTCGAGACTTCGTCGAGACCGACGCCAAGGACCTTACGGGCGATGCCGTCGAGCTTCTCGCGTGATCCCTCGAAGTGTGCGATCATGTGGCTGTGGGATCGGCTTACTCCGGGCTTGAGGAACAGAGCAGGCGAGGATGACTCGAGCTCATAGAACGGCCCCATCGGTTTGACGCCTGGGGCAGGTGGGCCGTCGTTATAGCTGTTGGCCACGTCGCCGCGGAACGGCTCCTTTTGCATCTGCCACAAGGAATTGACGTAGTCCTTGACGCCTGGCTCGTAGCTGAAGTGCAGAATCGTCAAGACGTTATGTGCAGCGTCAAAGCTGCCGATGGCGGCGCCGTCCCGATAAGGTTTCACCCGGGCGGGCGGTAGGCCAATCTTCGTGCGCATGGTGCCGTCGCAGCGGAAGTAGGCCGCTGACTTGCCGATCTTCAGGCGCTCAGCTGGCACCTTGCCAAAATAGTTGTCGACAAGTACTGTTCCCTTCGCCTTGGTGTTGTATGGCACGACGACGTTGGTTTCGTCTCCAGGTTTGAACATGGACAGAACCCAAATGCTTGGTGCGCCGGTAGTCTTGCTCCACGCCTTTGAGCCGACGTTCTTCACCGTGCTCGTGGCGTCGTAAGCAACGCTCTTGACACCCGATGGCACGTCGATTCCCAAACGTGACTTCAAGGCTGTCGGACCAAGCAACTTGACGCTGCGTTTGATCCCGACTTTCAACTGGTTGCCAGAATAGTTGGTGAACGTCGCGGTGTGCGCCAATGTGATCGAGGAAGCCGATTTGCTGACGACCTTGTACGGCTCCGTATCAATGGCGGCGGGCACCTGCCATTTGTCGAATTCGAACGGGTCGCCCTTCTTGAAGTACAGAGAGAACTGGCCGCCCTCGGGTCCAAGCCAAAAGCGTTCTTCTCCCCCGAGCGGGTTGAAGTTCTTCTTCACTTCGCCGCTTTCGATCAGTTCATGGTTGATCCAGCCGTATCCCGTGCCGGCGTCGCCGTTGGACGAACTGGTCATGACCCTTCCTTGATACTTGGGTACGACAATCACCGCTCCTGTGCCGCGGCGGAGCACGACCGGGTCGGCGTGTTGTTTGAGAAAAGCGACGTCGTCGCCAAAAGTGCCGTCAACCATTGCTCTTCCAATGGCCGCCGTGAGAACTGCGCCTGTCAACATGTTTCATCAGCCCCTGTGCTGTCCTGCCAGGTTTACCAGGTACGGAGTGGCAAAATGAAGCGGCCAGGGTCGTGACCCTGGCCGCTTGGTTGTTGCTAGTCAGTTATTGACTTAGAACTTGACGCCGAGTTGCAGCGAGAGGCCGTTGGCATTCAGGCTGTTGACGCTGGGAGCGAACCGGAAGCCGAGCTCAATGAACGCCTGCTTGCTGATCGCGGTGCCGACCAAGACCTTGGCGGCGATGCTGGTCTTCGTTTCGCTGTTGACAGTTGTGGTCGTGCCACCGCTTCCATTGCTGACCGTCGTGGTCGTCTCACCCTTCTGACGGGTCAGACCGACACCGAAGCCGTAGTAGATGGACTGCGAACCGGCCTTCATGCCCGTGCCGTACCAGCGGCCGGTGACCATCAGGTCAAACGCTTCCAGTTTGTTGCCGCTGCTGCCGACCCAGGTGCCGTCCAATTCCAGGTTGAGGACGGCGCCGTTCAGTCCCTGGATGCTGTAGCTGGGCAGTTCGTAGCTCAGGCCCAGGCCAAAACCGGTGTTCTTGGTGTTGTCGCGCGTGTCGCTCGAGGTCGGGTAGAAGAGTCCACCGCGGACTGAGAACGGGTTCTGTTTGTCGGCTGCCAAGGCGGTGGTGGCCAACAGAGCCACCATGGGAGCAGCGGTCATAGTCTTGAGAGCGAATTTCATGTTGCAGTCCCTCTTAGGCTCGCTATATTACCTTGAATGCTTCATCGGCTTTAGGTTCACATAGCCTCTTTTGGCCAGCACTCCTAAATGGAACCAAATGTCGTCGGTGTCAACGCCAAGTTTTCGTGAGCATTCCTCGACAAGGGTCTGTGCCATTTGCGGTCTATCGGCTTCGGCCAGCCCGTGCAAGACAGCATCGTAAAGTGCCGGATGTGTGACGGCCAGTACCTCGTCATAAAGGGCGACGCCCGCTTTGCCCTGCAAGACTTCTTTGCCCTTCTGGCTGATGCGGACCTGGGCGGCGACAGTGGCCAAGTCGCCTGTCGCATAGCTGGCGAAGACACTTCGCGGGCAGATCATGCCTAGTCCACTGTTCCCCGCCCGCCGTGCCTTTGCTTCTGGCGATTCGGCCCTTGCTGCTTCTATCAGGTCTTCAAACAAGTCGAACTTTTGTCCCATCACCACCTCTGGAGCGAGCATCCGTTCCGCCCTGGCGCGGCCATTGGCGCCGAGGCGTTGCCTGAGTCCAGGAGATGCGAGGAGATCGTGCAGGCGCGCAGTCATGGCCTCCGTGTCGATCCAGACACTCTGGGCCAGCATCAGGTAGTGGGAGACCAACTCGCTCAGGGGGGACACTTCCTCGCTCCGACGGGTGCCGGGGATCCAGTAAGTCGGAACCAAGTAGCCGGTCTCGCCATCGACGACGAGGTCCTTGAAACCGTCCCAGTCCGAACAGAGGACAGGCAAACCGGCGGCCATCGCCTCGCAGACCGTGTTGCCTAAAGCCTCCTGGACAGTGTCGCCGGGAAACACGAAGATGTCGGAGGCGGCGTAGGCGATAGAGCGGAAGTCGGGGTCGAGCTCGCTTCGGAACATCGCACGGCCCGACAGGCCGAGGCGCTCGGCCTCCTTGACCAGAGAGTCTCGATAGCCAGGAGCATTCTCGGGTCCGACGACGAGCAGGAAGTCCTTTGGTCCGGCGGCTGAAGTGAAAGCCGACAGCAGCGGCACCAGGTCGGCCTTGTGGTTGGGTGTCAGCCTGCCTAAGTAAAGGACGATGTTGTCGACCGAAGCCGGCACCTTGAGGAGTTGTCTGGCTTTGGCTTTCCACTCTGGGCTCGCCGGAGCGAACACTTTGGTGTCCACAGCCCTCGGGACGACATCTATGCCGCATGGGCGCGAGCCGCCGAGGAATCCGTCGAACGCCGCTTCGAAGCCGGTTTTGATGGCTTGGCTCAGACAGAGGAGAGTGTCGAACGGCACAGGCTCGGCTCGGGCGAGAGGGGCCAGTTCTCGCCACAACGAGTGGTGGCCCAGGCCGTGGGTGTCGACGACCAACGGTGTCGGGGCGGTGGCGAAGCGGTCGCGGACGGCCCGCTCCCTGGCCATGTAGGCGGGGTCGATGCACCACATGATCCGCTCGGTGCCGTCGGCGAAAACGTCGGGCAGGTGGTGCGATGGATAGAACCGCAGCGCGCCCTGGCCGCGCCGCCACTCTGGCAGGGCCGCTTGCGCGGCCTCGGCGAGGGCAGCCTTGTCCATGTAGTCGACAGGTTCGAGAAAGACCTCGAGCGCCTCCGTCCTCTCGTCGGATAAAAACGCCTTCAGATACGACTTGATCGCCAGGTTTGCGCCGTGCAGTTCCATGCCTCCGGCATCGCCCGACAAATGGCGCAGGGTGTGGGCGACGACGCTGATCCGGACAGGCACGGGCCGAAGCTACCTCGCGGCCAGATGGGCGTCAAGTACCATTGGCCGACCAATGGGATTCACCGTCCGCCCAGTCACCTCCGCTGACGATGCAGCCTTCGTCGGTGCCCCAATGTCAAGGGCCTTTTACAACTATGTCGTGCCCCAGCGGGCCTTTGCACATGCTCCCGGCGGCATTGAACATTGGGTGGACAGGATGATGCGCGAGGCCATTGTCCGACGAATCCTTTGCGGTGTCCCGGTCTTTGTCGCCGAGTCGGAAGGCATTCCCATCGGCGCTGCTGTATGCGATATTGAAGGCGTGGAGCGTCCGCCGGAGGCAGTCGCCATTTGGCAGCGGTTGCTCGACGAAATTGGCCCAGAGGCAGTCCAGTTCTTCGACGCCTTCTCAGCGGCCGTGGACAGCATTCCGTTCCCAAAGCCTAACCTGTACGTATCCATGATCGGCGTCGAGCCGGGCTGGCAGGGCAAGGGCGTGGGGCGGTCGCTAATCGAAGCGGCAGCTACAGCTGCGCGCTCAATTCCCGGCTGCAAAGGGCTTTGTCTGGACACTGAGTCGCAGAGCAATGTCGACCTATACCAAAAGCTGGGATTTGGTGTCGTCGGGCATGCACAGGTAGAGGACATCGACGTCTGGGGTCTCCACCAGCCGATCTCGCACTAGCCACAGAAGACCCTCTATATGCGGAGCCCACCAACATCACCTTTCGGGACTATTTTGGACTTCTTTGGTTTCCTGGCCATAATGACGGTGTTACGCCTCCGCACCCGGTGTCTTCCTGTCTACACAGTCTTCTAGGCCGTTCCCACAGTCGATTCCCCTGGCTTAGAGATACGCAACGCTTCTCCAAGGCGGAGAAGGCACAAAAGCAATGGCAACCAAAACTCTGTACGTCGGCAATCTGCCGTATTCGGTGAACGAGCAACAGCTCGCCTCTCATTTCAGCGCTTATGGCGCCACCAACCCCCGTGTTATCGAAGGTCGGGGCTTTGGATTCGTCGACGTCGATTCCGACAATTTTGAAGCTGCCGTCGCCGACAAGCACAACTCCGAGTGGAGTGGTCGCACGATCACCGTGAACGAAGCTCGCCCGCGCGAAGAGCGCAGCGGCGGCGGTGGTGGTGGCGGTGGCCGAGGCGGCTACGGCGGCGGTGGTGGCGGTGGTCGCAGCGGTGGCGGTGGCTACGGCGGCGGTCGCGGCGGCCGCTGGTAAGCCTTCCAGCATCCGATCTGACTAACAATGTGGCGCTAGACCTGACCGGTCTAGCGCCATTTCCATTGATTTTCTATAATTATCTTGATTTGTGCATGTTGTTCCAGTCAGAACTGCCAGATGATATGGTCACTGCCTTCGAAGCAGTCCTGCACGGATGTACACGTTCGCTGAAGAGTCGCGCCATGTCTTAGCCGAACTCCAAAAGGAAGTCGGTTTCAAGTTTTGGATGGTCACATGCCTAGAACAAGACGACTACGTCATTGTCAGCAGCGTCGGCGAGGACTTTCCCATCAACGACGGCGACGTCTATTTTTGGCCTGACTCGTTTTGTTATCGCATGATCAAAGGCGAGGCACCACAGGTTGCTCCAGACTCAGACTCGATCCAAGAATATCGTGAAGCGCCACTGCGTCAAGTCCTGCCCATTAGGGCCTTTCTTGGCGTCCCTTTGAAGTGGTCAAACGGCAAGGCGATGGGCTCTCTGTGCGCCATCGACCCAGCTCCGGTGTCTGAAGAGGTTTGCACGTCTCTGGCGGTCGTCCAAGACTACGCTGACAAACTCTCCAAGCTGTTTGAGGTCGAAGTCTCAACTGTCACTGACCAGAGAGCACTCGATTATGCAGCGATCGTGACATCGACTGACCCTGAGACTGGTGCCCTGCTTGCAGACGATTGGGCTCGATGGCTACGATTTGAAGAACGAGATGCGCTCCGGCACGCAACATCCCTCGGAGTCTGTTCGATCAAAATGCCAGAAGCTGAAATCGTCAAGGCTGCCAAGGTAATCCAAGAAATCATCGAATTCCCCGATGTGCTGGGCCGAGTCGGTAAAGACGAGCTGGGAATCCTCCTCGTCAACTGCACCAAGGATCAACTCGGGTTCTCCTCGCGGTCCCTCGAACTTTACTTGCGACAGCACGGCGTCCAATGCACAGTCGGCGCCTACAGCCACAATTTGCGGCATACCTTGGCGGAGACGTATTGCTCTGCTCAACGCAACTCCATCAGGATCGACGGCGCAGCGTAAAGAGCCATGCGGCGGTGCCTTGTTAGGCTAGCCGCCGCACCATAGCTCCAACCCTAATTGCCAGTCTTCGGCTCGCGCGGCAACATCGTGTCGGCGCAGGCCAAGTTGTAGGCGGTGACCGCAGCTGCCGTGCTGGACTGCACCAGATAGGCGTTGATCGCCGCTTCGATCCTGTCGTGCTGCGTGTGATGGACGTAGTTGTAGTCACTCACACCAGTCTCCATCGTGAAGAAGCCAGGAACACCGACGGCGTTGAAGCTCGCATGGTCGCTGCCGCCGCCTCTTGGCATCTTGGCCACCGCGTTGAACTTCATGGGCAAGTCTGGGAACGCCGCATTCAGGGCGTCGATGCTGGACTGGAAGAACGAGCGTTGAGTCTCGAGGCCGACAAAGCCACCCCAATAGTTCGTGCCGCCGTCGTCGACCAGGCAGGTGCTGATCTTGTCCATCTCGGCGGCGTGGTCTTTGACATAGGCGCGGGAGCCGAACAGGCCTTGCTCCTCGCCGCTCCACAGGATGAAACGGATCGTCCGCTTCGGCTTCGCACCGACCAGGTTCAGGAGGCGAGCCGCTTCTAGCGTGACGCTCGAACCAGTGCCGTTGTCCAAGGCACCCTGGCTCATGGGGCCGTCCCAGCTGTCGTAATGGCCGCTGACGATGACCACCTCGTCGGGTTTCTCCGTGCCTTTGATCTCGGCGACCACGTTGTAGTTGGGCACCGGGCCCTTGCGCATCGTCTGCTTGAGATCGAACTCCAGTTCGACTTTGCCCTTTGGCATTTCGGCGGTGACGGCGTCGAAGTCGCTCTTGCGGATGGTGATCTGCACGGCGGTCGGCAGCTTGCCCCACTCGATGTTGTAGCGGCCTCCGGTCAGCACCAGTTCGCTGCGTGAGCCGGTCACTTCGCCCAGGATGCCGGCCTTGTGGGCGGCTTCCAAGATTTTTGCGCGGTCTTCTGGTTTTGCATCAGGAGTGGCCAGCTTGATCAACCAGGCGCCTTTAAGCTTGCCCTTGATCTTGTCCAGGTCGGCCATCGTCTTGGGCTCCATGACAGCCGGCCCTTTTTTGAGGCCGTTGGTGCCGGGCGTCCAGCTGGCGGTCGTGAATTCAAAGTCTCGGCTGAACGGGGCTGTCATCCGGCCGACGTGGCCGGTCTTGGCGCGGTCGAATCCGACTGGCCACTCGCCCCACTTCTCCAAGTGCACATTGGTGCAGCCGAACGACTTGAACTGCTCCATCGCCCACTTTTGGGCGTCGGCCAGATGGGTCGACGAGGTCAGGCGAGCGCCAAATTCGCCGGTGATGCGCTCGAGGGTGTAGCGAGTCTTGTTCGCGCCCTTGCCTTCGGCGATGATCTTGCTGACAGTTTCTGGTGAGCCTTGCGCCAGCGCGGATGCGGCCAGCGAGGCTGCGAAAACGAGGATGAGAGACCGTTTCAACACAACGCCACCTGTTTTACCGGAGCAGGTAGCTCAACCTTTCATAAAGTTTTTGTCTGCCCGCGCTCTTTTTGCCCTACAATGCCCGTGTCATCTATAGGTGTCCAGAACTTCTGGAGCACCTCATGCGGGGATCGTTGTCCCCGTGGCTGCTAGTTGTGGAGTGAAAATGAAGTCTCGATTGAACTCAAAACTGACGATCACCGAGGTCCTGGCGACCGTCGGCGCGTTCTTGGCCGTTGCTTATGTCACGTCGCCGATCTTGGCCCAGGCCAAATCCGACGGGAAGCTCGGCGGGAAAATTTCGGCCGAACGCAATCTATCGCTTGCCAACTCGATGTATTCGGCCGAGAACGAAACGTTTGTGTCGGAGGACGGGGTCGTCCCGTTCAAGTCCGTGATGCCGATCAAGGGCGGCAAGCTCTCGCCGATGGCTCGGCTTAAACCAGGCAATGGGATTATGGGTGTCAGCACCGGCCATGGCATCAACTACCATAACGGCCCGGTTATGACCGGCACGATCCACGCTTACGTGATCTGGTACGGCGCCTGGACGGCTAGTGACCAATCCCTCGTTTCGAACTTCATCTCGAACCTGGGTGGCTCCGCCTACTTCAACATCAACACGACGTATGGCGACAATACAGGCGACGTCTCTGGTCAGCTGACATTGGCTGGAACTACGGTGGACACAGGCAGCCAAGGAACAAAGAGCCTGACAGACACCAAAATTCTGAACATCGTCAAGTCGGCGCTTTCCACGGGCAAGTTTCCATATGACAGCAACGGCATCTATCTGGTGTTGACAGGAAGCAACGTGACGAAGTCGGGCTTCTGCACCCAATATTGCGGTTGGCACACTCGCGCTTCGATCAACGGGTTCGATATCAAGTATTCGTTTGTCGGCAACCCAGTGAAGTGCCCCAGCTCCTGCGCGGCGCAGAGCCCTGGCCCGAACGGTAGCGTCGGCGCCGACGGCATGGTGTCGATCATCGCCCACGAAGTCGAAGAGGCGGCGACTGACCCCGATCTGAACGCCTGGTACGACGCGTCGGGCGCGGAGAACGCCGATAAGTGTGCCTGGACGTTTGGTACGACTAGCGGAGCTTCCGGCGGCAAATATAACGTGACGTTCGGTGGCAAGAACTACCTTGTCCAACAAAACTGGGTCAATGCAGGCACGGGCTTCTGTGCCATGCACCTATAAACGGCCAAGTTGAGCCAAGTCGGGAGGACGCCAAATCTGGCGTCCTCCCGATTTGCTTTCAAGTTCCCTTCTTGATCTTCGTTTCGATCTGGACCAGCAATATGTCCTTCATGTAGTGCCAGTACGGCACGATCTTGAGAGCCTGGACCGCATAATCCTTTGCCTTCGGAAGGTCGAGAGGCGGCATGTTGGCATAGTAGTAGGCGACGTTCATCATCAGCTCCGGCTTGCCCCAGGTGGGCTCGAGAGGGGACTTCGGAGCCCGACGCTTTTCCATCTGCTCAAGCGACTTCAGGCATAGGTTGATCGCGGCGTCACGCCCTCCACCTTTGTCACTCGGAGAAACCGAAAGCTGTTGTGCCCAGATCCACGCCCAGCGCGGGTTGTCGGGGTCGTCCTTGCGGATGTCGGGCACGAGCTTGCGTGCATACTCTGCCTTCTTAGCCAAGTCGTCCTGCCCCTCTTTCGTGGTTGCCTTACCACCCGAAAAGAAGTAAGTCAACCCGACGCACGAGACGGCGGCAATTTTGGACTCGACATATGTCGAATCAATCTCCAGTGATGCTTGGAACTCTTTGAATGCTGATTCGATGTCTGCTTGTAGCCACTTCGGCGTCGGTGTTTCGTTGAACCCGTTGATCGCGCGACGCCACTTGGCGTACCCGATCCAGTATCGAGTCCTCGACGCGTTTGCCTGGTCGTCTAGATAGACCGAACCTTGTCGGTACAGGTCGTCGAGTGCGGTCAAGTCACCGGCGTAGTCGGCCCGCATCACTTTCTCTTTGAACCGGACGATGTCGGCGGTCCGATCAGGCGGCGCAACGCTTGCCAAGACCGCCAGAGCACAAGTTGCCGTAAGCATGGTGCCGATTGTAAGGCACACTTGGCCCCTGGTTTCAGGCGAAAAATGCTGAGTTCGTCAAAACGGGAATATGGAGCCGGGCGCAAAAGACGCCGGGCTCGCCGGACGCAGTGACCAGCTGGAACGGAACACCCTTGGACTGCCGCATTCGGGCGGCCGGCATGACCTCGGCCCACATGCGCATCCAAAAGTCGCCCAGGCTGTTACCCGATCCCACGTGTTCGCTGACGACGCACGTGCAGCCGCCGAGCTCCTGGACCACCAGATCGGCGGCCATTGAAGGATCGAACATCACTGCGACGTGGTTCCTCACCTTGCCGGCGGGTAGGTAGCGTCTCAGCCCTGGCGAAAAGCCGACCAGGGGATGTCGACGGACATCGTAGCCGCGCCCGGTCATCTCTTCAATAAAGGCGCTCCATGTCTTGTGCATCAGCCCTGGCGGGCCCATGTGGCGTCTGCCCATGACCGAGAACCGTTCGACAGCTTCGATGCGGAACGGGATTCCGCACCCATGGCGCTCCATCGGTGCAAACTCGCCGCCGCCGTCTGGTGAAAAGTGAACCCGGTTGGGGGCGAACATCGTGTAGCCCGTCCACTCAGCCTGGCGGAACTGTCCTGCTGAGCAGGCGTACGCCATTTTGAACGAGCGGGCAAATGGCTCAGGCCCGACAAATCCGGCTGCGCAGGCGATGTCGGACACCGACATCGACGTGTTTTGCAGTTGCCAAGCCGCCCGCTCCAGGCGCAGCCGCCGGTACATGCGCGCGCACCCCTCACCGGCGACTTTGGTGAATACCCGCTGGAAATGGTAGGGCGACAAGCAACAGGAATCTGCCATCTGGACGACGGTCATTTCGTCGTCCAGATGCTCGCGCATCAACTTGGTCAGTTTGCCGACCATGCGACAGTGCTCCTTGTAGGTTGATTCCTTCATAATTCGAGAACTCTGTGCACAGATGTATGAGCCGACGAGTTAGGTGTCAGTCGGTGTTTCCTCCCACTTATTTTCAGGTGCGAAGCCGCACAACCAGTTCAAAGCGCGGTGACGCTCCATCGTGATAGAGCGGACTTGGGACCACTGGGCATCACTCATGGCCCGATAAGAAGTGCCGAAGACAGGAAAGTCATCGTCAATTGCTTGGAACTCGCCGTCAGACTGCAAAGTTGCAGCGCAACTCCGCACTATCGCATCGAAAGTTCGCCCTGGTGGGCAGATATCAGTTCGTCCCTCCTCTAGTAATTGCCGTGTGCGACTCCGCCAATGCCAAACTTCTGCAATGTTCCTCGCATGGTTGATTTCCGCCTCCGGTCGAAACGAGGCGTTCGCTAATTTTCTTACGTTTTCCGCGACATCTTCAGCGAGTTCCAACCCTGCGCTTTGTGTGTCGTAAGGCGGCAAAGCCTCTAGTTGGTCTAGAGCCCACATAAGGACAGTAAATGACTCCGCAAGCCAGCTTGCGTCGATGAACATCCGCATTGAAATATGCAGAAGATCTGTTCTCATGGTCTCTCGCTCGGATGGAGTCAAAGCGTCCCATAGCCCATGTTTTGTCAGTCCGTTACAGAAGTACTTTGTCGCCTCTGCCGATCCCTGAAGGATGGACTGCCATTCCTCGTCGGTCGATTCCCGTCTGATTTCATCCAGCATGCTCGGTGGCGGCAAGTAAAGGAGCCTGGCCAAGAAGTGGGCGACGGCCAGTGTCCTGGATCGAGCATCTTCAACCGAGACCGGCACAAACGCATCAA
Source organism: Armatimonadota bacterium (assembly GCA_018268335.1). Taxonomy (GTDB): domain Bacteria; phylum Armatimonadota; class Fimbriimonadia; order Fimbriimonadales; family Fimbriimonadaceae; genus JAHBTB01. Next base: position 24,112 of record JAFDWT010000041.1, on the reverse strand, counting down.
CATCATCCATCAGTCAGACTGCATTGTACGTGGCACGCAGAGTAATCTCGTGGAATGAAACCGCCGTCCAAAAAGCAAATTCGCGAAGCCCTGGAAAAACTGCGCTCGGACGGCGGTGGCGGCGAGACTAAGCCCCAGGCCGACAACAAGCCGGCCAAGTTGAGCGACAAGAAGTCGAGCCAGAGGATCCGCAAGAAGGGCGTTTAGACGTCGCCCTGGGAGAACTCGGCCATGCCCATGATGTTCCCTTCGGTGTCTTTGAAGAACGCCTTCCAGCCGACGAAGGGCACCTCGAACTTGGGGACGACGATCTCTCCTCCAGCAGCCTCGACAGCGGCGATGGCCGCGTCGATGGAGTCGACTTTGAGGACTGTGACGACCGGCTGGCCCTCGCCGATGCGGGTCATGATCGCGCCGTTCACCCCGGGCTCCTCCGGTGTGCCACATTCGCAAATCCAGTAGCCGGATGGTGCTGGGCCGTAGTCTGTGGACGTCCAGCCAAACGCCTGGGCGTAGAACTCGATGGCTCGCGGGGCGTCGATGGCGGGTATCTCAAAGTGGACGACTTTGGGCATCGGACGAGTGTACGGCGGCTGATACGGCGATTGTCTGGCAATAAATGCTCAGACGTGCCGGTCAAAGGCGCTGGTCTGCCAGTTGTCCTTCTCGCGGGGGTCGTGCGTCCAGGCAGGCAGGCGCATCCGGAACCGCTGGGAGAGCGCGGCGACGTAGGGTTCGTACATGGCCCGCTTGTCGCTCAGCGTCTTCCAGGCTTTGTCGCCGTCGCTAAAGACCATCCCCTTGTCACCCATGCTGGCGACAAAGTCTCTAAACTCTTCTCGGCTCAGGCGCCCGTCCCGCTCGTCGGGGCGGACGTCGAAGATTTGGGATAGGTCGACAACGGCGTGGCGGCACATCGCGAAGGTGAGGTGAGCCTGGCGTCGGGCTTGTGAGCAGGAGTGATCGGGTGGAATCGCGGCCAAAAGCAGCGAACAGGCGTCCAGGACCGCTGTCATGGCGCACAGCCAACTCGTGTCTGAGTGCTGCGAACGATACATCACCAGCGTCGGGTAGCTCAGGTGGGTCTCCAGCAGTTCGGCTCCCCAGGTCTCCCAGCGCTGGAGCCAGTCCATCAGGCCGTCCCAGTCGTCATGCCGCGCGAAGCGCAGGAGCATCTCGCCACCGCTCGGCGGCGAACCGGCCCGGGCGTCCATGAGGGTGATCAGCACCTCACGGCGCGAGAACGACTGGTAGAGCACGGGCACGTAGCTGATGAGGATCGCGAGGAACCCGAAGCCCAGTCCAGCCTCGAGGACGCTGAGGAAATGGCCAAGGCCACCGTCGAGGGTCATGTCGCCGTAGCCCAGTGTCAGGAAGGTGACGCCGCTGAAGTAGACGGCTTCCCCAAATGTCGGCAGCTCTCCGTGCAATGTGACTCCTGTCCCCAACACAATCGCGCCGAATCCTAAGATCAGGACAAGGGCCCAACTGGTGATCATCACCACGATGCTCAGCGGGCCGAAGATGCTGAGCCACTGGTCTTCGTTCTTTGTCCCTGGTTTCACCAGGAACGAGAAGCACTTCCACAGGGCCGTCGTCAGCCTGTTGGACAGGCGCTTCGAGCCTTTGACTGTCCTCGGCAGGAGGATCGACACAAAGGCGTCACGCAGGGTGAACAGGACGAGAAACGTCCCCAGCACCAGGTAGTCGATCCGCACGGTGTGATTATGCTGCCCAGCGTAACGCGCCCACCCGCGAGTCGTCCCTCAGACATGAAGCCGTCTTGGGCTCTACCACTTGTAACGACTGCTGCTTGCTTAGTGGCTGCGGCTCCTGATCCTACTGGCGAGAGCAAGCTCGTCGACTCGATGCACGCCTACTACGTGAAGCAGTTTGACAATTTGGTAGGCGTCAAAGACGGCAAGTTTGGCACGGCCCGGATCGAGTCGAGCCAGATCGCCGCACACTCGCGCGACGGCGGAGACCCCGGCTATGACCCACAAGGGTTCCAGACGACAGTCCAAATCTACGGTGCCCATGGCAAGCCCCTCAAGCCCGCCGACGTCAGCCTGCGATACCGCCGACTTCCAGGGCCCGTCCACGTCGGCGAACGAGTCGTTGACCCTTCAATGCTCGCTATGAGCATCGTCCCCGACATCGACTTGGTGAAGAACGCTGTGACCCAGTGGGCTCAGGACGGTGGCAAACCTTACGTCGCCTCGCCGGGTGGGGTCTATTGGGAGGCGCGACCAATCCGACTCAGCAAGACTGAGTGCCTCAAGTGCCACCAAGGTCTCAAAATGGGCGACCCGGTAGCCGTGATGGTCTACCGGGTTTTGCCCAAGGTCAAGAAGTGACGACTGGTTTCAGGCCGGGCGCCAGACACTGAGAGTCCTGCCACTGCCTTTGGGGGCTTCAAATCCGTCGGGTCTCTCTCCACCGACTGGCCCGAAGCAAAAACGCACTTGAGCGTCGCGCATCTCCATGATGCCCAGCTGGCTTTGGCCAGCTTCCGGGGCGTCAAGAAGGCAGTAGTCCAGGCAAACGGGACTCTGTGCGGAGAGAGCCCGGACGAGTGCGTGGACGATCACCTGGCCACTCATCGTCACGGTGACTTCCCTTCCCGACATGGTCCTCCTCATCCCCTTCCGCATCTTGCTCGGCAATTCCATGCCGTCCCGCACGATCTGGACTGCCTGCCACTCGCCCTGAAGGGGAAGGAGTTCTTCTTCGGGGTCACCTTCAAACAGTGTGGTGTCAGCGAGCGGGACCAGCTTGGCGACGGGAGCGGTTCCCCCGTCCACTCCGACGGGCCGTGACGAGTCTGACCGCCGCAGGGTCTCTAGGGCGTGGGCACGCCCGGCGGCGGTCTCAAAAGCCGTCGGACGGACTGCCCCGGTCAGGCCCAGACAAATGCGCAGGTCGTCACCGTCGAGCTCGAAGATTCCGTACGACCAGTTCCCCGCTTCGGGGCCGGCGACGAACTCGATGTCGATGGTCGCCGGATCAGCCTCGACGTCGATGGTGAACACGCCTTCGTAGTCAGCCTCGGGCGACTCGGTGCGGAACCGGTCGCCGTCCATCAGGATGCGAGAACCGCTCAGCATGGACGGGGGGAGTTGGTTGCCGTCAACCTCGAGGGTCACGAACTCCCACGTCCCTTCCATCGAGCGGAGGCTGGCGACGTGCCTGGCCAGGGCGGGCCAGGTGGCAAAGCCCGACGAGCGGGCGACGACCGAGTGGGCGTCGGCCAGCCGGAATCCTGCCTCCTGGACTTGGTTAGGAGTCATCCTTGCAGCGGCGGGAAGGTGGTCGACAAATGCCTGGGCAGCGTCGGGTGATCCAGCAGCGAGATCGGCGAGCAGTGCCTTGGCTTGGCGGCGCAGGTGGTCCAGGTTTGGCCTGGGCGGGAGTTGTTTGTCCATGGTTCCTCTATGCGTTCGCCTGTGGTCCACATCCAGGCAGCACAAAGGTCGTTCGTGCGCGAGCGAGATTCAATATTCAGCAGGGTTAAACCCTTCCCGTGGACCCAGTGGCGTGCTGGCCGCCGCTGGGGATGATACCCAAACATAGACGCAAGATTAACTCCACAAATCAACACGTAATTTGTAAGATTGTGCCAGGGTCTTATGCCATTTCTGCACGCTTTTCATAGCGACATACTTGAGGCATGGACACTGGCTTACAACCCAAACCCAGACATCGTCGGCTTGAGAACACTTGCCGGAAAGAAGGCAAGGTTCTGGCCAGATGGCTTGTGTTCAGCGGCTTGGCGGCCGCGGGATACTTCTTGTTCATGAGGCCGCGCCATCTGCGGTGGGGCGCGACCGACGCCGAATCGAAAGACTACTTGCCCGGCGACGAATGCATCGCCGACGGGTTCAACGCCGCCACTCACGCGATCACCATCGACGCCCCGGTCGAAGACGTGTGGCCCTGGCTGCTGCAAGTCGGCCGCGACAAATCTGGCTTCTATAGCTACACGTTCCTGGAGAACCTGGTCGGCTGCGACATCAAGGACGAGCACGTCATCCACCCCGAGTGGCAAAACCTCAAGGTCGGCGACTCTGTCAAGTTCCACCCTTCGGTACCGCCGCAGCCGGTGGTAGCGCTGGAGCCGCTCAAGTACTTGGTGCTGGGCGTGCCGGAAGATGCTGAGGAGCCCTGGACCTGGGCGTTTATCGTCCGTGACTTGGGCAACGGCAAGACCCGGTTGGTCATCCGCATCCGTTCGCTCCATCAAGGCGGGCTCAAGCTGGTCCGCGATCTGGCGGTGGTGGAACCGGCCCACTTCATCATGGAGCGCAAGATGATGCTGACGATCAAGGCACTGGCCGAGAAGCGGGCACGTAGTTTGCGAGCAGCTTGACTCCCACGGTTCTGGCCACCGCCCCCGTCGTCGGTGGCCAGGCTGTATTCTTGTGGGCATGGAAACTGAAGTGCTTGCCCTGACCCAGCGATTGCTCGATGCCATTTCGCGCCGAGACTGGGCGGCATACACGGAGCTATGTGACCCCGGCTTGACCTGTTTCGAGCCCGAGGCGTGTGGGCAGTTGGTGACCGGGCTTCCCTTCCACCAGTTCTACTTTGCTGACGGTGCGAGTGAGGCGCGCGTCCAGAGCACGATTTGCTCGCCTGTTGTCCATGCCCTCGGGCCGGACGCTGCGGTGGTCGCCTATACGCGGGTCATCCAGACAAGGGACGGTGAGAGGGCCTTCGAGGAGACCCGCGTCTGGAAGCGGGTCGACGGATGTTGGTGGCACGTCCACTTCCACCGCTCCCCGGTGACGACATGAACCTGAACCAGGTCACTGTGGCCTGTAGCGACGTGGCTCGGTCCGTTGCGTTCTACAAAAGGCTTGGCTTGCAGCAGATTGTCGATTCGCCACACTATGCCCGGTTTGCCTGCCCCGTCGGCGGGGCGACGTTTTCCGTACATCTGGCACCTGATGGAGTCGTTTCTTCTACGACTGTGGTGTATTTTGAAGTGGAGGAGTTGGACGTGGTTGTGGGGGAATTGCAGTCTGCAGGTGTGGCCTTTGACCAGCTGCCGCAAGACGAAAGGTGGCTCTGGCGCGAGGCTCGCTTGCGCGACCCCGACGGCAACCAGATTTGCCTGTATTGGGCTGGCGAGAACCGGCTCAATCCGCCTTGGCGGATCGACTGAACATGGCTTATTCCAACTCCTTCACCGAACTCGTCGATCCCGCTAGCCCGACGCCGGTCGACGACTATGTCCGCCTCTTGCCGCCCGTCCGAGGCGCGGCGTTCGGACGGGTCGTCGAGCTTGTGCGCGAGGAAGTAGAGGGGTTGACGCAAGGCGTCTCTTATGCGATGCCGACCTTCTTCTACCGAGGCAAAGCGCTGGTCTGCCTGTTGGAGTGCAAGAATCACCTCAGCTACTTCCCTTGTAGCGGCCGGGTGGTGGTCAAGGTGACACCGGAGCTCAAGGGTTTCAGCCTCTCCACTGGTACGGTCCGGTTCACTCCAGAGCAGCCTCTGCCTGAGGCGGTCGTTCGGGCCATGGCCAGCCTGCGGGCCGCCGAAATCGACGCCCAGCTGGCGGCCAAGCGCAAGCGGTGAGCTACTTGCCGCTAGGTCGCACGGGCGGCGAGCCGATGGTGACATCCTGCACCGGTTTCTCTGGCGAGGCTTGGGACTGGATCGTCCGACCTTTCTCCAAGGGGACAGCCACTTTGCCGACGGTGGCGCCGGAGTCATCGTTCTGTGTCGGCTTGGGAACGGTCACATCCCCAGTCGTCTGTTGATAGCCCGCTTGGCAGCCCGCCAATGCCACGACGCCAGCCCAGACAGCAGCCAGGCCGGTCAGCCGAAACAGTGGCTTCCCCTTCTTGTCCCGACTGAAGCGGACGCAGACCCGGTCCGCTGATTTCAAGACTCGGTCGGCCTCCGCCTTGGTCAGCGCCGACAAGTTGTGGACGCTCTTTTGGCAGTGTTCACAGAATCGGCTCCAGTCCTCGCCGGACATGTCTTCCCACTGTTTGGGGCAGGGCTTCTCGACATGCAGGTTGGTGAGGTGCTCGTATCGGGGCATAGTCTCTGTGAGTGCGCCTGCCGCCGCATTACGTTCAAACAATCTGCAAAAGAAGTCAGCCTCGTTTGGCCAACGACTTGGGCACATCGGGAATCATTAGTTGTCCGCCGCCGCCGGTCGAGATTTCGATCTGGTGCCCGTCGAAGGCATACCTGATCGGTTTGGAGTCATAGGGCGAGACCAAGTCGTCCGTCTTGATTTGTTGCGGCACTACGGTGCCAGCCAGCGCGCGCGCCGCTGCTCGCCACTTCAGCACATTGGCCCTACGAGAATAGAGGATTTCTGGCAAGCCCGGCTCAGACGCATCGTTGTCAATCGGCTCGATCACTTTCGCCGCTAGGGGAAAGGAGACCATTCCCTGCCACATCTCACGCAAACCGGCAGCATATCTGGCACCGTCCTCTTCCGCCAAAGCTTCCCACTTCATTCTGGTACCTCGGACAATCTTGGCCTTGGCTACCAAAGGCGATTGTAGTTTTGACAGGGCCTGGCCGGCAGGCGGGATCGCCGAATCTTCTGCCGTCAGCCCCAGCTGACGGCGGCCTTGTTCGGTCTCACAGAGTCTGATGAGCGACAAAACCTCTACTAGGTCGAACCGGTAGTCGTCGCGGACGTCCAGTACTGCGACCGTTTCGGCAATTCGTTGGAACGCTTCGCGATACTGCTCATTGTCACGATGTTTGAAAGTCAATTCCGCCAGTGTCTGCAGGGATGACATCTCCATCCCCTCGCCGATAACCCGCATGATCATCATGCAGTCGCTAGTGGCAAATGTCGCGAGTCGCCGGGCCCGGCTGATGTCGGCTAGCGCCCTTTCCGGGTGGCCTTCCGCGTCTTGCAACCTTGCTCGCAACAGAAACAAGTTCGCGATGTTCTTCAATTGGCTGGTATCCGGCAGCGGTATGGCGGCACCGAGGGAGTAGTCGCGCAGAGCCCGGTAGGTCAGCTTTTGGCAACAGGCGTCGCCGAGGCGCAGGTAGTAATCCTGCTTGGCTAGTTCGTCCCGCACTGTCTTCTTGGTGGCGTCGTCGGGTGCAAAGGTCAGCCGGTAGGCCAGTTCCTCGCGGTCTTTGATGAGGGGGACGGCCTTGCTGCCCAAGATGCCGAGAACGGGAGCCGCGTTGTCCTCGAGCTTGGCGACAGGTAGTGTCGCCTCGAACTCTTCAGGCGTCGTCGGCAGACCGGCTTTGCGGGCCAGGTCCAGCTCATGGTCTAGTTCGCTTTGCTCTTTGGAAGCCTTCACCTGCGATGTCGCGAAGACGCCCAAAAGCGCGAGGCCGACGCACAGCCCTGCTATTCCCCACCCCCTCAGCCTCGGCGACATGCCTCAGTATATGGCCGAAACGGCCTGGTCAGTCATTGTGATGGTGATGGTCGTGTTCGTAGTGCTCGGCCAGCAAGTCCTCGCCAAAGTCGCCTTTGTAATCGCGCCAGACGGTGTGGATGTGGTTGCCGTCCTCCTGGGTGTTGTCGTATTCGATGACAAACGACTCGCCCTGGATCCGATAGTAGTGCCGCCCGCCGCGCTTGACCGGGCCCATCCAGGCGAAGACGAGGTGGTCGTAGCCCTCGCTGGCGATCTTCTTCAGTCGCCGGTCTTGCTCGGCTGGTTTCTGGACTTCCGAGAAGACACGCAGCAGGTCGCGGACCGTTCCTCGTTGGGCCGGGGTCATGTGCCCGTACGAGAGCCCGACATGGCCCTCGATGCCCGCCTTGCGCGAGCTGGCGGTGACAATGTCGTTTGGAGCGGTCTTGGCCACGACGGCTTCGGCGAGTTGTGACGGCGTCAATGATTCCGCGAGCTTGAATCCCAGGTCTTGCTCCTGCGCCAGGGCCCGCTTGCCTTTGTCGGGGACATCGATCTTCACCTCGGCCGGGTTGGATCCAAAGAACTGGGGCGTGCTGCCGACCAAAGTGTCGCCACGTGAGCTGAACGTCAGCGAGACATGGTGCCCTTCGTACCGCCACACCCAGGGGTTCTGGCTGCTTGGCTCGCCAAAGAACATGAACCAGTAGCGCATCGGATCCCGACCGGTGTTGCCGTTTTCCATTTGGCGGAGGACGAGTTCGAGTTGGCGGATGGTCTCCACCCTTGCGACGCCTTTGTCACTGAGGGCCGACTTGAGGAGGGCTCTGCCCTTGGCCCGCTGCGCTTCGCTCATCTCGCCCCACGAGACGCCCAGGCGGTCGCCGGGAACGTAAGTCCACTTGCTCCTGTCGGGGGAGTCGAGTGCCATCTGAGCCTTTTTGCGCAGTTCTGGCGAGAGAGTTTCAAGAAACTCTTTGGCCGCCTTTGTCATGGGAGCTTCAACTGGAGGTTGTGGGACGGTGATCGCCAGGGCCGCTGCCAAGAAGACGAGCTTCATGCCCTATTTTGCCCGAATCGGCGACCGGGATTCGACCCGCAAGCATGATAGTCAGCTTCTCTCGTTGAGAATGACGCCTTAAGCACACACACTTCGCTAGAGGAGTTAAGTACCCCGTTAAACTACTAGTTTCTTTACGGAATCTTTACCAGCACGCATAAATACGTGCTAGGCTAAATGCCTGGCCTTTGTTGCCTTTGATAGGAGATGGATAGGATGCTAAAACATACGACTGCTCTATTTGCACTCGCCGCTTGCGCCGTTGCCCACGCTGGTGTTTGGGACTCTGGTTCTGGGCTTAACTGGGTGATCCCGGACAACAACGAACAAATTTTCAACTTTAACGTCGCTGGTTTGTCAGGGACGCTGACACAGATAGACGTCGTGTTCAGCCGCGAGCACACGTTCTCTGGTGACCTCTACATGGACATGACCTTTGCCGACGGCACCGACGTCGACATGCTTGAGAACCCAGGAAACGCGGTCGCCAACTCTGGCGCCAGTTCACGTCATCTGAAAAGCATCTGGTTCGCCGACGCTGGCGCCAACTGCGATTTTTGGGGAACGAGTGCCAGCCCGGCTATCGACAGTGAGTCCTCGGGGACGGTTTATGCGCACAGCACTGCGTTCTTGACGACGGCATACAGTTCGGTCAGCGGCAATGCGGCCCTGAACGGCTCTTACAAATTGCGGGTCGGCGACATTGCCGCACAGGACGTTGGCGTCATCGACCGGATTCGTATCCACACCGAGTCGGTGCCGGAGCCCGCGACCATGGCCGTGCTCGGCTTGGGCGCCCTGGTGGCTGCGCGTCGGCGGGCTCGCTAGTCTGCCGTCGGTAAATGTTTGTGTGCCCGCGTGCCTGGTTGGCACGCGGGCACACGGCACTTTGCCCTTCTGCCGAGCAGCCACAATCCTGGTGTGCGTCTTTGTACGTGGAACATCAGAGCCGGTGGCGGCAAGCGCACAACAGCAATTGCTGAAACGATCTTGGCTATGGCGCCGGATGTGTTGGTCCTTACAGAGTTCCGACCGGGCCCCGGACAGGCTCTTCTCGAGCTCCTAGCGCAGATGGATTACCAAGCCACCGTTGGCATCCCGCCCCGACCAACAGGCGTCAACTGCACTTGCGTCTTGACTCGCTCGCCGCATGAACAGTTCGAGTCGACCCGTATACCGATCAGCCACCACCGGTGGCTCGCCGTCCGCCTGCCGGATCACGACCTGTCGGTCCTCGGTGCCCACGTGCCCAACGAGAGCGAGGCTTGGAACAAGGCAGATTTCATGGACTCTTTGGTCGCCTTTGCCGAGCGCCATGCCGAGTCCCGAGCGGTCATTCTCGGAGATCTGAACACAGCGCATGACGAAGACTGCGAGGGCGACCCCATTCGGGCCGCGGTGTACTTTAGGGCTCTAGAAGACTTGGGATGGAAAGACGCTTGGCGGCAATGCAACCTAGGGGCGCGTGAGTTCACTTGGTACTCGCACAAGCAAAACGGGTTCCGGCTCGACCATTGCTACGTCTCGCCGTGCTTGGCACCTGCTGTTGTGGCCAGCTCGAATGACCACTCAGTGAGGACAAACGGACTGTCCGACCATTCACTTTTACTGACGACGCTTCGCGACTAGCTGCTGACGTCGAGCGGATAGACCGAGGCGCAGCATGGGAGGCCGTCCTTGGCTCTTCCGGCAATCGTGACCGTGACCGGATTGCCGGTCGCCAGGTGTTCGGCGGAAAATTGCTCAAGATAGACCTTGGCTCGGCGACTCACCACGCCGTCGTCACTGCGCCAGACGATGTAGACAAACCGGCCTTTGCTGTCCTTTTGGATGCTCGGCCCTTTGAGCGGCAAGCTGCCGTTCGTGGTGTTGGCTGTCAGTTCAAAGGTGTGGTCGCCACCGGCCATGCGCTCCCACTTCTCGACCCTTGCCGCTGCGCCGCTGCCGGTCTGGACGCCGCCCCTCACACCGGGAACAGCGTCGCGGACAACGATGCGGATCTGAACCGGTGTGCTGGTGGCAGCCATGGTCTCAGTATGGGCCCTCAGAGGCGTGCCGTGATCTGGTGATTTCGATGTGCACGGCAATCAGTTCACCGTCCTGGACGCCTTCCTTCTTGCGGATGTCTGCCTTGATGGGCAGGGCGTAGAGACCATTCTTCTCGAACATCGCCGTGTACCAAGTCGTGCCGCCGATGGTGGCGTTGACGGGAATCATGCCCCACCCAAATGTGATGCGATTGGCCGCGGCCTTGATCTCTGCGGATTGTTCCGCAGGCACTGAAACGAAGTAGAACGGAGCCGGGCCTCGCCAGTACCAGACTTCGCCGGTGAATTCAAACTCCATGACTTCTCTTCAGGTTGCCTTGCCATTGACCGGATATTGGACCAAGTGCGAGATATTCCCTGCGGGGTCACGGAAGCCGACCATCCGGCCTCCCCAATCGTGAGTGTGTGGCGTGCCGAGGATCTCGACTCCCTTGGCCACGAGTTCGGCATACAGGTCGTCGATGGAGTCGACGGAGAAATGCAGACCCGTCCCGCCTCCGATCCGGTCGCCGCCGCCGCTGCCGTCAAACACCATCAGTGTCGATTCGCCGGTGTCGAAGATGAGGAACCCCTGTTCTTCGTAAGTCAAAGTCATTCCCAGCTTGCCAAAATAGAACTCGCGGGCAAGCGGCAGGTCGTCGACGAAGATGTGGGCGCTGCCAAGGCGGTATTTGGTAGTGACCATAGTTGTTCCAGGGAGCTAAAGCGCGTAGTTGAAAGGTAAGTCGTCAGGGACAGGATTGTCCGCAGTCGAATACGCCCTCTGGCGGACCGTGGCGTCTCGAAAATACGATGAGACCTGGCTAGCGGTTTCGCCAGCGACGCCGACATCGGCTAGCGATTGGTCGAACGCTCTCAGGCAGGCTTCGTCCAGTTCGACGTGTTCGCCGTTGCAGGCGTGCATTCGCTGGACGCTCGTCTCGTCGCCGTATCCGGCGGTGTACAGCTTGGGGCCACCTAGCGCTTCGGACAAATAGGCTGCTAAGCGTTCGTCGTGCTGGGGATGGGTGATGTGCTCGAACGGGTGGGCGGCCTCAGGATCGGCCAGGCACAGCTCGTGCCACCTGCGACAGAGTGCCAAAACCACGTCGAACCCGCCGACACGCTCATAGAGACTACTCATAGTCTCCGCCAGCATGCGCATTCAAGAGCGCTGACCACTGAGCGGTGTCGGTGTACTGCTGGAACTCGGCGACTTTGCTGTCCCTAAACCGCCAGACATGGGCGAACTGGGCGTCGAGCGCAGTACCATTCGCTTTGACCGTGCCGGTATAGCGCCCTTCGGCGACCACGACGTCGCCGCCATCGACGAACCTCTGCGGTGTGGCGCTGAAGTTATCGATTCGCTCGACGAGATAGAGGAATACACCGTGCAGGACTGCCTCTGGCCCCGTGTAGGGGTTGCCTGCCGCAAGGGGATTGCCTTCGGCCTCGAGCCAATGTATGTTAGGATGAAACTCGGCCAGGACAGCCGGTACATCACCGACGGCAAACGATGCATACAGCTTCTTGACGGTCTCGGCGGATTGAGAGTCAGCCATGGCCTCAGGTTACCGTCCATTTCCAGCCAGCAAGGATGTCCCTAGCCGGAGACGATCCGGTCAAATGTAGTGAAACTTCATGTCTTCTTCTCTATAGTCATTGAGATACAATGACTACCTGGGCTTCTTGGTCGGGTGTCCGATCAAATCCCGCTTTGCCAGGAGAGACGATGAAACGACTGATCTCTACGCTTGCTCTTGCTTGCACTTTCTCGCTTACCTTTGCCGCCGACACTCTCTATGCCACTGGGGTCGGAGGGCTCTACACCGTAAACACAGGGACTGGTGCCGCGACCCTCTTGTACAACTACGCTGGGCAAGACATCCACCTGCACAACGGTGGTCTGGTTTACGACCCGGTCTCTGACCTCCTGTACGCAAACGGATACGACACGACGAGCAAGAGCGCGCTCTATTCGATCAACCGGTTCTCGGGGACGATCACGCGCATCGGCTACGCCGATCCCGACACAGGGCTGCAGTTGCAGTCGCTGGCACTCGACCCCACAAGCGGCAAGCTCTACTCGACCGCCATGTACGGCCAGCAGAGCTCGGCTTACTTCGAGATCGACAAATCGACCGGCGTGGCAACCAAGATTGGCAACGCGTCCGGCCAGTTCACCGCCATCTATGGCCTCGGGTTCCGGTCCGACGGAGCCATGTTTGGAAACGGATTCTTTGACTACTCCACCAAGGGTACGTCCGACCTCCTGTCCGTGAACTCGGTGACCGGGGCGACTACCCTTATTGGCAGCCATGGCCTGACCCTGGGTCGGACGATGGCCTACAGCGGAATCGCCTTTGCTGGCGACGGCACGATGTTCAGCCTGGGGTCGGTCGACTCGGCCAATGCGGGTCTCTTCTCGGTCAACCCTCTCTCGGCCCAGGTGAGCCTGATCGGTAACACTGTCGAGCCTATGGGCGTCGACGGCGGCTTGGCCTTCGCGCCGAGTTCAGTGCCAGAGCCAGCCACCATGACTGTCGCTGGGATTGGCCTGATCGGTTTGGCCCGTCGGTCACGGCGTCGCTCTTCCGCACGCTGACCTCTTGTCCTGAACCGCCTATTGTCGTGCGCTGGAATATCGGCGCACGTCTTTTCCTTGTAGGTACCTTGTAAGGGCGCTGAACTCCGGATCCAGCCGCTCAACACTGCCCCGGGCCCTGTACAATCGCCGGCATGAACGAGCAGACACTTTCGGGCCAAGTCGCCTTAGTCACCGGTGGTGGCCAGGGCATCGGACTGGCAATGGCCAAGGCCTTGGCCGCCCGTGGCGCCAGGGTGGCAGTGACCGGCCGCCGGATGGCGACACTTGGGCCGGCTGCGGCCGGCCTGGGGACGAGCGGCACCGCCGTCCAGATGGACGTCCGGGACGACGACGCAGTCCGCCAGGCGGTCGCCCAAGTCGTCGAGTGGGGCGGTCGGCTCGATATTTTGGTCAACAACGCCGGCATCGGAGTTCTCGAGACTCCCATCCTGGAAACAACACCCGAGGTTTTCCGCGATGTGATGGAGACCAACCTCACGGGCTCCTTTGTCGTCACCCAAGCCGCGTGGCCGCACCTGGTCGCCAGCCGGGGCCAGATTCTCAATGTCAGCAGCATCGCAGGAACCATGGGATACGCCGGCGCGAGCGCTTATTGCTCCTCCAAGTGGGCCATGAATGGACTGACCCTCGTGCTGAAGGAAGAGGGAAAAGTTCACGGCATTCGGGCGTTTGCCCTCTGCCCGGGAGCGATCGACACGGACATCTGGACTGACACTTGGGCGGACAAGGACGTGCGGGAAAAGATGATCTCGCCCGGCCAATTGGCCGACCTGGCCATGTCGATGCTGGAGGCTCCACGCAACATTGAGCTTCCTAATCCATGGATTGTCACCAATGCGGTTAGCCCATGGGTTTGACGTGTCGCCGGTCTATAGGCTTGGCTCTTGCGGAAGGACATCGCACGCCCAGTCGCTCGTCTTCCAATCTGGCTGCGGCGCTTGTTCGTCCAACTTGGGGACGAACCTCGACTCTTCGACCAAAGCCAGCCGCGGAATGTAGCGAGAGCAATTGGGAAAGACTTCGCGGACAGCGACACGGACGATAGAGCGGGCTCCAGGATATTCAGACAGGAGCGGATCAGTCACGCTGAAGCTGGCCTCGCCGTTCACCCGCAGGCGGTTTGGCTTAAAAAAGTCGACAAAGAGCATGCCCACCTGCCTCGTTTCCAAGACGTTGCCCAGCGAGAGGTACATCCCGTTGCCGTCGTAGTCAGGGAAAGCTAGGGTCTTTTCATCGACCACGCGCACAAACCCGGCCGCACCGCCTTTGAACGAGCACTGGGGATGTCCGGAACCGTCCACAGTCGCCAAGAAGAACATGATCTGCCGACCGATGAAGTCCTTGTCCTGGGCGTCCAGGGCGTCCTGGACTAGGCGCTCGTTGATGCGGTCGGCCAGCCGGCGTGAGTCGTTCGCGTCCTGGAGCGCGCGTTGGCTGGCCGTGTACATGGCCCATTATGCTGGCTTTCCGGGGAACGCTTGAGAGCGTGTGTTTCGTACCAAATTTACGAATCGATGAAACGTTTGTTTTGCCTCGCCCTTGCTCTTTCGTCTTTGTGTCTGGTCGCCTGGGCGGAGGACGGGCGCGTCCCTCGCGAAGGGTTTGATTTGCACTACCGGACTGAGGGGACCGGGACGCCGGTGGTGATGGTCAGCGGAGGGCCGGGGTTTGACGTCGACTACATGAAGGAGGTCGGTGCGTTCCTTCCTTCTGGATATCAACAGGTCTATCTCGAGCAACGCGGGACGGGGCGGTCGATGCCTGCCACCTTGACGGAGAAGACGGTTTCGGTCAAGCTCTGGATCGAAGACATGGAGGCCCTGCGGGTGGCGCTGAAGCAGGAGAAGCTGTTCCTGGTGGCGCACTCGGGTGGTGGGCTGCTGACTCAGGCCTATGCGGCGGCGCATCCGGATCGGGTGGGGCAGCTCATCCTGATCGGGCCGGGTGGGCCGACGTTGGAGTTCGCCTCTTGGTTTCTCGACAATCTCGCCGCACGCCAGCGGCCTGAGGACCTGCGGCTGATCGCCTATTGGGACGCAGCCGAGAAGCGCGGCGTGGACCACGAGAAGGCAGCCAACGAGCGCGTCCGGGCGACGACTCCGGCCTACTTCTTCGACCGGGCCAAGGGGCTGGCCAAGGCAGCGGCGGTGCCGGAGGGGGCCTTTCACGCTCGGACGAACGAGCTGCTCTTTGGCGACCTGGCGAAGGGCTATGACGCTCGGCCGGGGCTGAGGCAGCTCAAGTGCCCCGTACTCATCATCCAGGGCCACCAGGACCCAATCGGCGACCTGACTGCGCTGCAAATCAGGGACACCATCCCGGGGTCGAAGATCGCCTTTCTGAACCAGTGCGGGCACTACCCTTGGACCGAACAACCGGAGGCGTTTAAGAAAGCGATGGGTGAGTTCTTGAAGCCCACTGGCTGACCTGCTTGCCTCGCATGAAGAGAATTCAGCCCGGGCACCTTGGGCCCGGGCTGGAGCAGTAACTCACCTGCGACGGCGCGCGAGGGCGAGCAAACCAAGGGACAACAGTCCGATGGTCGTCGGCTCGGGGACGGCATGGATCGTTTGTGTGAACGTACTGCTCGACCCTTCGCTGTGGACTTGGATCCCATTCAGAGAGGCCAGACTCGGCGGTACATAGCCGTCGATCCGCCAGCGGCCGAGCGAGTCTTTGAAGGAGTCGCCTTTAGCTGGTGCCGACTTGCCCGTGGACTCGTCGGTCAACGTGCCGCTGAACTTGTCGGAGCCGTCGTCCTGGACGGTCAGGGTCCCGTCGAGCGTGTATTTCTTGGTCGCGCCCTTGTAGAGCGTGTATTTGCACAACGGGTCGACATCCCATTGGATGCTTCCTTCGATATGTCCGAACTCATCACCTGCTCCCCAGGCATAGTGGATCGAATCGAAACCAAGCAAAGTGGACGAGTCGAGGTTGCCGTCCCCTCCAATGCGAAGTGCCTGACCAGCAAATGGCTGGAAGGTCACCATGTCGTAGGCGTAGTATCCGGGGTAGTTACTGCCGATGCTTGAAACGAACTGAAGCACGGCATGTTCATCGGTGCCGACTTCGGCACCTACCAGTACACCCACGAAGAAGTTGGAGGCCATGAACGTTTCCATGACCTTGTCATCGAATGACAACTGCGCGTTCGCGATGGCCGGTGCCAACGCGAGGAGCGACGAAACTCCCCAAACGGTATGCGCTTTGGGGAGGAGACGAGTGGTATTCATTGTCCTCTCCCTTGCCTCTTGACGCTACCGAGTGTCCAGCTTGGTCCCGGTGTCTTTCGGCACTGAGTCTGGGCGAGGAAAATATTCCGTCAAACAGCTACAGAATGTGGGCATCGAGGCCGGGATACTGCCTAAGCAGGCAGATGCGATCCCTCCTGGACTCCACTTGACTGAGCCAAAGGACGCCGCCTCGTGCTGTGTCCTTGTCGGCGAATGAGGCGCTGTTGCCACTGGGTGGCACAATGGGGTTTATGCTGTTTGCACAGCTAGCGGCCCATCCGGTGCCCACCATGAAGGTGGTGAGCTCTGAGTTCGTTTTCCTGTCGGCGCCGTTTGCTTCTTGCCATGCGTCGACGGTGGTCGAGACGAGCGCGGGGACGCTCATGTGCGCCTGGTTCGGCGGGACGGCGGAGAGCAATCCGGACGTGGCGGTCTGGGCGGCGCGGCGGGGGCGCGGGGGGTGGTCGAAGCCCGAGAAGGTGGCGGTGGGCGTCGGCAAGGACGGTAGGCCGAACGCGTGTTATAACCCGGTGCTCTTCCAGCCCCGGCGGGGGCCGCTGCTGCTCTTCTACAAAGTGGGTACCGGGCCGCAGACCTGGTGGGGGATGATGACCCGGTCAGCGGACGACGGGGTCACGTGGCAGACGCCGGGCCGCCTGCCCGAGGGCATCCTGGGCCCGATCAAGAACAAGCCGATCGAGCTGCGGGACGGCACTCTGCTGTGCGGCTCGAGCGACGAGTCACCCCGGTGGTCTCTGCACATGGAGACAAGCAAGGACTTGGGCCTGACGTGGCAGCGGACGCCGTCGCTCCACGGGCCGGAGGTCGGGGCGATCCAGCCTTCCCTGCTCCAGCTGGGCGGATCGAAGCTCCGGGCGGTCGGGCGGACGCAGCAGGGCAAAGTCTTCGCCATCGACTCCTCCGACCAGGGCCGGACATGGGGGCCGATCCACTTGCTGGACCTCCCGAACCCCAATGCGGGGACCGACGCCGTGCGGCTCCGAGACGGGCGCTTCTTGCTGGTGTACAACAACTCGGCGACGGCCAGGACGCCTCTGAGCGTCGCCGTCTCCACGGACGCCGAACATTGGAGCCCCGTGATGGACTTGGAGTCCGGCCCGGGCGAGTACTCCTACCCAGCCGTCATCCAGACCCGCGACGGGCTCGTCCACGTCACCTACACCTGGCGGCGCGAGCGGATCCGGCACGTGGTCATCGACCCGTCGCCTGGGCGTCGGGGTTGATCATCTTCAGTTTCCAGGACCTTGTTTCGAACGCCGGCGTGCTAGCGCGAGCAGTCCGGCGCCCATCGCGGCCAAGGTGCCAGGCTCAGGAACTGCCGCAAGCTCAACAGCATCGACGCCGATATAGGATGACGGGCTGTCCTCACTGCCTTTGAACTCGAGGTAGGTGTATTCCTGATCGGCAACGAAGCTGACGCTTCGTTGCTCCCAAGTCAGGCCGACCGAATTGGCTTCCAAGCGGCCAAGGAATGTGCGGGCGCCGGCCAGAATGCCAGATACATCGATCGCCCCCAAGTTGGAGAATACTCCACCAAAGGCCCCGCGGTTGTCGGCGAGCATATGCGCCGACACGGTGTAGGATTGCCCGATTGTCATTGGTGACGCGAGTTCTTGTGCGAAACCATCTGGGGAAAAGCCGCTGTAGGGCGTATGGGCGCCAAGGTATCGGTGGCCCTCGAAGGCGGTGACTCCGTCCATAAGCTCAGGAAGCCCAAACCCTTCCATCTTGGACATCGCCGTCACGCCCGTGTCGTCATAGGTGTCGGCGAGCGAGAACGTTCCAATCCAAGGATCGGGAACGCTTCCGAATCCATTGCCTGATACGGTCCCGGTTTCAAAACCACCGTTCAAAAGCAAGTTCGCGGAGGCTATGCCGCTTACGCATAAACACGCAATAGTGCCCGTCAAGAGATTGAGTTTTCGCCGCATCAAATTTCCTCCCGAACCACGCTTTGAACCGTTCTCCGCCAAAGCAAATCCCCTGAATTATGACAGTGTCAATTGTCTAACATGCAACAGGGAGCATTGCACATAAAGACAAACCCGCAAATGTACCTGCTGCGTTGCGGGCAGCCCCGTCAGCAACAGACTCCCGCAAGGGATCCGGCAAACGGGAATCCCATTGTCAGACAGGGCCACTTGATGATGTACGACGGCTCGGCGACGGCCCGGACGCCCCTGA
This sequence comes from Armatimonadota bacterium, assembly GCA_018268335.1. Classification (GTDB taxonomy): domain Bacteria; phylum Armatimonadota; class Fimbriimonadia; order Fimbriimonadales; family Fimbriimonadaceae; genus JAHBTB01. Next base: position 5,618 of record JAFDWT010000041.1, on the reverse strand, counting down.
GCGTCGCCGTCTCCACGGACGCCGAACATTGGAGCCCCGTGATGGACTTGGAGTCCGGCCCGGGCGAGTACTCCTACCCCGCCGTCATCCAGACCCGGGACGGGCTTGTCCACGTCACCTACACCTGGCGCCGCGAGCGTATCCGCCATGTGGTGATTGATCCGACGTCTGGGAGTCGGGGCTGATCAGACGCGCACCCACTCGGCCGAATTATCAAATTATCAATTTAACATGTTTCATGGGTGGGCGAGGTGATAAATCCGTTCGCCTTCTTGTGATGTCCAGGTGACGTGGGCTTGCTTGACGAGGCGGGAGAGGGCTACTCGGGCTGAGTTGTCGGGTAGCTCTAGGTGGGCGATGATCGCGGCGCTGGAGAGGGGGCCTTGAGCTTCGAGGAGGTCGAGGATTTGGCGGGTGTAGGGGATGTGGGCTCTTTCTGTGGGGTCGCCTGCGGGGAGCTGGTCTTGGAGGTGGTAGTCGAGGGGGCCGTTGCTGAGGAGGCGGAGGCTGCGGTTCGCGAAGGGGCCTCGGCCGGAGCAGTCTAGGGTGACGATTCTGGTGGAGGCTGGAGCCTCCGGAGACCGGAACCGCCCCCTAGCCCCCTCCTCCTCGCTACGCTCGCAAGAGGGGGGATCGGAGGAGACCTCCCCCCGGCCCCCTCCACCAGGGGCTGGAGGGGGAGTACGGAGACTTCGACTTGAGAGGACGATGTTCATGCCGGAGGTGGCGGCTAGTTGGTCGGATTCGGCTATGCGTTGGCGGCCTTGGGTGTGGGCGGCGCGTTTGCTGTGGTGGAGGACGAGGGCGGTGACGCCGTGGCTTTGGCAGAGTTGGCGCAGGGGGTCGAGGGTGCGGCGGGCAGACCAGCCGTCGACGAGGGAGCGACCCGAGGTCGCGCCGTGGAGGGGGTCGACGACGATGAGCTTGGCGGCGGTCTCTTGGACCCAAAAGGAGAGGAACTCCATAGTCTCGGGCTGGTCTACGGGCAGGTGGTCGTAGGCGGTGAAGAGGGGGACGAGGGGATCGAGGGACGGGCACTGTTCGAGCAGGCGGAGGCGGTCCCACATGGACTCCTCTTGCGCGAGCCAGAGGACGCCGCCTTGGGCGGTGTTCATGCCGGCAAAGGGGGTTCCGGTGGCGACGGCGAGGGCCAGAGCGGTGGCGAGGGCGGTCTTCCCTTGTTTGGGCGGCGAGGCGAGAATGGCGAGGGTGCCAAGGGGGAGCCAATCTTGGACAAGCCAGGGCTGTTGGTGGCCGAGGTAGTGGGATTCGAGCGGTAGGAAGACTCGGCGCCAGGCTTGCTTTTGGTGTTCGTCTTGGGCGAGGCGTTCGGCGGGGGTGAGGAAGTGCACTATCAACCTAGGTCGTGGCAGTTGTGTTGGTCAACTTATCCGAAGCAGGTCCGGAGAATCCCCACCCGGTTCGCAGACTCACCGACCTCCCCCTTCAAGGGAGAGGCTCATTGAAGATGCGTCGCCAGGTTTGCTTTTGGTGCTCGGCCTTGGCGAGGCGTTTGGCAGGGGTAGGGAGGTGCACTGCCTAGTAGGTCGTCGCGGGTCGGTTGATCAACTTCGGTAGTCGCGACCGGGCAGAAACCACTCACCCAGTTCACAAACCCTGGTAGTCGAAACCTCAGAGTATTCGGCTTTCCGAAGTCTCACCAACGAGAGGTGTTCCTCTCTACAGGTACATTGACGGTCGTGGCTGTTCGGTCGCACCCGAAACGGTGACTCTTGCCCCATGGGGGTGTAGGTCAACGGTCAGATTACTCGCTCGATAGGCGCGTGATTCCGACTAGATACCGGGCGCCCCCACCACGGATGGCCAAGTGGAGTTCGCATGAGACTCTCAAGCAACGAAACATATGGATTTCTCGCGAACAACATTGACTTGTTGGAGCGCGTTCGGCAATGCGATCTCATGAACGAGAGTCGGTTTCTGTCCTGGTGCAAAAGCCTTCACGTGAATGTATCTGGGGTCGTCGAAGGAGACATCGGCGACTTTTGGCGTCGAGGTTGGTTGCGATGCGAGGAATATGAGATAAGAGCAAGAGAATACAGAGAGCGATTGAGCGCCAAGGTACGACGTTTTCAATCTGACGACCGTAAGATTGGTGAGATTTGGCCTCAGCGAGACAATTCTGAGCAGCATGTACCGTCGTTTCACCCCTTCCGGGTCTTTCCTCTGTTCCAGATTATCGAAGGCTTGAAACTTGGATGGAGTGTTTCATCCGTATTGTGTGAAGACTTCCCGAAGACAATTGAAAAGGCGGCCGCGGAAAAGTGGAAAGGAATCGCAGATGGCAATCTCGTACCTCTCGCGGAGACATGTAACGGGGTCGCCGATGTCGCCATAGCACTGGAGCCAGTGTATTGGCCCTGGATAACCTCGCGATTTAGAGGCCGCAGTCTGACTGCAGACGATGAACTGGACAGCATACACGACGGATATCGCGACGAAGCACTTAAGTTCGTTCGAAGCATCGAACTTGAAAGGCTGAAACATGCTCATGAATTGTTGCGGATTAGAGCGGCAATGCTTGAGGACAATACTGACCTCTACCGATTGATTCGCTCTGCAAACTGGGCAACTAGGCATAATATTAAGGGCGAGACGGGTCTTGCCATGTGGATCAGGCACATGGCGGAGGTTTTAAGACGGGGAACCGAAGAAGCCCACGACGTGCAACTTGAAGAAGAAGATGTCGCATTTGGAATGTGGCACAAAAGCGGGCGCAAACTCGCATTTGGCTCAGATCGTGCACTAGACCATCCTAGCTACTACAGAAAGGAATTGCTCCAACGTATGGGGTTGGATGTAAGCGTTCGCGTGAAGTGGTATGTAGAAGGTGCAACCGAGGTTGGATTCTTAAATGCTGCGCTAGGGGGAATACGCGACAGCCAAGTTGAGGTGGTTGATTGCAAAGGCAAGTTCACGGGAGACGCCCTTGTTGAGTTGTTTGAAGACTTAAAGCGCGATAAGGCCGCCGAGAGGTTTTCATTTGTTTCGGCAGATGCGGACGTCTCTGCAAATATAGCAGCAATCAAAAGAATGGTTTCTAATGACTTAATTGTAGGTTACATTCCAATCTATAACCCTGACTTTGAATTTGCCAATTTTACTATTGAAGAGTTAGTGACAGCTGCGATTTACTACGACAAGGAAGACGACTACCCGACGGATAGCTCAAATCTTCTTGATGTCAGTTTGTTTGCCGGCGTTAGGAACGGACACGACTTTGAGCAAAAGTACATTGAGATACATGAAGGCACTCGAAGAGAGGTAAAGGGCATGGCCTGGGGACGGGCGCTGTGGGAGACAGTAAAGGCGAATCTAGATTTACCCGGTGGCGGTGAGAGACCAGTTATAGCCGCTATCCGAGTAGCCTATATGAGCGCTGATGTTGAATACCGATATCAGCAGGAGCAGTTCAGGATAGATAGTGGAACGCTAGGGATCGTCAAACGCGACTAACATCGATGGCAGAGAGCCAGGTAGCCGGATCGAGCAATGACTCCGGATGGGTGCCGCTGGTGCAAGAATGCGATTACCGCTTGCTATTGTGTACCTTACACATTTGTGACTCACGTCCCTACAGACTCCGGTGCCTGAAAACCCTCTTTTGGACAGATGTATCAGTCGGGTGACGGCGCGGAAGCATGAATAGGACACTCGAAGGAAGAAAGTAGCCAGGAGGTGGCTTGATCTAGAGAGGGTGACAGACAGAGGGGGCACTACCCGGACCAAGTTCGCATATCTGTCCGTACCGGGGTCGTACGTCGGCTGCCGGGTGACCGCAACGCGACGCTGCCTGGTCTCCCCGGCAAGCGACCCGTTTGCGCTATGGGAGGGTGGCCCCGCCCAAAGCCTCGCGCTTAAGGTGGCTAAGAGCGTTCGCTGTGCTGTAACATGCAAAGGCCCCGGCAATGTTTCCGCCGGGGCCGCCTTGTTGTGTCGGAGCCTGTTGGATCAAAGTCCATACTGCTCGGTGATCGCACCGGTAAGCACCAGCGGCACCCACCCGTACAGTCGGACTACCTGGCCACAGGTTAGCTACGATATTTTCTGGATCTTCGGGTCAGAATCTGAGAATCAGGAAGTCTCCTGCTGCCCCTTTGCAAACAATTTGATCTCCAACCACTTGCTCATAACCAATTCATCATACCTATCCAGGATTGTGTACAATCCTGTCGGTAGAGGATTGACGCCATTTGCCGATTTTTGGTCAAAAGAACCCTCTTGCACCTGTGTCATGAGCGTCGTCAAGTCTTCGACCAGAAGCTGGATCATATTTTGCACATTTGAAGTTTCAAGCACGCAACCTGCTAACTCTGCCTCAAGGACTCTCTGCACAATTGCATGGAGTTTCTCAGAGGAGTTGAAGTGTTTCTCTACGCCGACAAGCCTTGCCGCTGTCGCGATCGGCTTAAAACACGCTTGGCGGGCTTGACTAAAGGCTCGAAAGGAGAGTTCAAGTGACCGATTGACTTTCTCATCGATCTGAGATTTTCTGTTCTTGAATGCTTCGATCATCAAGTCAACACTTTGTCTGCTGCCTTCAACCTCGACTAACCTTCGAGTGAAATCCATGAATCTGGGATGGAAGTCACCGCTGTCTTTTGAGGCCATAATCGCTTCAAGCTGAGCGCCGGCAGCAGCGCGAATCTCTCCTTCCGTCGACAGTACTTCGGCTATTAGAATCTCAATAAGCGCAACCTGCCTTTTGACCTTCTCCTGCCTTTCGTCTTGGGATCGTCGATGTTGTTGCAAGGCATAGCTAAGCACCTGCGTTACAACGGAGCCAATGATCGTTGCAAGGGATCCCACCAGGACTAAGGCAAGCTTCTCGTCCATAGCCGGAATGAGTTTACTGTAGCGCGGACGTAATAGAGTACTTCGGCAAAAAGCGCAGTCGGCCCCGATGGAAACTCCAACGGGGCCGTGTTGAGCAGCAGCTCGACTAGATTTATTAGAAGTCCATTCCGTCCATGCCGTGGGAGTGCGGGGCGGGGGCGGCCTTCTTGGGCTCGGGCTTTTCGACGACCAGGGCTTCTGTGGTCAGGACCAGGCCGGCGATGGACGCGGCGTTCTGGATCGTGCTGCGGGTGACCTTGGCGGGGTCGACGATGCCGGCCTTGACCAGGTCGACCAGTTCACCGGTGGCGGCGTTGAGGCCGATACCAGCTTTCGCGTTGCGGATCTGCTCGACGATGACGCTGCCTTCGTGGCCGGCGTTCTCGGCGATCTGGCGGATCGGAGCCTCGAGGGCGCGCTTGACGATGTTGACACCGGTCAGTTCGTCGCCTTCGACCTTCAGCTTCTCCAGGCCAGCAGCGGCCCGCAGGAGGGTGACGCCGCCGCCGGGGACGATGCCTTCCTCGACAGCAGCGCGCGTCGCGGACAGGGCGTCCTCGTAGCGGTGCTTCTTTTCCTTCAGCTCAGTCTCGGTGGACGCGCCGACCTTGATGACAGCGACGCCGCCGCTGAGCTTGGCCAGGCGCTCCTGGAGCTTCTCGCGGTCGTAGTTGCTCTCGGTGTTCTCGATCTGCGCCTTGATCTGGGCGATGCGGCCCATGACGTCGGCCTTGGTGCCAGCGCCTTCGATGATCGTCGTGTCT
>JAFDWT010000040.1 GCA_018268335.1 Armatimonadota bacterium | reverse complement strand
GAACGGGTCGGGCAACTTGTGCGTCACGCCGTCGCTAGATACCTGGTGCTCCTCCATCGCCTCCAGGAGGGCCGATTGTGTCTTCGGCGTGGCGCGGTTGACTTCGTCGACAAGGACGACGTTGGCAAAGAGGGGGCCGCCGCGGAATTCGAACTCCTGGGCGTTCTGGTTATAGATCGACGAGCCGGTGATGTCGCTCGGCAAAAGGTCGGGTGTGAACTGGATGCGACGGAACTCGCCGCCGATCGTCTTGGCCACGGCCTTGGCCAGTGTCGTCTTACCCACACCTGGGACGTCTTCGATCAAGACGTGGCCCCCGCAGAGCAGGGCGAGGACGGTGTCCGCGATCGTTTCTTTCTTTCCGACAATGGCGCGGCCGATCTGTTCGGTCATGCGCAGCGATAGTTGAGCAACTTCAGCTTGAGTCAAAGCATCCCTCTAAGAACCAAATTACCAGTCCTTACCAGTGCTACGTCGTTTGGCGCGGCACAAAAGACAGACGGCGGGTACATTCCCCTACGTCACAGCATGCGGTGCGTCGTCGGAGTCGATCTGGGCGGGACTAACGTCCGTGCCCAAGCCCTTTATGAAGATGGGAGCCCGGCGGGCTCTCGGTTTGAAAACGAGTCCCTGGCCCAGCGCGGCACCGAGCGGATACTTGACCAAGTCGCCTTGACGGTCAAGCAGGCGGTCAGCGCCTCGGCTACCCCTCCACTGGGCGTCGGCATGGCGATTCCCGGACATATCGACGACGCGGCGGGCGTCGTCAGATGGGCACCGAACTTCGGCGAGACGATCGACGGTGTGTTCCACTACTGGCAGAACGTGCCGATGAAGGCCGACCTGGAGGCCAGGACAGGCACCAAGATCACCATGGCCAACGACGCCAACGCGGCGGCGATGGGCGAGTACATGTTCGGTTCGGGTGAAGGGAAGGCCAACTGCTTGGTCATGCTCACGCTGGGCACTGGAATCGGTGGCGGCGTCGTCCTTGGGCCGCGCAGCGTGCAAGGGTCTGTTACTGGGCCGTTGCTTCTCGTCGGCGGCAACATGGGTGGTGTCGAGCTGGGCCACACCACTGTCCTGCGGGGTGGTTTGGATTGCAACGCCGGTACCTATGGGGCTGTCGAGGCCTATTGCCAACGCGACGCCATCATCCGGCGTGTGACCCACAAGATGCGGCGTGGACGGCAGACCGTGCTTTTTGAGTATGCCGAGGGCGACATTGCCAAAGTCACTCCCAAGATGCTGAGCCAAGCGGCGGCGGAGGGCGACGCCTTGTCGCTCGAAGTCTGGCGCGAGTTCGGTGAATGGCTCGGAGCAGGAGTCGCCAACTTTATCAACATCTTTGCGCCGGACAAACTGGCGATCGGCGGGCAAGTGGCCAAGGCCCACCCCTACTTCATGGACGCTCTCAAGAACGAGGCCCAGAACAGCGCGATCCCGTCCCTCTTTGGCGACTGCTCGATCGTCATTGCCCAGCACATGGAAGACGCTGGCTTGCTGGGTGGAGCGGCCCTAGCCCTGCAAGCACTGGGCTGAAGCTACTCTGGCCCTGAAGGACCCGAATGCAGAAGGTATCCTGACCGCCGCGAGCAGGCTGGCAAATGACCGAAGTGATCATGCCCAAGATGGGCGACGGAATGGAGGAGGGCACCCTCCTGGAATGGCTGAAGAAAGACGGCGAGACCGTGAAGTCAGGCGAAGTGATCGGCACGATCCAGACCGACAAGGCCACGCTGGAACTGGAAAGCCCGGGCAGTGGTGCGTTGACTGGCTTTTTGCTTCAGGCTGGAGAGACCGTGCCTGTCGGCCGCCCGATCGCCGTGATCTTGAAAGCTGGTGAATCGTTGCCGGCAGGTTGGGGTTCGGGCTCTGCAGCGGCTACCACGACTGCCGTTGCCGAAACGCCTGTTGAAGCGGCTCCAGTCGCAGCCGCCGTTGCCGCAGCAATGCCCGCTGCCGTGGAGACCACTGGCCGCATCAAGGCGAGCCCGCTGGCCAAGCGCATTGCGGCCGAGGCTGGGGTCTCTTTGACTTCTGTCGTCGGTACGGGCCCCGGAGGCAGGATTGTTGAGAAAGACGTCCGCGCCGCGATCGCCTCGGGCGGCACGAAGTTGCCGTCGCTCGCACCGGTCGCTCCAGCCGTAGTCGCCGCGACCGCCGAAGACCAGGTGGTCAAGCTCAACCGGCTCCGCCAGATCACGGCGCAGCGGACGACGGCCAGCAAGCAGCAAGTCCCCCACTTCTATGTCCGAGTGGAAGTTGATTTGGAGAAAATCCACGCCATCCGCGAAGCTTTTAAGGAAGAAGAGGGCGGCAAGATCAGCGTCAACGACTTCGTTATCCGCGCCTGCGCCCTGGCGCTGCGCGACATGCCGGTCGTCAACAGCACCTATCAGGGCGACCATCTGCTGCAATACGGAGCCGTGAACATCGGCATGGCCGTCGCGCTGGAGGACGGGTTGACCGTCCCGGTGATGAAGAACGCCGACCAAATGACTCTGCGCCAGATATCCGCGGCCAGCCGCAGCCTGGCCGGCAAAGCCCGCGACAACAAGCTTGGACCGGACGAACTGATCGGCTCGACTTTCAGCATCAGCAACATGGGGATGCTCGATGTCGACGATTTCGGCGCGATTATCAACGCGCCCAACGCGGCAATCGTCGCCATCGGCACCGCCAAGCGCGTGGCCGTGGTGACCGAGGACGATGAATTCGAGGCCCGGTGGAAGATGAACATGACCGGCTCGTTCGACCACCGCGTGGTCGACGGCGCCGTCGGAGCCCGGTTCATGAACAAAGTCCGCGAGTACCTCGAAAGTCCGACCCGGCTGCTGAGCTAGAGTGGGTCAACATTGCAGGCAGGATTTTGGGGTCTGAATGTCGCGTGCTTCAGGCCCGCCTGCTTAATGGCACGGGCGAGGGCATTGGGGACGTAAACGAATCGAAAGACATCCTCAAAATTTGCAAACCATTCCTGTGTAAGCCTGGGGCCTGAACCGGGATCCGATTGAAAGCTTGGGGCATAGTCGTCATAAGGAAACTGATAGGCCTTTGTGCCACATAGTGGGCAGCTTCTCGCAGGAGGCGTGGTCATCAAGAGTGGCGATTCAGCGAGGGGAGTCACCACTTGCCAGGCGTCTTCAATTGGTCGACCCTTCGGTGTTCGGAGCGATCGGAAGTCGCAACCAAAGTCCGTGAAGACTTGCTTGGCCCTATGGCCACGTATAAAGAGCATTTCAGGCAGCGGAACAGTGAACAAGTCGTACTGCTTACCTAACGATACTTGCATCCTGACATCTTCGACCTGCTCATCACGAGCTAAGCAGACCTGACAAACCTGCCTAAAGAACTTTGCTCGCTTGTTCGCAGCATGCAATGTTTCAGTCCATGCATATGAAGGCATGATCTTCAAGTAACTTGAACGGTCACGTTCTGGTTTCGTAAAGTAAGCGAATCTCTTTTCAGCAAATTCGACACCAGAATTCTTCAACTTTTCGTAGACGGGATCAGTGACTGGAATGCGGATGACTGGCGTAGTGTTATATTTCTCGTCAAGAATAATGCCCTTTGCTAAGAGTTGATCCCAGAGGTCACCACGATAGTAATGTATTTGGGCGATGATGCGCAATTTCGGCCACCATACTTGCGCTGTCTAGGCGAACGATCAGTCCTTATCCAACAAAGCTGCCCGCAGTTCTTCAGCCCGAGCCACTGGCACCAACGCGACCAGCATGTCGCCAGCGGTCAGAACCGTGTCGCCGCTGATGTTCATGCCGTTGCCGTCACGCACCAGATAGACCAAAAACGTTCCCGATGGCAAGGCGATGTCGCGGACTGCCTTGTTGACCCACGGTGAACGATGGCTGAGGATGCTCTCTACCACTTCGACATGGCCACGGTGGAGGTGGCCGACCGGGATCAGCTCGTCAGACGAAATTTGCTGGTCGATCAGGCTAAAGATGATGCCTGTGGCACTGACTGTGTCATCGATGCCGATGTCGCGGAAAATCTGCTCGTGGTTCGGGTCGTTGACGCGGGCGACCACCCGTTTGACCTTCCAGACCTCTTTGGCCAACTGGCAGACGACCAGGTTGTCTTCGTCCTCGCCAGTGACTGCCACCACGACGTCGGCGCGGCTGAAGCCAGCGGCTTTTTGCGAGTGGATCTCGCAGCCGTCGCCGTGCATGACGTACTCGTCACCCAGGTGGTTGCCCAGTTTCTGGGCCATCCGGGCGTCCTTTTCCAGGAGCAAGACTTCATGGCCACGGGCGATCAGCCGCTTGGCCAGTTGCAACCCGACGTTGCCGCCTCCGACAAGAATGAGATACATCGGTTAAATCCCCATCTCCTCGACCAAGACGTTGTACGAGTCGATCGGTTCGTATTCGACGCCCAGCAGCCAGTCGCGGCACATGCCGGCGAGGAGCGCAGCCGCGTTGATGCAAAAGAGGCCGAGCTTGCGATAGGCTTCGGCCCGCTGCGGGTCGGCCACCTTGACCGCCACGCGCTGCACTCCGAAATTGCGCTGGACGATCTGCGCCGCCATGATGTTGGTGTTGTCGCCGCGCGTCACGGCGAAAAAGGCGTCGCACGTTCGCACATTGGCTTTTTCGAGCACGTCGACATCGAGTCCGCTGCCCAAGACGATGCGGCAAGGATAGGTTTTGCCTAACCGCCGGAGGGCTTCTGGGTTGCGCTCGATCAGGGTGACCGAGTGGCCGCGCGAGGTCAATTGGAGGGCTAGGGTCGCTCCGGTGCGGCCGCATCCGAGGATCACGACATTCATGTTTGGCAAGGCGGTTTATACCTCTTGCCCTGCAAAGGCCCGGGCAACTTGATCAGCGTCCGCGCCTTCGACATAAAATGCCGCCGTGCCGCTGCCAGCCCATTGTCCGACGCGGGCGGCGAGGACGTTCCAGCCCTGCCGCGAGATGACGCGGCTGACCCGGTAGGGCATGCCACGGCCTCGCGGAGCACGGACTTCGATGATGCCAGGTGTGCCAGTCACAAAATTGACGCGTAAGAGGTCTTGTTTGCGCTCGGGGTCTTTGCCGCGCGAACGCAGGACCTCTTCCGAAGGCTTGGTTCCGGTCAAGACGGCCAGGAGCGCCGCCTGCACCTGCGCCGCTGATTGCCGTCCGACGCACCGGCCCCCTGAACTGACAGTGAACACGTCGACCGCCACCGGGTTGCTGGTTGCCGTCGTACTGGCCCGCAAGCCAAACAAGCTGAGGTCGTAAGCGTAGAGGACGGCCAAGATCGACTGCAAGAGTCCGGCGCGGTCGTGGCAGACGACGGCGATGTCGGTGACGCCGATGTCCGCCTTGTCGTCCCACAAGACCTGCGGTGTGCCGTCGGCGCTGGCGGCCTCGGCAGCCCAGAAGTGCTGGTTCACGCTGGCCGGGTCGGTGCTAAGGACGTAGTGGGGAGGCAGGCTGTCCAGGAACTGCGCCAGTCGGTCTCCGGGCACCTCTTCGCTCTGCAGCCGTCTCAGGATGCGGCGTCGCGCAGAGGTTTCGTCGGTCCTGACCGATTCTGACTCCAGGGCCTGGGCGGTGCGGGCGTGGAGTTCCAGCAAGAATGTCTCCTGGACGGGAGTCCAGAGGCTGTCGTTGACCGAGGCCATGTCAACGTAGGTCAGCAAGGTCAAATTGTCCAGCCGCTCTCGGTCGCCGACGACCTTGGCGAATTCGACCGCCGTGTCGGGATGCATCACGTCGCGGAGGCGGATGAACTTGCTCATAGTCAGGTGCTCGGCGACTAGCCAGGAGACCAGTTCTTCGACGCGGGCCTCGAGCTGCCAACGCGCGGCGACGGTATGGGCGATCTCTGCGCCAGTCTCGCTGTGAGGCCGGCCAGGGACGGCTTTACCTGCGTCGTGCAGGAGCAAGGCAAGTTGCAGCGGGCCGTCGTCGTCCAGACCGACACGAATTGAACCTAGGGGAGATTCGGGTGGCGTGTCGTCGAGCAATCGCAATGTGCGAAGCGTGTGTTCAAAGACGGTGAATTGGTGACTAGGGTCGGTCGGCATCAATGTCCGGCATGCGGTCAACTCGGGAAGGATGACGCCGAGGATGCCAGCCCTGTCCAAGTTCCGGACGGTGGCCTCGCCGCCCGAAATCGCCGCCATCGCCTCGGGGCCGACTTCGGGGCTTGGGGGGGCAGTGTGCTCGGACACGGTGAGCCCAAGCCGCGTCGCCAGATGGAGGCCGAAGGCGGCTTTTCCGGCGGGCGAACCTGGCACCACTTTGGCCTCGCCTCGAACGGCGATGACTGCGGTGTTGAGGGCGTAGCGCTCTTCTTGTAGCCTCTCCAGTGTCGACAAGTAGAACTCGTGGTTCTCAAGCATCGCTTGCGACAATTCCGAGCCGTAAACGGTCGGGGCGAGTCCAGTCAATTTGGCGACGTCTTCGGCCCGGTTGCGGCTCATCTCGTCGTGGCACCTGCCGCTGACTAGGTGCAGGAAGATGCGAGCACGCAGCACAGACAAATAGGCGTCGGTCGGTGGGAGTTGCCGCTCGCCAAGCGCGACGGCGATCCAGTTCGCCGTCAAGAAACTGCGCAGACCGCCAGCGCCGTACTTGAGGTTTGGCTCGACGACGAGGGGTGTGTCATGGGTCTTGGCCAGGTCGCGCCGGCGCTCGTCGATCTTGCTCAGGATGAAGTCTGCGGTGGGCAGGCCGGTCAGGAGAGCGGTGGAGAGTTGCTGCAGTGGTTCGGCACTGCCAGCGACTAGCCTGGCGTCAAAGAGGCCGCTGATCGTGGTGGCGTCGTAACCTGGGACGTCACCGACTAAGCGGTACGAATAACCGACTTTGAGGCCCATGCCTTGCTGCAGCGCGTCGTTGGTCGCTCGAAAAAGCCATCGTACTGCTTCGGAAAGGCTTTGAGACGACTCCTCCAGCGGCACGACGGCGAGGTCGATGTCGCTGTGCGGGCATAACTCGGCTCGGCCATAGCCACCGGTGGCCACCAGAGCGACTGGGGGCAGACTCAGATGGGCTTCCTGCATGAAACTGAAGAGGGATTGCAGCAAGCCGTCGACGATAGTGGTGTGCCTGCGGCACCAAGCCATGGGGTCGGTGACTGTTCCGACCTGATCGAACAGCTCAGACCTGGCCGTGCGGGCTGATTCGACCGCCTGTTCAATCCGCTGTTCCATCGCTCGTCAAGTAAGCGTGACCGCAACGACGAGGAGAAGTCCAGCCCTCACTTGTCGTCCCACATCTCTCCTGCTGCCAAGGCGTGGCAAAGCCGGGTGTCCCAGGCCAGGCAAATGGGAGTCAAGACGACGCTGGCCACAAGGCCACACACCATAGCTCGTAGGCCAAAGGAGCGGACCATTCGCGCTGCGACCACTGCCGGGGTACGCCGCCGCACGTAGGCAAAAACCTGGCCGGCCACGGCGACGAGCGAGAGCAAGAACCAGGCTAACGCAGTAGCCAAGGTGCTGGTACGGCCAACCTCTTGCCCGAACCTCGTTCCATCATGTATGGCCCGCGCCCAAGGCTCACCGGCGATGACGGCGACAGAAACGGCGATGACGAAAGACAGTGCCAACAGGGTCGTCACTGCCTGCGCTGACCGACCGAAATCGGCGAGGTCGCCTTTCCAAATCCGGTCACGGACATAGGCAAAGCCTCCCCACACGACAACCGCCCAGAGAGCTGGAAAGAGCAGGCCGGTGCCGAGGTAAACGGCGACTCCTGAGGCGACACCCAGCACAGCGCACCAAGGGAGAGCCAGGATTTGACGCGCACGCCCCCAGGTCGCCAGCAAAGAGCCAACCACAAAGAGCACGGCACCTGCAGCGCCAGCCAGCATCGAGCCGCCTGCCAGTCTTTGGGCGGCCAGGGCTTTCCAGGCGAATATCGCTTGCGAACCAGCTTCACGGTCAGGCGACGCCACTGCCGACATAAGGTCGCTGACCTGCTCGTCCGACAGCCGCTGTCGCATGGTTTCCAGCACAACAGAATCGCCTTTGCGCTTGACCGGGTCGTATCGGACCGCTTGCCTGAGACTCTGGCCGAGAAGCGACTTACCGGCGACACTTGTCACCGACCGCCAGGCAGTGAGACCGATCGCGACGCTCTCGGCACGGGCGGCGTCTTCGCCGGGATCGGCGAGAGAGAGACGCTTGACGTAACCAGAGTAAGCCTGCACCCATCCGGGGCCAAGGTCGGCGATCTGCCGATACCGGTCCCAAGCCGAGTCTGTCGGGGCGATCGCCACCGGCTTCACGTCGAACCACCGGGTGCGCTGCGAAGCTCGACGCCACGCGGATTCGGCGGCTTCCTGGTTGTCCAGCTTGTCTTGTGCCCAAGCTTCCAGGACTGGCCAGACAGCGTTGAGCTTGTCCGTCTCGGACATCTTCTGTGAGGCTTCCGCGATGGACAGGAAGTCGTCCGTGGACAGAGACTTATCGCCGAACGCTCTGCGAAACAGAAAGTAAGAGCGGGTGTCGGTGTCGAGGGGAAGGGTGGCCGTTTCGATCAAGGAAGGCGGGTCGGTGAGCGGGCGCAAGAGGTAGGGCCTCGTCACCGGGTGCAGGCTGAGGACGGCCAGCGCACCGGCCAGGGAGCCGACCAGCGCCTGCTGTGCCCGGTTCATCGACCGACGGCGTTTGCCGGGGGCTCAGTGACCGTGGTGGAAGGCACAGCGACGAGCTGCACAAACGTCAGGACGGCCAATGCAGCCATAAGGGCCGCGACGATCGACGGTGCCCAGTGCCTGACGCTGCGGCGGCTGGCTGCCAATCGGTGCCGGCGCAAGACCGCTCCGTCAAAGTCGGGCGAGACGTCCACATCGGTGATCGTGGCCTCCCGAAGGAAGGACATGGCTTGGTCCATCGTCAGTTCCGTGTTTTCGGAAGCCTCTATCCCCGCCGCCGAAATCGCGTGGTCGTAGTTCATCGCGCCTCCTTGGTGGCTTGGCACCAGATGACGCGGAACCGCTCGCGGGCCGTGTGGAGGCGAGACCGGACGGTTCCGACGGGCACGCCCATCACGTCCGCGACCTCGTCATAACTCAGTTGTTCCATCTCCCGCAGGACGAGGGTCATGCGGAGCTCGGGCGGGAGCTTGTCCAGCAGCCTCTCGACCAGGACTCGGGTCTCGATCTTCTCGGCAGCGCCGTGTTCGGCGCATTCAAATTCGCCGGTGTCGGCACGGCGGCTGCGCAGCCTGTCCATGCACATGCGGACGCAGATTCTGTAGAGGTAGCCGCTGAAAGCGTTGTCTTCACGCAGGCGATGGAGTTCGCGGAAAGCCTTCAGGAAGGCGTCTTGGGCGACGTCTTCGGCCTCGTTGGTGTCACGCAGGACGTTGGCGGCGACCCGGATGATCCGGCGGCGGTGCCGGGCGACGATGGCGTCCATCGCGCGCTCGTCACCTTGGCGGCAACGAGCCAGCCAGGCGGCCTCGTCGCACCGCATGTCGGCCTTGGACTCCAAGAGGCGTGTGTCTGCCATGGTCGCGCTTGACATGATGATACACCCGTGAGACTGTTTGACGGAAGTAGAAAGTTCGCGGCAGTACACTCGTCTGTTCAAACGGATGCTCATTCCCGTCACTCTGCCAGCCCAGACGTTCGCCTTGGCGGCGACGTCGTTGGCACACCGCCAAGACGCCCGCCAGTCGATGGTCACTGGCGGCCTTCGGGTGGTTTTTGACGGGGCGAAAAGGGACGAGGTCGAGGACACGCTCGTCTTCACCGGCCATGTCATCGCCCGTTACAAGCACAACCCAGACGATCCCGACGCCTGGGACACGGTCATTGAGTGTGACGAGCTGACGATCTGGCAGCGCGAGCAGAGAGGCCGGGCAGTCGGCGAAACAAAGATCACGGATCCAGACGGCTTTGCCTCATGCCACAAGTTGGACTTCAATTGGAAGACCAAGTCTGGCGATGCCTCGGATGTCTCGGTTTATGCCGCCGGGGCTCGGCTTCACGCGGAGACGATGCACATCGAGCCGAAGAAATGGGTTCTGTCACAGGTCGTTGGCACCCTCAGTCGCTACAAGACGCCGGCCTACAAAGTCCATGCTGAGAGCGTCACGATTTCACCTGGCGACCAAGGGACGGCACATCGCGTATTTCTGGAGGTCTTCGGGCGGCGGATCGGCCCGATCGCCAACGTGGACTTCAATTTGGACCAGAGGGTGACCGGGTTCAAGACTCCTAACATCACCAACAAGCGAGGGTCGGGTATCGGCGTGGCTTGGGACAGTTCCGTCTTGCTGACCGACAAGTCGGCGGTCGGGGCGGTGATCAACTCATTCCCGCGGACGAGCCCGGAGGCCATCCTGCAGTACAGCTTTAGCCCGCTGGATCCTGGTTCCTCACCGTTCAGCCTGGCTCCTCGGTCTGAACTGCAGGAGTTCGCGGGCGACGGTTGGTTCGACTCGGTGAACGTCAAGTCGTTAGCCGAAGAGGAGGACACGTTGGGGCAGAAGCGGCAGTCCTACGGCGTTTCGACCCGCATCAACCAGGACACGGTCGGTCGCTCGCCGGACGCCCTCAACGTCACCCAGCCTCTTGATTTGGCGGCTGAGTACGGCGGGCGGACTAACGGCTTCGGCTACCTCTTCACCGGGCATGTGCAGCGTGTCCGAGAAGACCGCGAGGAGCCGTGGGTCGACAGGTTGCTATTCCAAGGAACCCTGAAGGCGCCGTCGGTGCGATTCGGGCAATTCTCGGTGGTGTCGCGGTTCGACGTGCTGTCGACGGCAAGCAACCGGGGTCAGTTCGCCTTTGGTCGGGCCGAGGCTGGGTTGGTGTATCGACCCCTGGAAGGCTTCGACATCGGCGTTGGCGTCGGCTATGGAGCGGCCATCGGGACGGCAGACTTCGCCTATGACCGCATGCCGTATGACAAGTCACTGCTGGCCAGGCTCGACTATTCGCGCGGCCCCTTCACGGCCAGGCTGATATGGAAGTGGGACTTGGAGACACGAGTGCTTTACGACCGGGAGTACGAGTTCGCGCTGGTCGCCGACGGGTTCGAGCCGTTTATCTCGTCACGCAAGTTCCCTGGTGACTTCCGCATCGGTGTCAGATTCCGCATGGACGGCCTGGTCGACCGGCTGAGCAAGCGTGAAGTCAAGCGAGAGACAAGGAAACAGCCGGCTCCGTAGTCGGAACCGGCTATCAAGTCCTTTGGGCGGTCGGCGGCGTTAGGCCGCTCGTTCTTTGGCTTCGTCGCGGAAGGCGAACCCGTAGACCCGGTCGAGCCGGACTTCACCGACGTCCGTGATCATGCACGGCCCGTACAGGGGGACAAAGCCGACGTCGAAGACCTCAGCGGTCTTGACGAACTCCTTGCCGCTGCGGTCGGTGAACGTGATGTCGACGATATGTCCGATGAGGGTCTTCGCTTCCGAAATCAACATAGATTTGCCTCGCTTGCCAATACACGGAGTGGGCGACTTCGCCCTAGCCGTACTGTGGTTCTTCCGCCTGGAAGAAGGTGTTGAGCAAGTAAGGATAGGGGAACGTCCTTTTCCCCGTCACAAGGCGGGCGCGAGGTGTATGCTTGGCCCGTATGGCGTACACCGTTCCGGCCGACGTCTGCCGCGATTTTTCGCGGTCGTCGGCGCTTGAGTGGATGCTCCCCAACGGGCGCGGCGGGTATGCCATGGGCACCGTTTCTGGTGCGGCAACGCGCCGGTACCACGGCCATTTGGTGGCGGCCGTGGCTCCTCCGGCCCAGCGCATGGTGCTCCTCGTGAACATTGAGGCTTACGTCACACACAAGGGGGAGTCGGTCGGCATTTCGACCAACCAGTACGTCGGTGCGGTCCATCCTCTGGGCTACCAACGGTTGACCCAGTTCTCGGTCGGCGACTCGGTGGTTTGGGAGTGGGACATTGAGGGACAAGGCATCCGCAAGACGCTTACCACGCATCGCGACGCCGAAGCGTGCACGATCACCTATGAGAACTTGGGCGCAGATCCTGTCCAATTGACCTTGCGGCCATTGGTCTGCCACAAGTTCTATCACGACAACTTTCGGGTCGCGGACTTCTATCCTGAGTTCCTGGTGTTTCCAGACGACCGGACTCTGCTCTCGCACCAGGGCGTCGTCTTGAGCCTGGAGCACCCTGGCGCGGAGAGGACCCCGGCGACCGGTTGGTACTACCGGTTTGAGCACATCCGCGAGCACGAGAGGGGTCTGGACGGTATCGACGACCTGTTTTGCCCTTGCGAGCTGCGCTATGTTTTGGCGGCGGGAGAAAAGGTGAGCCTGGTCGCCGCGACCCAGGAAGGGGTGGCTCCGGAGGACGCTGCGCCGGAATCGAAATCGGATTCACTGCGGGACAAATTGGAGCAGTCTGCAGGCCTGTTCCTGGTGAAAACAGAACAACGCTCCAGCATCATCGCTGGCTATCCGTGGTTCACGGACTGGGGGCGGGACACCATGATCGCATTGCCAGGAATCTGTCTGGCTACGGGCCGCTACGCCATGGCCCGGGACATCCTGGCGAGCTACGCCAGCCAGATGAGGCAGGGCTTGATACCCAACCGATTCGTCGAGCAGGGCGAGACGCCGGAATACAACACAGTGGACGCCACATTGTGGTTCGCCAACGCGATCTATTTGACCCTTAAGGCTGATTGGGACGAGGCGTTTGCCGGCCTGTCCCTGGGCTGGCTAAGGGATATTCTGAAATGGCATCTGGCGGGGACGAGGTACGGCATCGCCGTCGATCCTGCGGACGGCCTGGTGACACAAGGCGAGCCGGGCGTCCAGCTGACCTGGATGGACGCCAAAGTCAAGGACTGGGTCGTGACACCGCGCCACGGGAAACCGGTGGAGATCAACGGGCTTTGGATCAACTTCTTGCGGGCTAGCCAGTGGGTCGCCGAGAGGCTGGCTCAGGACGGTTCCGCGTTTGTGGAGGCAGCCCAGTCGGCCGAGGCGAACTTCGAGGCCAAGTTCTGGCACGAGGGAAGGGGGCACTATCTGGACACCGTCGACCCGGCTGACGCCAGCCTGCGACCCAACCAAGTATTGGCCCTGGCGCTCGAGTTCACTGCTTGCGACCCTGAGCACGCCAAGCGGGCACTAGCCAAATGCCGGGAGAAGCTGCTGGTGCCGGTAGGCCTGCGCACGCTGGCCCCCGACGAGGCCGGCTACCAAGGAAGGTTCGAGGGCCCAATGGCCCAGCGCGACGCCGCCTACCACCAGGGAACAGCTTGGCCCTGGTTACTGGGCAGTTACGCTACCGCGACGGTCAAGTGGACCGGTGACAAGGAGCACGCGCGACAAGCCTTGGCTCGGGTCGAACCGATGCTGAAAGAATACGGGCTCGGTGGGATCGCGGAGGTCTACGACGGCGACGCGCCACACCGGCCAGGTGGCTGTCCTTGGCAGGCCTGGAGCACGGGCGAATTGCTGCGCGCCATTGCGCAAGACGAACTTTGAAAATGAAGATTCGAAATTCTGGAACTTCGTCCCCTATGTCTCGCGTAGTGGTGGTTGGCTGTACCGTGAAGCGGCTCCGATTTACGAGGGCTGATGGCGGTAACGACAAGCACAGTTCAACACTCCACACCGGCGGGGTCTCTCGCCGGATTTTTTCTTTGTTGACCCCGACTTTTTTGGCACAGAGCGGCGCGCCCGTCCGTCTGGAAAGGAGCCCCAGAGCCCTCTGAGCCATGTCCCGCCCGTTCGTCCACCTGCACAACCACACCGAATACAGCTTGCTCGACGGAGCAAACCGGATTCCGGACATGGTCGCGCGGGCCAAGGAGCTCGACATGCCGGCGGTCGCCATCACCGACCATGGCGTTATGTTTGGCTGCATGGAGTTCTACTTTGAGTGCAAGAAGAAAGGGGTGAAACCTTTGATCGGCATGGAGGCCTATGTGGCCCCCAACGGTCTACACAACAAACAGGGCAGGGAAGAGAACCAGACTTACCACCTTTTGCTCCTGGCAAAGAACAACGAAGGCTATAAAAACCTGTGCAAACTGCACTCGATAGCGGCTCTGCAAGGGTTCTATTACAAGCCGCGCATCGACCATGAGGTGTTGGCCGCCCACGCCAAGGGGATCATCTCGTCGACGACCTGTCTGGGGAGCGAGGTCAACCGATATCTGGCCGCCGGCGACTACGACAAGGCGCTCCGGACGGCGGCGATGTACAAGGAGATTTTCGACGAGGGGTCGTACTTTGTCGAACTGCAGAACCACGGCATCCCCGAGCAGCTGCTGTGCAACGAGGGTCTAGTCAAGATCGCCAAGGAACTGCATTTGCCGCTGGTGGCGACCAATGACGCGCACTACCTCTGCAAAGGCGACGCCGAGCCGCACGACGTATTGCTGTGCATCGGCACCGGCGACTTGAAAGACGACCCCAAGCGGCTCCGCTTCAGCGGCCCCGACTTTTACATGAAGACGGTCGACGAGATGGCCGCTCTGTTTCCGGACCATCCGGAAGCGATCGAAAACTCGCTGATGTTCGCCGACATGTGCGACGTGGAGCTCGGTTCGGCCCGCGCCTTGATGCCGACTCCGGTCCTCGAAGAAGGCCATGACCCTTCCAGCTATCTGACAAAGTTGGCCGAAAAGGGCTTGATCGAGCGGTGCCCTGGCGCCACTGACGAGTCTTGGCAACGGCTGAACTATGAGCTGGAGGTCATTGGCAAGACCGGCTACGAGTCGTACTTCTTGCTTGTCCGTGAGTTCGCCCAGTTCACCCGCGACCAGGGCATCATGTTCGGCGTGCGAGGCTCGGCGGCAGGTTCGCTGGTCAGCTACGCGCTTGGCATCACCGACGTCAACCCTGTCGAGTACGACCTGACCTTCGAACGCTTTCTCAACCCCGAGCGGGTGTCGATGCCTGATATCGACATGGATTTCGAAGACGCACGTCGGGACGAGGTTATACGCTGGGTCAGCGACCGGTACGGCCAAGACCGGGTGGCGCAAATCGTCACGTTTGGAACACTGGGCGCCAAGGCCAGCCTCCGTGACGCTGCGCGGGTCATGGGATTCCTCCCCGCCGAGGCCGACAAGATCGCCAAGACAATTCCGACTGGCCCCGGCTGGAGCATCGCCAGGGCCGAGAAGGAGATCCCCGAATTCCGGGGCGTCGTCGAATCCGACTCCCGGTACCAGCCGCTCGTAGACACGGCCAAGCGGATCGAGGGCCTGGCTCGGCATGCCGGTGTCCACGCGGCAGGCGTCGTCATCAGCCAAGAGCCGCTGGACAACTACATCCCCTTGTACCGTTCAAACGAGGGACAAGCGGTCACCGCCTACGACATGGGGATCCTTGAGAAGATCGGGCTCCTGAAGATGGACTTTCTGGGCCTCTCGAACCTGACGGTACTGGCCCGGACGATCGAGAACATCCGTGCCACCCACGCCGACGTGCCCGACGACAAGTTGTTGGCCGAACATCCGGTCCTGCGCGGTGGGCACCAGGCGATCCCGTTTGACGACCAGGCAACCTACGACATGCTCGGGCGGGGCGACACGGTCGGCGTTTTCCAGCTTGAAAGCGGTGGGATGCGACGGAACATCATTGAGCTAAAGCCGCAGAACGTGCGGGAGCTCGCGGCCATGGTCGCGCTCTATCGGCCGGGGCCGATGGAGATGATCCCGTCGTTCATCAACAACAAATTTGGCCGCACCAAGCCGCAGATTCTGGACGAGAAAATGCGGCCGATCTTGGACGAGACGTTCGGGATCATCGTTTATCAGGACCAAGTCTTGAAGCTGGTGCAAGCTCTGGCCGGGTTCTCGCTCGGCAAAGCCGACATCCTGCGCCGCGCGATGGGGAAGAAAGACCTCGCGATCATGGAGTCCATGCAGGGCGAGTTTGTCGACGGCTGCCTGCAGAACGGTGTCACCGAGGAAGTCGCTGGCAAGGTCTGGGAGTTGCTCCTGCCTTTCGCTGGCTATGCATTCAACAAGGCGCACGCCGTCTGTTACGCGATCTTGGCGTACCAGACCGCTTATCTGAAGGCGAAGTATCCGGTCGAATACATGGCTGCCCTGCTGGCCGCCTATCGGACGAAAGAAGAGCGCATCACCACGTTCATCGAGGAGTGCCGGCGGCAGGGAATACCTGTCCTCCCGCCCGACGTCAACTTGTCCCACAAGGACTTCGTCATCGAGAAGGCGGGGAAGAAGCAGGCGGTCCGGTTTGGCCTGGGAGCGATAAAAGGCGTCGGCGACGGATTGGTCGAAATGATCATCGCCGAGCGAACGGAAGCACCGTTCACGCACCTTTATGAGTTCTGCGAGCGGCTGCGGCCACACGGCTTGAACAAAGTCGCCCTGGACGCGCTGATCCGTTCGGGCGCGCTGAGCGGCCTGCACAAGAACCGCATGTCGATGATGCACGTCATGGAGGGTGCCCTCGTCTTTGCCGACGAGGCGGTCAAACGCAAGAATTCGCCGACGGCCAGCTTGTTCGCCGGTTCGGACGAGGTGCCTGAGGCGAGTTATCCCAACCTGCCGACAGAAGTCCCCAACCCGACCCGCAGCGAATTGCTCAAGATGGAAAAGGAGACGATGGGCATCTACGTCTCCGACCACCCTTTGCGCGGCTATGAGCGGACTTTGGCCTCGGAAGCCACCCATACGGCAGCCCAATTGCAGGAGACTGAGGAGTCATTGCAAGCGACGATCGCCGGTGTGTTGGCCAGTTGTGCCAAGACGACCAGCCAACGGACAGGCGCGCGTATGTGCCGCATGACCATTGAGGACTTCACTGGCCAGATGCCGTGCTTCCTTTATGGCGAGGCGGTCACGAAGTACGACGCTTTGCTGGTCAAGGACCAGGTTGTTGCGTTGCGCGGCCGGCTCAAATTTGACGAACGGCCTGGAATGACCGAGAAGCGTGCCGAGCTTCAGGTCTTTGAAGTCAAAGAGATCGCCGCTCCGGTGGATATTGACTCGTTGGACGAGTCTGTGGCCGGGAGCATTCTGCTCAAAGTCTTCCGGGCGACCAAAACCCAATTGGGGGCTCTCAGGGAAGTCGTTGAAGCCAATCCAGGCGAATACGAGGTCGTCGTCCAGTTCCCCGAGGCGCGCAAAGCGCAGCCTATCGTGCTGATCCACCGTGTGGCAGCGACCGACAATGTATTGAGGCAGCTTCGTCTCTCGGTGGAGCGGTGCGAGGTCGATGTGGTCCATCGACGGCCGTCGGGCCTAGAATCGGACCAAGAAGGGAAGCAGGAGACGCCCGCATCGCGTTAAGATGTCTAGTCATTAGGAAAAAACATGTTCAGTGCCGTCACCTTCGCCCTCTGCATGACCCAGATTGCCGCTGGAAAGGTGATCCCTGCCGCTGCCCCCGCACCTATCGCCCAGCCTGCCGCCACGGCCAGCGCGACGGCAGCCAGCCCTGGTGCCGACCGGCAGTTCGACTTTGAGATCGCCGACTTCAGGATCCTGCAGAACAAGGATGTCCAAAAGGACATGGGCATCACGGAAGACCAGCGGAAGTCGATGAACGCTGAGGCAGACAAGTTCAATAGTGAGCTCAAGGTGCTTGATGCTGCCTACGCCAAAGCAAAGGAATCCGACCCGAACGCCAAGCCGCCCACCGATAAGCTCAGCACCTTGCAGAACAAACTCAAGTCTCAGATCCTCTCGGGTCTCGGTGCGGCGCAGCTGACCCGGCTTCGCGAGATCACGATCCAAGGTGCCGGAGACCTGGCCCTCTTGGATCCGCGAGTCGGCAAAGTAATCGGACTCTCAGACGCTCAGACAAAAAGCCTGCGCAGCCGCTGGGACACGAATTCCAAGAAGGCTCAAGAGCTGACCAAGAAAGGTGCTGCGATCGAGCAGGCGGCCCTGAAGCCCTTGTTCGAAAAGTACAAGAACACCAAACCGAAGGACGAGGCCGAAGCCAAGGCTCGCCAGACTGAAGCGAACAACGCTCTGAAGAGCCACGAAAGCGAACTCAAGCCAATCCAGAAGCAGATTGGCGACCTGCAGGCCGACTTCCTGCAACTCGTCAAATCCACTCTGGACGAGAAGCAGAAGAAGGCTTACGAGAACCTGCGCGGCAAGCAGTTCAAGACTGGCTGACGTCGCCGATGTTCAGTTTCTTGTACAGTATGTAGGAGTAGACGACCGGCCACAGGGTGGCGACGATGACGAGGGGAAGTCCTAGCCAGTAGAAGCCGAACAGACTGAGGACGAAGCCGATCGCGCCGCCGCCGACCATCAGCCGTGCCGCCAGCCGGTGGGTGCGCTCCCAGACGACTGGGCTTTCTAGGGTCCAAGGCGTCCGGATGCCCATAAAGTAGTTGGGGGTCGTTTTGCCCAACATGTTGCCGATCAAGGTGAACAACAAGCACACCGCCGCCATGATAAAGCGGACCACGTCGAGCCCGTTGATCGGGCCGGACAGGGTGATCGGGTGGATCAAGGCCATGAAGGCCAAGATGTAGATCACCGTCAGGTCCCACACTTCGCGGAAGTTAGCGATCGATTTCGTCTTTGTCGACATGGCGGGCACGGCCATGAGGAACAACCAGAGAGCAGCCATGATGCCGGGCAAGAACCACGCGCCCGTCGACCGGTCGTTGAAGCGGTCTGGTTTGCCGTCGATCCCCCAATGGGTGGGGATCTGGCTGGGCAGCGACGGCAACACCATGATGGTGTAGAGGACAGTGGCGAGGATGATAAGTCCACCCCACACGAAGACGCGGTTCTTGATCAACTCTTTTCTCCCGGATTGTTGGGCATCAGGTCCATAAGCGCAGCGAGCAGGTCTTGGAAGACGGTGGTGTCGAGCGAGTAGTGGAGCGTCGTAGCTTCGCGGCGGACGCGCACCAAGCCGGCTTCCCGGAGGACACCCAGGTGGTGAGAGACAGTCGGTGCGGTGAGTTCGAACTTCGACGCCAGCTCACCGGCCGTCATCTCGCCCTGGCCCAAGTGCTTCAGCACCGACCGCCTGGTCGGATCGCTGAGCGCCTTGTAGACCGCTGACTCGTGGCCCATACAAAGCATATTATTGTCTTGATCTAATGAGACTATTGTCGAAATAGGCCAAATTGACCAAATACCAGCCGGCAGAACTAACTTAGCCCAAATTGACTCGAAGCTCTCGTGGAGCACAGATAGACTCGTGCTGTGGTATTGACTTCCGCTCTTGTTGCACTGTCGGCACTTTCTCAGTCAGCTCAAGTCGACTTGCCGAGCATGCTGAACAAGCAGTTCGGTGCATACACAGCGTTCCTCGGTGCCGCCAAGGGCGTCGAAGAGAACTGGCAAGGGACAGGATGGGCACGATATACGTTTGTCCACCAATCTTCTGCCAAGATCCTCGTATATCGTGACCCTAACATGAAGGTCGGCCCCAACGTTGTCTTTGCTATCCAGTTTGAGTACAAGCCCGGGACAACGTCGGCCAAGGCGGCGCTGGCTGCCTTGGGCTTGCCGAACGCTGACGTTGGCGACAGCCCCTTGCGCAAGGCGGCGAATTTGAGCGGATCGGCTTACAACTGGTATGCAAGTTGGGCCGAAAAGGATGCAAAGCATGGCGGCAACGACGTCTTAACGGTTGAGACGGCCTCGGATCCTTCCTCGCGGCCATTGGCTCCGTCCAGCGACGGCACATCGGCAGCGGGGTTTTCAATACTGCCGTTGCTCAATAAGCCTTACGCTGAATATGAGAAGGTTCTGGGGAAGCCGTACAAAGCCATCGAAAATTTCAAAGGCACCGGCTGGAAACTGAGTTATTTCAAGACTGCTGCTCTGAAAAGAGTCCTTCTGTTCAGGGACGAGCAGCGTCGCCAGGGCCCGTCGGAGGTCTTCCGCGTCTATATATCTTTCAAGGCCAATACTGAGATATTTGAAGGCGCACTGGCCAAAGTCGGTCTTGGAGCCTTCAAACCAAAGCAAGGACTACCGGTCACAGGTGCCATCAAAGACATGGGGTTACGCGACGAGATTCCGATCCGTTGGTACTGCGCGTGGACGAAAGCAGACGCAGAAAACGAGGGCGACGACCTACTCCAAATCCTCAGCGCCCAAATGTGATGCGATTTCTCGTTTAAGGAGCAGCCCCTCTTGGCAAGCACTCATTATCTTCTGATAATCGTGATTATGACAACTACCGATCACGAAGGCCCCTTGCCTGCTGACTCGAACGATGGGGTGGTGGATTTTCCCTTGTCTCGGTGCATATGACACCGAGACAAGGGAGTGTGCAGGCTTAGCGGATATTGATGTCGCTGTCGAATGCGCGGCTGAGGTCTTCGACCGTCAGCTTGGCCTTGGCTTCTTTGGTGCCTGCGGTCAGTGTCACCGTAAAGTCGCCGCTGCGGCCTCCGCGGCGGCCTGGTGTGAACCGGACGACATTCAGGCCCGCGTTGCCAGTGCCGTTGAGCGTTGTGATCGGCCCACCACCGGCGTCGGTGATCGTCACCTTGGCCTTCTTGTCCGGCGTGTCGGACTTCAGCCAGTAGTAGATCAGCGTGCCGGGCTGGGTGTTCTGGGAGTACCAGACGTTGTTGCCTTCCCAATCTGGGCTGCCGGTCATGCCGAGCAGATAGGCAGTCGTCGGCGGGACCAGGAAGACGTCCTTGTCCATGTTCTCCTTGCTCAGAGCCTCCATCGCGGCGAACGGGACGATCCAGATAGCGCGCCCGTGGGTGCCGACCACGAGATCCTTCTCGCGCGGATGGATGACGACGTCGTCGACGCGCACGGTCGGGAAACCGGAGTCCTTGCCGAATTTCGTCCAGTTGGCGCCCTTGTCCAGCGAGACATACATGCCGACTTCCGTGCCGAGGACAAGCAACGACGGGTTCACAGTGCCTTCCTTGATCACGTAGGCGCTGTTGTCGGGGCCCAGGTTGGTGGCTAAGCGCGTCCAGGTTTTGCCGAAGTCTTCGGTCGAGTAGACATACGTCTCATAGTCGTCGTTGCGGTGCCCATCAAAGGTGGCGTAGGCTCGACCGAGGACGAAGTTCGAGGCGATGATCCGGCTGCACCAAGTGAACTTGGGCAGGCCCGGGCAATTCTTGCCCACTTCGGTCCAAGTTTTGCCGTCGTCTTCGGTGACGTGCAAGAGCCCGTCGTCAGTCCCCGCCCAAAGAACACCGCGCTTGAGCGGCGATTCGCTGACAGTCGTGATCGTGCAGTGCCGCTCAGCGCCAGTGTCCTCCGGCGTGACGCCTGCTCGGGACTTCAACTTCTCGGGGTCGTTAGTCGAGAGATCCGGGCTAACGGCTTCCCAACGGTTGCCACGGTCGACACTACGGAACAGGTAGTTGCCACCGACGTACAGAGTCGCCGAGTTGTGCGGCGAAAGGATGATCGGCGTGCTCCAGTTGAAACGCGGCCTGAGGCCGGTGACTCGAGGCTGGATAAACCGTGTCTCACCCGACTCCTGGTTGTAGCGGACCATGCCGCCACCCTGGCTCTCGGAGTAAACCCAGCGCCAGTCCTCAGGGTCGGCCTGGACGTGGAACCCGTCGCCGCCGCCGACGTTGTACCAGTCGAAGAATCCAACGCCGTTCCGTTTGGTCTGGGTCGGGCCAGCCCACGTGCCGTTGTCCTGCAGGCCACCGTACACATAGTACGGCTTGCGGTTGTCCACAGCGACTGCATAGAACTGCGCGACCCGCATGGTGTTGGCGTGCTGCCAGGTGTCGCCCTTGTCCCACGTGATGCCGACGCCTCCGTCCTCGCCGACCAAGAAGTGGTTGCTGTTGGCCGGGTCAATCCAGATCGCGTGGAAGTCCACGTGGATCGTGATGTTCATGGCGCGGAACGTCTTCCCCATGTCGTCGGACACATGGAAGTTCGTCGCACCCAAATAGATGCGCTTGTCATCGTTGGGGTCGATGCGGATCTGGCTGAAGTAGAACGGTCGGGGGTTGGTGTTGGACATAAAGGTCCACGACTCGCCGCCGTCCTCGCTGCGATAGACGCCGCCCTTTTCGGTAGCTTCCACGACCGCCGCCACGATGCGCGGGTTCTTGCGGTAATAGCTGATGCCGATTCGGCCGAGCGTGCCTGTGGGCAACCCTTTGGTCACTTTGTGCCAGGTCTTCCCTGCGTCGGTCGAACGGTACATCGCCGAGCCGGGGCCGCCGCTGGCAAAGCGGTAAGGCCACCTAAACCGTTCAAACATGGCGCACATCAGGTTGTTCGGGTTCTTGGGATCCATCTGGAGTTCGATGACGCCCGTGCGCTTGTCCACCGCCAGGGTCCGTGTCCAGTTTTTGCCACCGTCAGTCGTCTTGTAGAGTCCGCGCTCCTCGTTTTCACCCCACAGGTGGCCCAATGCGCCGACATAGACGGTGTCAGGGTTCTTGGGGTCGATGACGATGTGGCTGATGTGCTTGGTCTCTTTGAGACCCAAATACGTCCACGTCTTGCCGCCGTCCTTGCTGCGATAGACGCCGCCGCCCCAGCTGGTGCTGTTGCGGCTGTTTTGCTCGCCGGTGCCGACCCAGACGTCGTCAGGGTTGTTCTGGTTGACGGCGACAGCGCCAAGCGCGGCCACAGCTTCGTTGGTGAAGGTAGGGGCGAAGGTCAGGCCCGCATTGACGGTCTTCCACAGTCCACCGCTGGCTGAGGCGACGTAGAAAATGCGCGGGTCCTTTTCATAGACGCCGAAGTCGCTGATGCGTCCGCCCATGGTCGTCGGACCAAGCTCGCGGGGCGTCAACGTCTTCAGGATTTGAGCGACATCGACAGTCGAGGCGGGAGCGGGAGTCGCTGGTGCACCTTGCGCCCAAGCAAGGCATGCCACGCCGACAAAGGCGGCGGCGGAAAGAACCCTCATAGCAAGGGACGATACTCTAAAGTACAGGCTTTTGTGTAGCTTCACTGGACGCCGATGTCGGCGAGAGCCTGCTTCCACTTGGTGTGGACGTACCGGGGCACCGCCATCGGGTCGGTGGCTGCTTCGACTGGCTTCTGGGCTTCGGTGAATCCCATACGGTATCCGGCGGCTTTCGCAGCTGCCATCACGCGTTCGTCGTACTTGCCGTTGGGATAGGCGATATAAGGCACCTGGAACCCAAGTTTGTCGAGCAACTCCTTCTTGGAATCCTCCATCTCGTGCTTCAGTTCTTTGTCAGTAAGCTTCGTGATGTCTTCGGGATGGCTGCACGTCTGGCTTTGCACTGAGGCGATTTGGAACCTACCGAACTCGAGAAGTCTGAACCACGGCAGCTTAGGTCGACCGTGCGTGTCGCCGACAAAGTCGGTATGTACGAACATCGTCACCGGGATGCTACGCTTGCGCAAAATGGGCCAGCCGTACTTGGCGAAACCGAGATAGTTGTCGGCAAAAGTGATCGCGACCTGTGGGCCTTGCGGCTGCGCACCGCCAAAAAGCTCGTCTTCGACAGCGGCGAGGCTGACGAACTTCACACCCTTCTTCTCCATCTCTTCGATCTGCTTGGTGAGTTCAGCCGGCGTACAGTCGAACCAAAGGGCGTCCTTGTCTCGCTTGAGAACCATGTCGTGGTAAACCAGGATCACGGTCTTGCGAAACTGAGGGCGGACAAACTTGCGCTGTTCGTCGGCGGGCTTTGGTTTGTAGACCTCGCGTTTGACGACCGGTGCCGTGACGGGTTCGGGCTTGGGCGCGCAACCGACCAGCAGAAGCGCCGCACAGATCAGCGTTGCCGTGCGGGTAGCCATGCGGCAGTCCTCCCCCCTATGGTGTCACGGCGGACTTCCTGCCCGAGCAGGGTGACCGGCCCCTTCCCTCCGCCCCAGCGGACGTGGAACAGCCAGTCCTCAGGGTAGTGGGCCGGGTCGGCGTCGGCGGCAACGGCGACGTCCAGCACTGTCTTGATGGCCCTGCCGACTTCTTCACATTCCTTGGCGCTCAGCGACGCGCCGGTGCGGTGCGGGCTGATGCCGGCCATCAGCAGCACTTCGTCGGCCACCCAATTGCCGACTCCGGCAAACCGGGACTGGTCGAGAAGAAGCGACTTCACTGGCGCTTTGCTTGCCATGAGGTTCAAGATGTCCAAGTCATCCGTCCAGGCGTCTGGCCCCAAAGATTTGACCCTGCGGTCGTCGCTTGGGTTGCTGCCTAGCCAAATTCGGGCTAGCCTCCTACCGTCCGTGAAAGCCAGCTTCCTGTCGTCCGAAACGCCAACCGACAGCTTCAAGAACCGCGGCCTGCCGTTGGCGTCGTCGAGCGGCTTGTCGCCATGCGAGACCAGACGCTTGCTATCAGAGCCAGTCTCTCGTATCCAGCCTGACATGCCCAGATGGCCAAAAAGCGTCCCTCGGTCTCCGAGCAGCCACCAGAACACCTTCCCTTTTCGTCCCGTACCCGTCACCTGTGCCCCCAAGAGCGCCTGGGCGACCATGGCCGCTGGCGTCTCGTAGACTATGTCGTCCGGAACTGCCTCCACGGTCGAAATTGTGTTGCCAACTAGAAGCCGGTCGGCCAGCCGCCGGACGGATTCGACCTCGGGTAGTTCTGGCATGTGCGCCATTCTAGCTGGTAGCCTGCCAGGCCATGGGACGCGCCTTCGCGTTGGCCGGACTGCTCGCCATGGCAGCCGCCCAAGCCTACGCCCTGGACACGACAATGGTTCAACTGATCGAGCGCTATTCGGCCGACCTTAACAGCTTGCGACGGACCTGGCCGCACGACCTGCTGCCGGCGACTACCGCGAGATGGCGGGCCTACTACACGGAGCAACAGGGCCTGGTCGCCAAAATCGACCCCAGCAAGCTCGACCGGGACGGCAAATTGGACCACTTGTTGATGGCCAACGAGCTCGAAAAGAACCTGCGTGACCTCGATCTTGACCGTGGGCGATGGGACGAGGCTCTCCACCACTTCCCCCTGCTTTCGGATTTGACCCAATTGGACGAAGACCAACTCCGAGCCAAGAAGGTGGTCGCCAGCCGCGCCGCCGACCTGCTCGCCACAGTGCCGGTCGCCTGCGACAAGGCTCTGGCAGCCATGGAGAAGTCCAAGCCCACCGCTGGTGTCGCTAGCCGCGTCGTGCGGGCCGTCAACCGTGCGGAGTCGGCGATGCAGCATTGGTACGGCTTCTATACCGGCTACGACCCAACCTTTACATGGTGGTGTCAAGAACCGTACAAAGCCGCCAAAGAGGCGCTCGACAAGTTCAAGAACAATGTCCGGGAGAAGATCCTGAAGCTCCCGGCGGACGATCGGGAGTCCCTGGTTGGCGATCCCGTCGGGCGTGACGCGCTGATGAGCGACCTGGCCGCCGAGCGCATCCCCTACACGCCAGAAGAGCTGGTCGCCATCGGCGAGCGCGAGCTCGCCTGGTGCCATGCCGAGATGACCAAGGCCGCCAGAGAGATGGGCTGCAAGGACTGGAAAGAGGCCATTGAAAAGGTCAAGCAGATGCACGTCGATCCAGGCGACCAGCCCGCCATGATCCGTGAGCTGGCCCAAGAAGCCGTGGAGTTTCTGGAAGCCCGCGACCTCGTCACTATTCCCGCACTGGCGAAAGAAGATTGGCGGATGGAGATGATGTCCGCTGAAGCGCAGCTCAAAAACCCGTTCTTCCTCGGCGGCGAATCCATCATCGTCTCGTTCCCCACCGACAAAATGGCGCACGAGGCCAAGCTGATGAGCCTCCGCGGCAACAACCGCTACTTCTCTCGCGCGACCGTCCAGCACGAGCTGATCCCTGGCCACCACCTGCAGGGGTTCATGCAGGAGCGCTACCATCCCTACCGCTACCCGTTCGGAACGCCGTTCTGGGTTGAGGGCTGGGCGCTCTACTGGGAACTCCGGCTGTGGGACCTCGGCTTCGCTAGCAAGCCCGAGGAGAAGATGGGCATGCTCTTCTGGCGGGCGCACCGCTGCGCCAGGATCGTCTTCTCACTGAAGTACCACTTGGGCCAAATGACGCCTGAGCAGTGTGTCGACATGCTTGTCGACCAAGTCGGCCACGAGCGCCGCAACGCCGAAGCCGAGGTGCGCCGGTCGTTCGCCGGCGACTATCCACCGCTCTACCAACTCGCTTATCTGATCGGCGGCCTGCAAATCCGTGCTCTACACAACGAACTCGTTCCGAGCAAGATGACCGAGAAGCAGTTCCACGACACGGTGCTGCAGACCGGTTCGATCCCAATCGCCTATTTACGAGCCTATCTGCACAAGGAGCCCATGCCAAAAGCCGTGCTGTCAGACTGGCGGTTTGCCGGCTAGTCTGTTTCCAGAGCCTTTTCCAGCCGCCCGATGCAGTGTCCCCAGCCTTCTTCGTGGCGGCCTCGAGAGAGTTCGCTTAGGAACCGGCTGTGCGTCAGCACCATCTTGGTGCCCGCAGCGCTTGGCTCTAGGCGAATGTCCACCAAGGAAGGTTCAGGGTGCGTCGGGCTGTCTTCCCAGTTCCAGCTGAAGACAATCGACTGCTCGTGCTCGATGGTTTGGAACTCGCCGAACAGCTCGTAGACGTCCTTGTCGGGTGCGAGCATGTGCACACGGTAGGCGCCGCCAGGGCGGAAATCATAGGCTGGCAAGGAACACTCCCAGGGCTCGCCCGGGCAGAACCACGATTCGAACAGGCGCGAGTCGGCCCACATGCCAAAGACGCGGGCGACTGGTGCCGCCAGGCTGTAAGTCAGTCGGACTGTCGAGTCATTGACGAATTCAGTCGCGAGGTGCGGCACCTGTCTCCTCCTGCATGAGAACCTTCTCGAACCTATCCAGCGCCGACTTCCAGTTGGACGCCGTCGACTGCATCCAGGCGGAGGCGTCTCGCATGGTCTCTTCCCTACCCCGGACGTAGCGAGTCCGACCGCGCTTTTGGGTGTCCACCAGTCCCGCCCGCTCCAGCGAGCGCAAGTGCTTGAGGGCACCTGGCAATGAGAGGTTGAGCGGCTTGGCCAGTGCGCCGACAGTCAGTTCTCCAGCCGACAAGTGCGTCAGCATCGACCGCCGCGCCGGGTCTGACAAGGCCATGAAGACATCGTCTAGCTGGTCAGCCACCATAGTTTCCACTTTAGCACAGTTTCCCTGCTGGTGCACCAATTGATAACGCCCGGTCCTCAGGGCCGAGCTTCTGCGCCCGTAGAATCTCGGAACCCATGGACTTCGCCCTCAACGCCGAGCACGAGCTCATTCAGGAAGCCGCCCACAAGTTTGGCCAGTCAGTTGTCGTCCCGACCGTCAAGGAACTCGACCGGACCCACACTTCCGACCCCACGACCCTCAAAAAGATGGGCGAAGCCGGCTTGCTTGGAGTCTGTTTGCCCCAAAAGCACGGCGGTATGGGGGCGGACTACATTGCTTTGGGCATCGTTTGCGAAGAACTAGAGCGCGCAGACAGCACAGCGCGCGTCGTCATGAGCGTCCACACTGGACTGCACAGCATGACCTTGATGCAATGGGGGACCGCCGAACAGCAGGCCCGCTGGTTGCCGACTTTGGCGACCGGCGCGGCGATTGGCGCGTTCGGTTTGACTGAGCCGAACGCCGGCTCCGACGTCATGGGCATGACCACCACCGCCGAGCGTGTCGGTGACCATTACGTGTTGAACGGCCAAAAGACGTGGATCAGCCTGGCCGACTATGCCGACCGCTTTCTGGTCGTGGCCAAGCTGGCGGGGGGTGACGCCAAAGCCCGCCATGCGGCCTTCGTCGTCGAGCGGTCGGCACCTGGATTCAGCAGCCGGGCCATCAAGGGCAAGCTGGGCGTCCGCGCTGGTAACACCGGTGAAATCTTCTTCGACAACCTCAAAGTCCCGGTTACCGACAGGATCGGCGAAGAGGGCGACGGCTTTAAGGTCGCCATGTCGGCTCTCGACCATGGCCGGTACACGGTGGCGGCTGGGGCCGTCGGCCTGATCCAAGCCTGCCTGGACGCCAGTCTCACATACGCCAAAGACCGCAAGGTGCAGGGCGACCCGATAGCGAACAAGCAGCTCGTCCAGCAAATGATCGCTAGCATGGTGCAAGGCCGCGAGATCGGCCGCTTGCTCTACCAAAAGGTGGGCTGGATGAAGAACTCGGGCCAGCGCCACACCAAGGAGGTCTCGATGGCCAAATGGGTGAACTGCGCCGCCGCCTTTGACGCCGCCAACAAGGCCGTGGAGATCCATGGCGCTTATGGCTATTGCGACGAGTTCCCGGTAGAGCGCTATATGCGCAACGCGCGCGGCGCGATGATTTACGAAGGCACCCACGAGATTCACACCCTTGTCCAAGCCGAGTACGAACTCGGCTACCGCACTGACAAACCGCTCGCCAAGACACTGCCCACGTGGCCATTTGAACCATGATCCTTCCCGTTGTCGCCGCCCTTATCGCTGTTCCCACCCGCACCGTCGTCTTTGTTGGGAACAGCCTGACCGGCAACAACGATGTTCCCGCCAAGACAGTGGCGCTCTTGAACAAAGTGGCGCCGGAGTTCAATTGGCAAGCGAAGTACTTCGGCTGTGGGCACTTGGACGACGCTCTGAACGACGGGCGAGTAACCAAGTCTCTCCAGGCGGGGCCCTATGCTGTCGTGTTGCAGGCGCAGATGATCAGCATGTCGCACAAGATCCGCTATTCGCAGGACGCGGCAAGGAAGCTGTCGAGCACGGCCAGAGAGAAAGGGAGCAAGGTCTACTTCTTTGCCGAATGGCCGCGGCGTGGGATCGACGAGACGGCATACATCGAAGGGATCTACCGCGAGATTGCCGACGCGACCAAGGCCAACGTCATTCCGGTCGGTCGAGTCTGGGACTTCGTCTTGGCTCAACAGAAGCGCCAGGACCTTTTTATGGGCGACGGGAACCATGCCGCAGAGGCGGGCTCGGCCCTCGCCGCCACCGTCATCGCCCGGGGTGTTCTTGGCACGAGCATCAAAGGTCAGGTGGCCGAAGGCGTGCCTAGAGATATGGCCGGAGTCCTGATCAAGGGTATTGAAAGGGTCTATCCGACGGTAAAGTCCGGTTCTTGAGCCTGTCGCCAGTCCAAGTCGAAATCTTCAAAGCGGAGATTCCACTCCGCAAGCCGTTCCGGATCGCCACCATGGTGACCCGCGACGCCGAACTTGTCTTTGTCCGCGTCATTGACGCCAGTGGACTTGTCGGGTGGGGCGAGGCCGCGCCCTTGCGGTCCATCAACGGCGAGACGCAAAGTACCTGCCTCGCTGCTTGTGAGGACCTCGCTCAGTTCTTGGTCGGCCAGACTTTTGATTCAAACATCGAAGCCGCATCAATGATGGAAAGCGCTTTGGCCGGACAAGCGACGGCCCGGAGCGCCCTTGACATGGCCCTGAACGACGTCGAGGCGCAGAAGGCCGGCAAGCCGTTGGTCGAGCTTCTGCAAGGAAAGGCCCGGCGCATGCCGACAGACTTGACTGTTCCCATCGTCGCTCCCGACGAGGCGGCTGAGCAAGCGGTCAACTTTGTCGCCGGCGGCTACGGTGCGGTGAAGATCAAGCTCGGCGACGGCCCGGCCAATGACCTGGCGCGGGTCAACGCGGTCCGAGATGCCATTCCCGCTGCCGTCCGGGTGCGTGTCGATGCTAACCAAGCCTATGACGCCGAGACGGCCAAGGACCTGCTTGACGACCTTTCAGCCTTCGACATCGAATTCTGCGAGCAACCTGTCGCCCGCTACGAACTCAAGGGCCTGCAATGGCTCCACCAGACTTCGCCGGTGCCGGTGATGGCGGACGAGTCGGTCTTCACCGACCGCGACGCCTGGTACCTGCTCAAGGACAAGGTGTGCGGACTGTTGAACGTCAAGCTCAGCAAGTGCGGCAGCCTGCACAACGGCCGCAACATCGGGCTCGTGGCCGCCAAGTTCGGCGCCGCCTGCATGCACGGCGGCATGGTGGAGTCGCGGCTTGGCGCGACTGCCGCGAGCCACTTAGCTAGCTCGCAAGAAGTCTTCAAGTGGTTCGACCTGGACTCGTTCCACTCGCACTCGGAGGATCCAATTCTGGGTGGCATGGTGCATGTAAATGGCGACGCGGTCTTGCCGGATGCAGTGGGGCTGGGGGCAACGGTTGACCCGGTGTTCTTGGCCCGCTGTGAACGACGAGTTGTTTCGGCCTGATGAGCATACAAATGTGGGGTGCCCCGACTTGGCCGCACCGCTTGGCTCTGGTGGTGGCATCCTGGTTCTATTGCGGCAAGTCGGGTTTCGGGAATTCTCGAATTCCGGTCTGCCGCGTTGAGGCCCCATGGTTCAAATCCAGACCCCACAATGCGGCCAGACCGGAGCACCATTCACCGAAGTGCCTGGACGACCTGTTCGACAATGTCCTCAAGTCTTCTGGCCACATCGACTGTGATGCCTTCCTGTGGCGGTTCCCACGCTGCCAACTGAGAATCCAGCAGAGACTGAGGCATGAAGTGCCCGACCCTTGCTGCCATTCGAGGGTGCAAGACCTCGCGACTCCCGACAAGTGCCACCCAACGAACGTCCGGGATGCCCGCCGCTAACCGGTCTCGGTAAACCTGCTTGAGAGCCGAGCAGGCCATAACGACGTCGGGATGGTCACGCAGAGCGCCGTTCAACGCTTCCAGCCAGGGCCAGCGGTCGCTGTCGTCCAATGGAATCCCCGCCGACATTTTCGCCTTGTTCGCGGCGGAGTGGAATTCGTCGGCGTCCAAAAACGGGTAGCCTAGCCGCTCGGCCAGCCCGCGGCCGACCACGGACTTCCCCGCCCCAGAGACGCCGCAGACGACGACCCTCATGACGACTGGACGGCATGGCCGCCGAACGCCTGGCGCAACTTGGCCAGTAGCTTGTGGCTAAAGCCGTCATTACCCTGTGAGGATTGGCGAGCCATGAGGGCGGCAGCGGTCACGGGGACCGGCACGCCAAGCTCAATGGCCTCGCGCACCGTCCAGCGGCCCTCGCCCGAGTCGGCGACCACCGCGGCGACATCTGCCAGGGTCTGGTCTTCGGCCAACACTTGTGCGGTCAAGTCTAGGAGCCAGGAGCGGACAACGCTGCCAGACTGCCAGAGCTCTGCGACCTGGGCCAGGTCAAACGCCATGTCTTTCCGGGCCGCCAGCAGACCGAAACCCTCGCCGAACGCCTGCATCATGCCGTACTCGACGCCGTTGTGCACCATCTTGGCGTAGTGGCCCGCACCTGACGGCCCGACGTGCGCCCATCCTTTGTCCGGCGCCGGTGCGAGCCTTTCCAACAAGGGACGGATTGCCTCGATTGCCTCGGCTGTGCCACCAGCCATCAAGCAATAGCCATTTTCCAGCCCCCAGACCCCGCCGCTGACGCCGACGTCGACTAACGGCAGGCCGCGCTCGCCAAAGACCCACGCGCGCTTTTGGGTGTCCCGAAAGTCGCTGTTCCCTCCGTCCACCAACACGTCTCCGGGAGCAGCCAGGTCGGCTAGGTGGTCGAGGACGGCTTGGGTCGGCTCCCCCGAGGGAACCATCGACCACAAGACGCGTGGTGACGGCAGAGCCTCGACCAATGCCGCTAATGTCTCGTGGACCTCGGCGACCTCAGCGACGCTGGCCCGCGCTTCGGCCGACGGGTCTCCGGCCACCACACGGACGCCTGCGGCCGACCACCGCCGGGCCATGTTGGCCCCCATCTTTCCGAGTCCTACCAAGCCGACATGTAGCTCTGCCACGAATAGCATTGTCGCACCTTCCCTGCGCCGAAGCCAGGGTCGCTGCGGGAATCGCTGCAATAATCCCTTCTGGCGGAGATTTAGAATCGGAAAAATGAACCAAACTTGGGCCTATGCGAATTGCCCACAAGCGGATCGTGGTTCGAGACTGGACGCTTGACGACGTGGACGCTTCCCTGGCCATCTACGGTGACCCCGAGGTCACCAAGTACCTTGGCGGCCCGCCTAGAGAAGAAACCCGAGAAGAGCAGGCAGCCAGGATCGAGCGGATCCGAGCCCGAGCCGAAAGTGACCCGTACTTTGCCTACTGGGCCGTCGAACGCGAAGGTGATGCAACGCCCATTGGCACCGGGCTGTGCTTGAAAACCAAGCACTCCTCTGGATTCGAAGATATGGAAGACGAATACGAGATCGGCTGGCACCTTGGCCGCGAATTCTGGGGGCAGGGTTACGGCACCGAGGTCGCGGAAGTGATGCTGCAAGTGGGCCTGGAATGGCATCCGAAAGTGATCGCGGTCGCTTTTGAACCTAACATCGCCTCTCTCAAGATCATGCAGAAAATCGGCATGACCTACGAAGGGCCGACCGACCGGTTCTTCGACATACCTGGACTTGTCTGCTATACCGCGTCGCGCACTTAGCTACATTGCGCTCTTAGCGTCCTCGGCGTGAAAAATCCGGAGCTGCCACGCAAAGCTCGCCAAGGGCGCAATGGAGGAGTATCGCCATGAAGCCCGTGGGCACAAGCTAGAATCTACTGCAATGGACAAAGAAACTTGGGATGCAGTGGACGCTTTCTTTGAGGAAACTGTCGTCAAGGCTGGCCCGCAATACGACGCTATCAACGAAGCGACAGCGGCTGGCGGCCTGCCGCCGATCGCCGTCTCGGCCTGCCAGGGCAAGCAGCTTTATATCTTCGCCAAGATGCTGCGGGCCAAGCGGATCCTGGAAATCGGCACATTGGGCGGTTACAGCACGACCTGGATGGCCTCCGCCCTACCCGCCGACGGCGAGCTGATCACGCTGGAATATGACCCGCACCACGCGGAAGTCGCCCTTGCCAACCTGAAGTCGGCCGGTGTGGGCGACAAGGTCAAGGTCTGGGTCGGCGCGGCTCTGGACAACCTCCCTTCGGTCACAGGCCACTTCGACCTCGTTTTCATCGACGCCGACAAGCGCAACATCCCGGCATATTTGGAGGCGACTGTCAAGCTCACGCGCCCAGGCGGCCTGATCGTTATCGACAATGTTGTGCGTGGCGGTCGGGTCGTCGACCCGCAGACGGGCGACGCCGATGTAGACGGTGTCCGGCAAGCACACGTCGATTTGGCTGAGCGTGACGACTTGGTGGCGACATCAATCCAGACTGTCGGCAAGAAGGGCTACGACGGCTTCACCCTCGTCTGGGTGCCTGGCTAATATTCAAGCGGCCCACATGCTCCCTCAGGAAGAGCACATGGGCCGAGGCTTGCTGACTGATTGGATCAATCAGACCTTGCGGCGTCGAGCGGCCAGCAGGCCGCCGAGAGCGAGAACCGTCATCGTCGCCGGCTCGGGAACGGACTCCGTCCGCACCCAAACATTGTCCAGGCCCCAAGACTCGTCGCCGACGCCTTGCAGGTTCGAGCCCATCCACGTGAACGTCATCGAGCTACCGGTGGCAACGGCATTGAAGGAGCCATTGTTGGCTCCGCCAAAGATGTACAGGGAGTTGCCGTAGAAGCCGCCCGGGAGTCCGCCCGCGTCGGTGTCATCGGCACCGGTGTAACGAGGATGACTTCCCCCCAGGTAAGGGTCGGGATATGATTGGTCGTACCCGTTCACATTCGAAAACGTAGTGTCCAGCTTGTTGACGCCGTCAATCTTGAAAGTGAACCGGTCAGGCCCAACACCACCTACGTTTCCGTCCCAGCTGTCCAGGATATACGCATGGAAGCCAACAGTCACCATGTCGCCGGCGTTGAATCCGTTCAAGGTCAGCGTGGCGGTGTCATTAGAAAATCGGCCCAGGATCGTTGTGCCGTTGAAGGACGAAGTCGTCGAGGTGCTCCATTCAGCACCGATTGGCGACTCAAAATCATTGAAGTAGCTGCCAAACGAGGCTGCACTCAATGCCGTTGCCACGATGGGCAAGATGAGTTTTTTCATTGTCTTATCCTCTTCTCAATGAGGTGTCCAGGCACAAACGCGCCCGATACATCGAGTCTATGTCAAGCGAAGTCCAAGTCAAGCGCGTTGTAACGCCTGGTAACGCCGATCAAGCACATGTGCCGAAGCCAAACAAAAACGGCCCCGCGCCCGGGTGGGGCGCGGGGCCGTGAGCCAAGGAGACTTTACTCTGTGACCTTGACGATGTTGCCGGCGCCGACCGTTCGGCCACCCTCACGGATGGCGAACTTGGAGCCTTCTTCCATGGCGATCGGAGCGATCAGCTCGACCGTCATGACGACGTTCTCGCCCGGCATGACCATGGCGACGCCTTCCGGCAGGTTCAGCGTTCCAGTGACGTCCGTCGTGCGGAAGTAG
>JAFDWT010000003.1 GCA_018268335.1 Armatimonadota bacterium | reverse complement strand
CTGGATGCACTATCGGTGACAAGTTGTACTTAGCCTTACCCGGTGGTCCGGGCGGGTTCACGCGGAATTCCTCGTGCTCCGCGCTACTCAGGTACCTCCTGAATCTGGAAGATCTTTATAATACGGGGCTATCACCCTCTATGGCGGAGCTTTCCAACTCTCTTCTTCTAAACCTTACCTAGTCTTCTTTTCAACCGCCTCTCACTCCATGGCTGCTGGCTTTCGCCAACGCCAAGAGTGAAAGGGAGGTTGTGGAGGCCCTACAACCCCAGCCGGCATGCCGGCTGGTTTGGGCTGGTCCGTGTTCGCTCGCCGCTACTTACGGAGTCTCTTCGATTTCTTTTCCACAGGCTACTTAGATGTTTCAGTTCACCTGGTGCCCTCCTCACGCCCTATGTGTTCAGGCGTGGGTGACGAGACATGACTCTCGCCGGGTTTCCCCATTCGGATATCCGCGGATCATCGCTTTCGTGCAGCTCCCCGCGGCGTTTCGCCGCTTGCGCGTCCTTCTTCGGCAACTTGTCCCTAGGCATTCACCGCATGCCTTCAGTAGCTTAAATTCTGAAGTTCTCAATCAGTGTTTTTTACGCGCAGTCCACTGACCACTATGCGACTTTCAAAATGCTCTCGACCCGCAGGTCGCCGCCTCCGTTGTTGGTGGCGGACTGGGATGATACCAGGGGCCCTAGACGCTGTCAAGGGACCCCAGGACATTCTCGGAAAAGTGGGTCCACTGGCTCAGACCTCGCGGCTGATTCCCTGCTGTTCAGGTTCAAATGCAGGGAAATCAAGGGCCTAGTCAATGCATCTCCTTGTCCCCATACAGGGTCTGGATGTAGTTGACCTGGCCGTGGTGATAGACCATGTTCCAATAGTGGATGGTGAGCACATCGGCCATGCTGACGTGCATGCCCCCGCCGAACGGCAGGGTGATCTCCTCTTCCAGCCGGTCGTCGGGGAAGGTGGCGATCAATTCGCATAGGTCGTTGGTGCTGTTCCGCGCGGCCATGATGGCGTCGGACACGGTCGACAGCTTGGCAGCCTCCTGGCGGAAGCCAGCGTGGTCTTCGCCGGTCGGCATGTGGCCGTCGCGCAGCAGCATCAGGTGGAATCGCGGTACGACCGCGACTTCGCGGAGTTGGTCCAGGGCGCTGCGGGCGTGCTCGGCCGGGCGCCAGTCCTGTTTGTCCGGCTCGATGGCCTCGACGCTGCGGACCAAGTCCGCAAGCGCCCGTTGGGTCATCCTGACGATCTGGTCTTGGAGTCTCACGTTTCCCATCATATCCTCTGTACTTAAGGTCCCTCGCCTTGCGGCGGGCTTGCGCTAGACGAGTACCGGATCGGCAAGTGGACGACCCTGCCGAAACGTGCTGAATCCTGATTCCAGGTAGAAACGGCAACGCATGGTCGACCGTTTGGCCCAGACGATCGTCGCTCCGATCACCGCTGTCGGCGGAGCCGTAGCGGTCGTGCGGGTGTGCGGGCCGGCCGCCTATCGGGTCGCTGCCGCTGTCTTTACGCCCTGGCCCACCGTGGTGGAAGCGCGACGGGCGGTCTATGGCGCGTTTTCCCACGGTGACGACGGCCTGGTGCTTCCCTTTTCTGCCGGCTCCTCCTATACGGGGGAAGAAACAGTCGAAATGAGTGTCCATGGTTCGGCAGCGTCGGTGGCGGCATTGGTCGAGGCGTGCTGCCAGGCCGGAGCGCGAATGGCCGAGCCAGGGGAGTTCACTTTGCGGGCGTTCCTGAACGGTCGGCTTGACTTGACGCAAGCCGAGGGCGTCCGAGCTTTGGTCGAGGCCCAGTCCCAGTCGGCACTGCGCCAAGGGCGGCTGCTCCGTGAGGGTCGGTTGTCGCAGATGTGCGTGGCCTTGCGGCACGAGGTCCTTGGCCAGTTGGCGGCCGTCGAGGCCAGCACAGACTTTGGCGAGGAGGTCGGCGAACTCGACCGCGAGGGGCTGGCTAACCGAATATTAGAGTCGGTTGGTCGGATCGAGGATCTGCTGGCCACCGCCCAGGCTTCGCGGTTGGCCCACACCGGTATGTCAGTTGTCTTGGCTGGGAGGCCCAATGCGGGCAAGTCGTCTCTCTTTAACGCCTTGCTCCAGGCAGACCGGGCGATCGTGACTCCGGTTCCCGGGACGACTCGAGACACCTTGCACGAGTCGGTTCAAATCAGCGGTGTGCTGGTCCGGCTGATTGACACGGCGGGGCTGCGCGAGTCGGACGACCTAGTCGAAGCCATCGGCGTCAGCCGGACACGGGAGACCGTCGCCGACGCTGACCTCGTCCTGTATATATACGACGCCTCATTGGGGCTGACATCTGAGGACGCGGCCACCTTCGCTGCCATTGGTCGGCCTAAGCAGTTGATCGCCAACAAGTGCGACCTTGAGCACGTGGCTGGCCCGGGCTTGCCGGTCAGCGCAGCGACGGGCCAGGGCGTTTCTACAGTGATCGAGTTGATTGCCGCTCACGCGGGCTCGGCAGCCGGAGAGCAGCCGTTCGTCCTTCCCCGCCATGTCCCGCTCCTCGAGCAGGCGCAGCGTGCACTTATGGAGGTTGTGGCCACCCTTCGGTCGCCGGTGCCAGACGATCTGGCGGCCGTGGGACTGCGGTCAGCGGCCAGGGCCTTGGGCGAGGTCACCGGCGAAACGGCGACTCCGGACGTGGTCGACCGGATCTTTCATGACTTTTGCATTGGGAAGTGAGCCTGGCAAGCACGTTCGCCGCTATGTCTCAAAGACTCGAAATAGAAGAGGCACTCTCCTTTGAAGCCAAGGCGGCTATTTGATTGCTTCATATGGGCAAGAAACGATGGCGTGGCCCGGTAGCCAGAGCCAAGAGCAGTCAGCATGCCCGGAAAGACCCTGTGCATATCAGACTCCGACAATTGCCCGCGTAGCTCGCTAAGCGTCGCGTCATAGTCCGCAGCATTGTATCGATACACCTGAGGAACGACAAAGTCGGCACATCCAGAGCGTAGCCAAGTTGGCCAATCCTGCAAGTACTCATCTTTACTCCATGGATAGATGCTTGGTGCCCAGCTCACCAAGCAGTCCTTCTTGGCCTTTTTCACATCCTCGTAGATTGCCCGAGCAAAGCTGCTTAGCCGATCGCAGCGCCATTGGATCCACGTCTTATCCTCCTTTTCGGGCTTTCCCAAAGAACCAGTTTCATGATGAAACGCCGCCAGAGTCTGCTCGTCGTAACCACCTTCGGCAGGCAAAGCGGGCATGCGGTCGTCGCCTTGGACACCGTCGATATCGTACTTCTGGACTACTTCTAAGACAATCTCCCGGAGAAACTTTTGTGGGCGAAGGTCGAGTGCATTCCACCAAGCGAAGCCGTTCTTGACAAGGTTCTTCCCGTCTATTGTCCGACCGTTCCATTCCGGGTACTTCTTAGCCCACACATCCTCATCGGCCCCGTAATGATGGGAAAATCCGTATTCGAACCAGGCGTGGACCTTGATCCCAGCTTGGTGTCCCTGCCGGACAAACTCGCCGAGAGGGTCGAACCCTTTGTAGACGGGCGATTGCTTGACACCAATGTATCGCTCCAAAACCGTGCTTGGATACGTGGTGAGACCGTTGTTCCAAACAACTATAAAGACGGCGTTGACGCCGTTGCGCCGGCAGATGGCGATCGTTTCGGCTACGTCCCCTTTGGACCGCATACTGTTCGAGGCGACATTTGTGATCCAGACGCCGTGCAAAGGAGCTGGAGATGTGGCAGAGCAGAACATTCCGCTCAGCAAGCTTACGGCCGCAATGACCATCCTACTTGCCTGACACCCACATGAACGTCACTCCCACTGCCGCAGGTCGGGCCTTAGGAGGGTCTGCTTGGTCTTCTTCTGGATCTCCCACGCCACGGCTAGGAGCAGACTTTCCGAGAAGGCGGGCCCGATCAGAGAGAGGCTGCGTGGCAGGCCGTTGGGCTGCAGGCCAAACGGGACGAGAACCTGCGGGTGGCCGGTCAGATTGAGCTGGTAGACCACTTGGAACGACGGGCCGGCTCCGACGATGACGTCGAAGGCGTTGATCCTCTCTTCATAGGTCATCGCCAGCTGCCTGCGGGCCCGGTCGGCTTGGACGTGGTCGACTCCCGAGAGGAAACGCGACCCGCGGAAGTACTGCGGCCACTCGCTGCTCTTGAGGTCTTGGATCTTGTCCGAGCGCGTGAAATCGTCAAACGAGGCGCTAGCTTCTGCCATCAAGATAGCCTGCAGTCCCTCGGGCCCCGGTGGCAAGTAGACCGGCTTGAACTGGGCGCCCATCTCGGCGAGCAGCTTCAGCTCTTCCCTCTTGGAGACGTCGACTGCCTTCCCTTCTTGCGACTTCGTCACTAACGCCCCGATCTTGAGCTTTGAGACATCGACTCCGGACGAATAGGCGAACGATCGGGCGATCGTCGAGGCGTCGCGGGGGTCGTGGCCAACGATGGCGGCGAAGACGAGGGCACAGTCCTCGGCGTCGCGGCACATGGGGCCGATCTTGTCCATCGACCAGCCAAGCGGCATCGCGCCGTAGCGGCTCACCGAGCCGAACGTCGGCCGCAATCCGGTGACCCGGTTGTTGTGCGACGGGCTGACGATGGAGCCGCTGGTCTCGGTGCCGATGGCGAAGGCCACGAGGCCAGCGGCGGTCGCCGCTCCGCTACCCGCCGACGACCCGGACGCTCCGATCTTGGCGTTCCACGGGCTCTCGGTCCTGCCTGCGAACCATACGTCGCCCATAGCCAAAGCGCCCATGCTGAGCTTGGCCACCAGCACCGCGCCGGCGGCGTCTAGGCGCTCATAGACTGCGGCCTTCTTCTCGATTTTCTGGTCTTTGTAGGGTGCCGCACCCCAGGTCGTCGGGTAGCCCGGTACTGCGAAGAGGTCTTTCAATCCATAGGGGATGCCGTGCAGCGGGCCGCGGTCGTGCCCGGAGCGCAGTTCCTTGTCGGCCCGCTCGGCTTGCTTGAGTGCTAGCTCTTCCGTCACAGTGACCACACATCGGAGTTTCGGCCCGTACTTCTTCAGCCGAGCAATGTAGAGCTTCGTCAAGTCGACCGAGGTGGTCTTGCCGGCACGCAGGAGCCGACCCAAGTCGGCGACGGTGCAGAACGCCCAGTCCTCATCTGACTTGGGAACGCCACCGCTCGGGCGCCGGACTTTGACGCTGACCTTTGTCCCCTTCGCCCTTTCGTGCCCCAA
Source organism: Armatimonadota bacterium (assembly GCA_018268335.1). Classification (GTDB taxonomy): domain Bacteria; phylum Armatimonadota; class Fimbriimonadia; order Fimbriimonadales; family Fimbriimonadaceae; genus JAHBTB01. The sequence continues at coordinate 21,122 of JAFDWT010000003.1, read as the reverse complement.
GACTCGGAACACGCTGGCGGGCGCCAGATCAAAGTCCCGCGCCGCGGCGCGGAGTTCGGGCAACGACTTCAAAAGGTCGTCAATGTCCTTGAGCGCGGCCTTCAGCTCTTCGTCGGTGAACGAGAGGCCCATCACCTTCTGGGCGTTCTTCAGGTCGTCCACCGTGAGTGCGGCCGTTGCTTTGGCTGCTTCTTGTGGTGAGGCCATAGATAGAGATGGGACAGTGGCGGCGACGACCGTCGCGGCAAAGCCGCGCAAGAAGTCCTTGCGGGACATGGGCTCCATAGTTGCGGACTGTACCGGAACGTTCGCCCCGCTATACTACGGGCATGAGGGCTGCTTGGCAGGTCGGGCTGTTCGTCGTGGTGTTCGTCGGGCTGGTGGTGGGTGGGTTTGCGGTCCTTCGCAAGGGCTTCCTGGCCGAGAAGACGGACACCTACTTCGCCAAGTTTGCTGATGCCGGCGGTCTGGCCAGCGGAGCACCTGTCTTGCTTTCGGGCGTGCAGGTCGGCAGGGTCGAGAGTGTCAGCTTGGACATAGACAACCAGGCGCTGGTCAAGCTTTCGGTGCGGCAAGGGCAGAAGTTGTCTAGGTCGCTTGTCGCTACCCTTCCCACTTCGTTTGTGTCGATCGGTGACAAGCAGGTCTTGTTGCGGCGGCAAGGTACGGCGGACGGATTCTTCGCGCCAGGCAACGAGCATGACCCGATGCCTGGTCTGCTACTCGGCCCCTTGGACGGCGTTGTGCCTGACAGCAAGGAGACGGTCAAGGAATTGAACAAGACTTTGGTCGCCTTTCAGAACTTGCTCGGCGACGAGAAGCTCAAAGGCAGCCTGACCGGCCTCATGGACCAGAGCAAGGAGACTGCCGCCAAATTCGGCCAGCTGGCCGGCAACCTGAATGGGCTAATCACGCAGAACCAAACCAAGTTCGGTGCGATGTTGACTTCCATGTCGGCGAGCATGGAGAACCTGCAGGCCGTCAGCACTAAAATCAAACAGATCTCGACCGACGGCGACTTGGAAACCAAGATGAAGTCGCTCATGGCGAACCTGGCAGAGGCGTCGTCGACCGGAAAACAAATGGTGGCCGACCTCCAGGCTTTTACCGGTGACCCCGAGATCAAGGCCAACATGAAAGCCACGTTGGCCAACTTCAAGCAGATGAGCGACAGCGGCACGCGCATTGCCGCCGAAGCCGAGACGATGGCCAAGAACGGCGCAAAGATCAGTGGCAGCGGCGTGGAGATCGGCGAGAAGACCAGTGCCTTGCTCGACAAGGCCAACAAGCTGGCAGGCGACATCGACGGGCTTGTTCAGAAGTTCAAAGAGACAGTCGACAAAATCAAGCTGCCCGGTAACGGCAAGCCACTGATCCCACCCATCGGTTTTGAAGCGGGAATCAGCCGCGAGACCGACCCCAACCACGTCAGGGTAGATGCCAACGCGTCGATCTCGATCGGCAAGGACGCCATTAAACTCGGACTTTGGGACGCCTTTGAGTCGAACAAGATCAACTTCCAATATCAGAAAACGTTGAATCCTCGCATGGACCTTCGGTACGGGGTCCACGCAAGCAAGCCCGGGCTTGGGGTAGATTACGCCTTCGCGCCGAACGCGTGGCTGCAGACGGACGTCTTTGGGCTCAACGACACCCGGATGGACTTGCGGTTGAAGTACGGCTTCGGCACCGGGTTCCTTGGTTGGATCGGCGTCGACCGGCTGTTCGAGCGCAACGCGCCGACAATAGGGTTCGGCATCAAAAAGTAAGTAGGTTTGAGATGAAAGTCATCCTGAAACAGGCAGTCCCCAAGCTGGGTAAAGAGGGCCAAGTCGTCAACGTCAAGGACGGCTACGCCCGCAATTTCTTGTTCCCGCAGGGCATAGCCATCCTGGCCGACAAGACCCAGATCGAGGTCCTGGCACGCCGCAACGCCAAAGTCGCCCAGGCCCTGGCCGACACCAAGGCGTCGGCCGAAGCCACCAAGGCCAAAATCGACGGCGCTTACGTCAAGATCGCCCAGAAAGTCGGCAAGGACGGCGTCCGCCTGTTCGGCGCCGTGACCTCGCAGGACGTCGCTGACGCTGTCAAGGCTCAGTTGGGCGTCGATGTCGAGAAGAAAGCTGTCCTGCTGGTCATGCCGATCAAGCGGCTGGGCGTGCACGACGTCGAACTGGACATCCACCGCCAGGTCGTCATCCACATCAAGGTGAACGTCTACGACATCGAGCACCCGGAGACCGCCGAGATCGCCGTCGAAGCGGCTGAACCCGAGACGGCCGAAGAGCTTGAAGCTGTCGAAGCCTAAGCTAGATTCAGTTCCAATATGATTTGACCCTGCTGGCGGTAGTCGGCAGGGTCAATTCATTTCTGCGAACTACTAGCTCCCTGCTCTAGCCCCACGCGCTTTTTCTTCGTGCCCCGGTCGTTTCGGGTCTCGTTAGCTGATTCGCGACATCTCTAGCATCAAGATGCGGAGGCAGGGTGAATTCCAAACCAAAGCAGCGTGCCTCATGGATGTGGAGCAACGGCTACAAACCCTGAAGAACAGAAAAACCTGCCCGACTTGGGCAGGTTTCCTATTTCAAACCGGTGGTGGGCCGTGTAGGGCTCGAACCTACGACCCGCTGATTAAGAGTCAGCTGCTCTGCCAACTGAGCTAACGGCCCGGGAGTGGGAAGGATACCACCGGCAGAGCAGGCGGTCAAGGGCGTGGGCCTGTCTGTCCAGACTCCCGGTGGCCGAGTGGGCAGATGGTCCGCCAGGGGCGGCGGAGAGAGCGACCGCCGCAGGTAACGTCGCCCGATGCTTATCCGGCCCTATCGCCCCGAGGACGCCGCTGGGGTGGTCAACACCGTCAAGACCGTCTTCCTGGAGTATGGGTTCGGTTGGTATCCGGACACGTATTGCAGCGACGTCTATTCGGTGGAGGACACCTATGGGCCGCCGGACAACTGGTTTTGGGTCGTCGAGGATCCTGCAGGCGAGGTCGTCGGCTGCGCGGGGCTGTGCTTGCAAGACCGGCTGCCAGGGGAGCCTGGCGACATGGTCGAGATCGACGGCGACAACCGTGTCGCTGGCACGGACTGCGAAATCGTGCGCCTCTATGTTCTGCCCAAGGCACGAGGACACGGGTTGGGGAGGCGCTTGTCGGAGACTGTGATGGAACAAGCCCGCGCGGTGGGCCGGACGCACATTGAGGTGTGGAGCGACAAGAAGCTGACGCATGCCCACGCCATGTATGAAAGGCTGGGCGCTTTCCGGGTCGGCGACCGGATTTGCCCTGGCGACCCGGACGAGGCTTGGGAATGGGGCTTCGTCCTGCCTGTCGCCTCACAGCCTTGACGGCAGTTCGGCTTCACACCGACGCCCATTACCTCGATTACATTGTCGAAGATACAATCAGGCTCCCGACACCAACTTGGTGTCGGGAGCCTGATAGAGCTGGCGTCCGGCTTAGTTGCCGCCGCCGCCGCCGCCCTTGCGGGCACCTGCGCCACCAGCGGCACCGCCGCCCGCGCCACCGCGACCACCGCCGCCACCGGCGGCGCGGGCTTTCTCGCGGGCTTCCTTCAGGAGCTTTTCGTACTGGGCGAACTTGGCGTCGCCGAGGATCTTCTTGAGCGAAGCGTCATATTCCTTCTGCATTGCTTGGAATTTGGCGCGCATATCGCTGTTCGCACCGCCACCGGCCCCCGCTCCGCCACCCGGCTTGCCAGCGCCAGCACCAGCTCCTCCGCCAGCACCGGGACGGGGACCGCCCTGTGGCATGAGCTTCTTCATTTTCTCAGCGCGGTCCTTGTTCAGGGCCTCGATCTTTTTCTTCTGGTCGGCAGTCAGGTTCAGTTGGTCGAAGATCTTCTTCATCATCTCTTCGCGCCGCTTCATGAAGTCGCCACCAGGGCCGCCAGGGCCGCCAGGGCCGCCTTGACGGGCTTGGCCTGCACCAGCGCCGCCGCGAGGGCCGGCAGCTTGGGCCATGGACGCGGTCGCCAAAGCCATCACGGCACCAGCAACGATCAGGGATTTGATCAAAGTTTTCATAGTTGTTCCTACCACGGGACTAAACCTATGGACGGGCGGCCCTATTCAAAGTTCAACGGGCCCCGGAAAAAACTTCCGCGGCCCGTTGAAGTGGAACAGTTGGTAAGGACTAGCCCTTGCCCTTGGTGGCGTTGGCGCCCATGACCTTTTGCATTTCCTTCTTCATCGCCTCTTCGTAGGCCTTGAACTTGGCCTCGCCCATGGCCGACTTCAGGTCGGTTTGATATGCCTTCGCTTCGTCGCCCATCGACTTAACGCTCTTCTGGAAGTTCGGATCGTTGCGAGCGTTCGGATTGCTCATGCCTTTTGCCAGTTCCTTTTGCATGTTCATGAGCTTGTTCATGTGCTTGGCGTCGGCGGCGTCCACTTTCTTCTTTTGGTCGGCCGACAATCCGACGGAGGCGATCGCTTTCTTGTGCGCCTCGCGGTATTGGGCCATCATCTTGTCCATTTGCTGCTGGCTGAAGGCCGGGGCTCCGCCGCGGGCACCAGCGCCTTGCTTGGGTGCGCCTTGCTGGGCCATGGACAGGGCTGCGACGACGCACAGGCTGGCGACAAACACGGTCTTGATCAAATTCTTCATGGGTCTATCCGTCGGGCCAGCCAAACGCGCCAGGCCATAACACTAATACGTATTATCGGCTGTACAGGTTATCTTTCCTGCCCAAAACTGCCCTAACGGACTAACGACTCGGCCCGGGCTTTGGCAATCAGTTCGGCCACCGCCCCCTCCTTGACAGAGGCAAATTCCGCGGGAGTGCCATTGAAAAGCCATTCTCCTTCGGCCAGAAAGGCGACTCGGTCGGCCACGCGCATCACCGAAGTGACGTCATGACTGACGACGACGCTGGTCATCCCCAGCCGGTCGCGCGTCTCGACGATCAGTTGGTCGATGGAGTAGGCGGTGACGGGGTCCAGGCCGCTTGTCGGCTCGTCGTAGAGGAGCACCTTCGGCTCCATGCACAGGGCGCGGGCCAGGCCGACACGCTTGCGCATGCCGCCGCTCAGCTCGTCGGGCATCAGATCAGCGACCCCTTCGAGCCCGACTTGGCCTAGCTGGTCATCGACGATCTCTTTGGCCTGTCGGGCGCTGAGTCGCTTGCGCCGCCGGAGGCCGAACAGGATGTTCTCGGCGACGTTTAGATAGTCGAACAGGGCAGCGTACTGGAAGACCAAGCCAGTCTTGGCCCGGGCTTGTTCCGGCTCGCGGATGACGCTGGTGCCGTCGATGGCGATCTCGCCGTCATCCGGTCGGAGCAGGCCGGCCAGGCAGCGGAGGAGAGTGGTCTTGCCGCCTCCCGAACTGCCCATCACGACGACGATCTCACCGGAACCGACTTGCAAGTCCAAGCCGCGAAGCACAGGCTTGCCGTCGAAGGCATGGCGGAGCCCGGCGACTTCCACCATGGTCAGACCAGTGCCGTCCGGGCGGCGCGCACGCGCTCGATGGTCGTTTGGTCGACAGCCTTTTCAAAGGACCGGAAGCCCGAGAGGTGAAAGCCGTGCTTCCGCGCCAGGCGCTGTGTCTCTTCGACTTGTTCGACGGTGACATCTTTGCCCAAGGTGAACGACTCGGCACGGCCGTCGAGGGCCAGCATCATGGTCTCGCTCATGCAGGCGTAAGCTGTCTTGGGCGGGAAACCGAAGTCGAGTCCAAAGTCGACATCGCCGGGAACGCTGACGACGCCGCCTTCGATGACGAGCACGTCCGGACGCTCCTTGGCGACGCGGACGCTGACGTCGCGGGGGCGGGCCACGTCGCAGACAATCGAGCCTGGCTTGAGGTCTTCTGGCTGGATGACGGCAGTGTCGGACGAGGTGACGGTGACGATCACGTCTGCCTCTCGGACTCGGTGCATGTCGGTCGTCGCCTCGCCGCGAGCGACTTGCGCGGCCACGGCCTCAGTCCGAGCTTGGTCGCGGCCAACCAAGAGTGTCTTCGCAAAGGCAGGCGCCAAGCAGATGGCGCACGTGCGGCCGATGGCACCGGTCGCGCCGACGACGGCCAGGGTGGCCCCGGCCGTGGTGAGCCCGACTTGCTGGCAAGCCAAGAGCGTGCCCTCGATCGCAGTCGCGACGGTATAGCTATTGCCGGTCGTGACGGCGATCTTGGACCGGCTCGCCACCGTGACACCGCCGTCTCCGACGACGCTGGTGAAGGCACCGAGACCGATGATCTGGCAGCCCTCGTCGGCGGCGATGTCGCAGCAGGCGACGATCTTGTCGTAGACCAACTCCAACGGGTCTTCCAGGAACATCGTCGGCGTAAGCGGCAGGCCTATGAAGATGCCTTCGGTCTTGGCACCGGTGATGGACTCGACACCAGTGATCCGGCTGGCGACGCTGGGCTTCATGGTCCGCATCATCGCCTCGATCGCGGCGTCCGGCATCAGCTTGGCGGCCGGGTGCTTGCGGGCGATGTCCTTGGGCGTGATGGGGTGGACGATAAAGGCGAATCGGACCATGGTCATACGGCGGCGGGCTCGGCCATGGGAATGACCTGGGGGCTCCACTCTAGTCTTTTCAAGACGTCCAAATACTCTTGGGTTGTGATTTTGTCAGGGCTTTTTCCCAAAAGCGAGACGACGACGCCTTCCATGACGTTCGTCCCGAATGTTTCGCCGCCCATCACCGGAGTGGTGGTGACGATTTGCTTCAGCCCGGTGGTCGTCAGCCACTCCAGATCGGCTTTGCGGACGGTGTTCGTGATGATGGTCTTCCCTGCCATGTCGTCCGGCGCGTACTTCTTGATATACAGGAAGTCCCCACAGATAACGGTGCTCTCAGCGAAAACGGCGGGAAACTTCGGTGTGCGTTTCTCTTGCTTCTCGCCGGTGGGATAGAACCATTTGAAGGGCAGCGTCGTGACGATGGGCAGGAACAACCGGCCGACGACCTCGACCGCCTTGTAGCTGCGAAGCGGAATCGGCAGGCCAAGACCGAACAGGAGGTCGCCATAGATGACGTGCGGGCAGGCGGCGTCGAGGGCTTGTGCCATGCCGTAGCGGTCGACCGCCGAGACCAGCAGGGCGTGCTCCTTGGCAAAGTCGATGGTCCCTGAGTGTTGCAGGTGGCGGATCGTCTCTCGTTCCAGAGTGTGCTTGAGCCCGCTGCCGTCGACGACCGGTGTGCTCTTGACGCCCGATATGAGGTCGAGGATTTCGCGGAAGGCATATTTGCGCTCGCCGACGACAACCCAGATGTCCGCGCCGCCGACAGTCAGGGCGTCGACCTGGCCGTCCAGCTCTTCCATCAGCGCTTTGAACTTGGGCATGTCACCGTCGGTGCCGCGGCGCTCCAAGACGAAGTCTTCGCCGAGGATGTTGGCCTCGTGGACTTTGTCGCGCTTGCTGGAACCGAGCGAAACAGAGACGACTCTGCGCATGGGCTTGTTAGAAGGCAGCCAAAACTTCGATCTCGACGTCGACTCCCTTTGGCAGGCCAGCGACTGCCACCGTGCTGCGAGCCGGGGGAGCCGAAGAGAACCTGGAGCCATAGATTTCGTTGACTGCGGCGAAGTGGTCCATAGACGAGAGGTAGATCGTGGTCTTGACGACCTTGCTGAAATCCAAGCCAGCCGCCGACAACACAGCGTGGATGTTGCGCATCACCTGTTCGGTCTGGTCGCGCACATCGCCGGTCTCGACGGTGCCGTCGGGCCGGAGCGGGATCTGCCCGCTGCAAAAAAGGAAGTCTCCAACTCGGACCGCCTGCGAATATGGGCCGATCGCGGCCGGCGCTTGATCAGTAGAGACGACGTCTCGGTTCACAGCACGACTTTACCGTAAGCCTCCTTGCCACCTGGCATCCAGTCAAGCGGCCTAGCAGAATGAGGGGGCAAATCGTGGCGGACAGCCGCGAAAGCCCCCGTCCCATTGCTAGGCCAAATATGGGTCACATGGGGCCGAAAATGCCCACGAGGTGAAGGAAAGTAGCCCGTATTCCTACCAGATTGAAGCTAGTAGTGTTGCTATATCCCCTTCCCCGTAGTTATGATTGCCAGTGTTAGTCAGGGCACCGATGCCCCGGCTCGATGTGATCTGGATAGGAGCAACATGATGTATTCACGTAAGTCGGCATATGCATTTGCCGCGACTTTGACTCTCTCCGTGCTTTCGGCCACCTCGTTTGCGGCGGCCTCGTTCAATGGTGTCGCCACCGCTCAGGTGCAAATGACCTCGGGTAGCCCGCTCGTCTCGTTCCTACCGGTGAGCAGCAACCTGTATGTCGCGGGCAACTTCATTGCTCCCGGTACGCTTAGTGCTGGTGCCGGGCAAACCACGACGTCCTCGTTCGTCGCATCCCTGCCGACTCTGCAGACCTTTAGCACTGCCAGCGGCTTTGCGGATGCCAACACAACCGGATACGCAGACGCAACCGCCCAGTCCATGGCGTTCGCTGCCTTCTCGGTCATCAACAACTCGAAAAACACGATCAATTACACGCTGCATTTCAAGGGTCAGGCGACCGCTTCTGGTTCGGCAGGTTCGGCAGCCGACTGGTTCTACATCGACTCGGCCTTTGTCCTGAACAAGAACTCGGTTCCACAGTTCAGTGGCTTCTGGGTCTGGGGCCAGTCTGGTCCCGGTTCGCAGTCTTTGGACACTGGCGTGCAGGAGTTCGATGTGAACGCCTCCCTGTTTGCTGGACAGACCGCCACCTGGAGCATCCAGACTACGGTGAACGGGTACGCCCAGAGCAACCCGGTTCCCGAGCCTGCCTCCTTGGCGATCCTCGGCTTCGGCGCTTCCGCGCTGGTCGCCCGACGCCGACGCAAGTAAGACGACCCTTCCTCTCCAATCCAAACGGCCCCTTGGCTACTGAGCCAGAGGGGCCGCTTTGCATCAAGCCACAAGAGGACTTAGCGCTTCATATTGATGAGGTCTTGGAGCATCTCGTCGACCGTCGTGACCACCTTGGTGTTGGCCTGGAAGCCACGCTGCGTGACGATCAGGTCGGTGAACTCGTTGCTGATGTCGACGTTTGACTGCTCCAGGAAGCCAGCGTTGATCTGGCCGCGGCCACCGGTGCGCGGCGGGCCGACGACCGGCACGCCCGAGTTGTCGGTGTTGCGCCAGAGGTTGTTGCCCAATCGCTCCAGGCCGTTCGGGTTCGGAAAGATCGCCAGCGCGATCTGGCCGAGCGGACGCGTCAAGCCGTTGGTGTAGAGGCCGGTGATGACACCGTCGCTACCGACAGAGAACGAGGACAGAGAACCGGGTGCGAAACCGTTCTGGCTACTGGCCTGAACCTGCATGTCGGTGGCCAACTGGCTGACTGTGCTGAAGTCGAGCGAAATCGGGAACGGGGGCGTGCCCGATGCCGCTGGTGGATTGATTGTTACATTGCCTGGATTTCCAGTCAGAAGTTGCCCGTTTGAGGGGTCAAATGTGAGTGAACCCGTTGGGGTCGACACTGTGTCGCCATTGGCGCCCGAGATCGTCCAGTTCCATTTGTTGGTCGTCGTCGGGTCGGAGGTGATCGTCAAGGTCAGGTCATGCTGGTCGCCCAGAGAGTCGTAGACCCGGACCAGGCTCTGTGTCGATTGACCACCCGATGTGAAGGCCCGGCTGTCCAGGTTGCCGGTCCAGTTGACGTTCGTGGTCTGCTGCACAGCGGTGCGGGCGCCTACGGGCACCTGGATCGACGAATTGACACCGATCGGCTGGTTGGTGTCGATGACGCCGGTCGCCGGGTCAGCCGTCCAGCCGAGCAAGCGTTCGCCAGTGGCGGTGTGCACCAGGTCACCAGCGGCGTCCAAGTTGAACGAGCCGTCTCGGGTGTATGTGATCGCATCGCCATTGGAGACCGTGAAGTATCCGTTGCCCTGGATGGCGAAGTCGGTCGGTCGGTTGGTCGCGTTCAACGACCCTTGCTCGTTGTTGACATCGGTGCCGGCGACCAAGACGCCCAGACCGAACTGGATCGCGTTGGTACCACCGAGTGACGCAGTGGGACGCGAAGCACCTCGGATCGTCTGGGCGAGCATGTCTTGGAACGTGACGCGGGATCCTTTGTACGCCGTCGTGTTGACGTTCGCCAGGTTGTTGCCGATGACGTTCATCCTGGTCTGTTGAGCTTTGATGCTGGCGACGCCAGCGAGCATGGCTTGAAGCATGGTTGTGTTTTCCTCTGATGGCGCTCGGCGTCCAGGGGGTCCGGCCTATCGGGCCGGGCTTCAAGCTCCCCGGTTGCACCGGGGTCCACTCGTTGTTCCCTGTTCGCTCTGCAGTTGTTGAAATCTGGTCTTGGCCTTCCTCAAACAATGACGGCGCTGTCGATGTTGGTGAAGACGTTGTCTTTGAGTTGCTGCTGCGAGACAGCGGTGATGACGGTGCGGTTGCGCACGCTGACGATCAGGGCCGCGTCGTCCACCATGACGAGCGACTCTTTGGCTCCCTTGAGCGCGGCCTTGTCCACTCCCGACATGACCCTTTCCCACTGGTCTCGGTCCAGGTTCAAGTCCCGGCTCTGCAACCGCGTTTTGGCGTGGTTGCTCAGCTGCAGACGGTCGGCCAGCACAGCGCTGAAGTCGACTCCACCGGCCGGCGCCGCCGAATTGGCGGGCTGGGCAGCGGGAGCCGTCCTGGTCTGCAGGAGCTGGCTGACTTGGTTGTTCTGGATCGGAGCGCTCATGTTCTTGTCAAGAGACGGACTGGACGTTGCCAATGGAGACTTCGACTAGTCCTCCGTTCGGCTCTTTGATGGAAAGGTAGTGGACGCCGTCCTTGATGGTCAGCTTCTGGACTGTTCCGGTGACAAGCGAGTTGACACCGCCGGAATTTGCCGAAGTCATCGGCCGGACGGCCGTCACCGTCTTGCCGAGGAGGCTCGAAGCCTCGGACGTGTTCATGGAGGCTCGGAGCTCGTCCATTCCTTGCACAGTTCCCATCTGGGCGAGCTGGGCAAAGAAGCTCGTGTCGCTCATCGGTTCCAGCGGGTTTTGGTTGGCCAGCTGGGCCGAGAGGACGCTCATGAAGTTGGACATGCTCAGTGTTTTTGACTTGTCCTTCGCGATGGGTGTCCCATCGACAAAGGACTGTCCGTTGACGCTAGTGATTGTTCCGCTCATGGTTCACACCTTGTAATCGACATTGTCAGTGGTCGCCGCCGAGTAAACGGAGGTGACGGGGTCAGTCATGACGGCAGTGGCGCTAGCCATCCGTCCCGCTCTTTCAAAGTCCTCTCGCATGGGTTGGCCCTGTTGCTGGCGGTGGCCCGCTTGACGGGAGGCGTCCCATGCGTTGTTCTCTTGCCCGACGGTGAAGTTGCCCATCTGCAGGCCGCGCTTTTCGACGCTGGCCATTAGTTCGTGCCGGTGTTGGGCCAGTGAGGCGCGGAGGCCCTGGTCGCTAGCGGTCACGTCAGCATCGACGCGGGGGCCGAGGGTCCGGACGGTGACGGTCACCGTGCCTAAGTCTTCGGGCTGCAACCGAAGCGTCATTTGGCCGGGCCGCTTGGCTTCGACCAGGTCGCGGATCGTGTCGGCGACGGCCTCGCGCACCTGTCGGACGACCGGCACCTTGGATGCCGCGTCGATCTTCAGGTCTTTGGTGGGGGCCTGGACTGGAGCCGCCGGAGCGTGTGGAGTCTGGTCCTTGCTCGCTGGTGTGAGCGAGGGCTGGTCGTCGTCTCTCTCGCCACTTTTGGCGACGATTTTGATTGCCTCGTTCTCCAGGGCGGTCGAAGGTGACTTTTGTACTTTTTCGGACACCTTGATGCCGGATGTCGTCACGGGCTCTTCGTCGACCGGTGCGGCCTTGTCGGCTCTTGCACTCCGCTGGTCTTTCTCGACAGGTGCTGCCGGCTGGATGCTTCCTTCATTGGCTGCGGGCCCGGCGGCTTGGGCGACGGCTTGTTGGGCTTCGGCTGAAGGTCGGCCAGTAGAGCTAGACGTCACTTGGGCAGCGGCTGATGTGAGTGCTACAGGCCGCTTGGTAGTTGAGGTGGCCTCTGGCTGCGCATTCGTTCCGGCCCCCTCGACTGGCGTATGCGACTCCGGCTGCGTCAAAGAGCCGACCGGGGAAGGTGCGGGTGTTGAAACGGCGATCACGGATGGTGCCGCAAGAACTGGCGCCGCTTTGGTCTGCTCGCCTGCTATAGACACAGGTGTCGACGGTGCGTCGACGGCTTGTGACTTTAGAGCCGCTCCAGCAGTGGTCGACGACGAAACGAAGAGACCGTCAACCGGCATCGTGCCGGCATCTGACGGAATACCGTAAACAGCCTTTTCTGGTTCGACAGTCAGCGTTGTCCCGTCCTGTAGTCGGCCAGACAGAACTGGATTCTGCACGGCTGCCAATGAGCCGAGTCCTTGGGGGACTTGTCGTGGCATGCCCGGAGGCGACTGTGCTCCGACGGCAATCTGCTGAAAATCGATGGAACCCGGATCCCATTGGCTGACATCTGGGACAGTGCGAAGATGGGGGACGAGCGCCGCTGTCGCTGCGTCGGTGGGCACCGCTTTGGACGCTGCTCCGACGGCGGTGGTCGGCGCAGGGCATTGGCCAACGTTCACGACCGGCGCAGGTGCGACGGACATCAGTGGCAGGTTCTGGGGCACCAGGGCGGCCAGAAGGTCCAGCTGCATCGCCTGGGCGTTAGGCCCGTCTGGCGTCGCTTCCTCCTTTCCCGCTCCGTCCATGAGGGAGACCAGGTCTTCGAGCTTCATCAAGAAGCTGTCAACTGTCTCCGCTCCGTCGGCGGCCGGCTGTGCGCCCGTCGCCTGGACTGGTGTCCCTCCACCTGGCCAAGCCAGAGTGATCGGGGTCGGTTCCATGTTGTGCCGCTCCGCCGGTGCGAAGCGCCTTATCAGGATCATCGGCGGGGATCCCCCGTATATTTAGTGGCATTTGTCCCAACAGGTATCCCCAGGCTGTAGCGGCGTAAAGTGCCATAATTTTCGAGGTCACCGCCGACTGGCGGGTTGGGCAACTTTTGCCGCCCCCTGCCGTACGCCGCTGGTACCGAACAGTTTAAAAACTTAACAACGTGGCACCTCATGAGCCGAAAAGCGAGCCCGAAAACAATTTCTGAAAACGTCGAACAGACTACAAAGCCAGCGACCAAGAGCAGAGCCAAGAAGCCAGAGGCCCCTGCACCCGACCCAACCCCGGTGAAGACGACCCGGTCCAAAAAGACGGTCGAGCCGGTCGTCGAGGCGCCGGTCAAGGCGAAAACGACACGGGCGAAAAAGGTTGAAGAACCTGCAACAGTTCCCGAAGTGAAGCCAAAGGCCACCCGCGCCGCCAAGGAGCCAAAAGCGTCTGCAAAGCGGGCACCTAAGCCACGACAAGAACCAGCGCCTGCCGAGCTTGATGCGGGCGACATCCAACTCGTCCCACGCTGGCGGCCCAAGTCCGCTGCTGTAGCCGAGAAGACCGAAGAAGCAACAGCAGCCTCAGTTAAGGCGCCCCGGGCAGAAAACAGACCGAAAAAGGGTGCGAAGGCCAAACCCGCCAAAGCTGTCCAATCGCCTGCCTTTGACGTCGGCGACGCCGAAAAGCGGGTCGTCGTCCTAGCCTGGCGACCTCGAGACGCCAATGCCAAGCGCGAGACCCCGGTCGAGGAGCCTGTCGAGACTGCGGTGGCAGCTGAGGAACCGAAATACGACCCGCGCAAGCACAAGGAACGTGGTCGACGCGGCAAGAAGGAAGAAGCGGCACCGGTTGCCGCAGCCGTCGTCGAAGAACCGGCACCGCCACCACCGCCACCCGCTCCGGTAGTCCCGGTCCGCGAACCGATCAGCATCCCGGAAACGGCCGCCCAAGTTATCGTCCGCGACGGGCACCCCGTCTTGGTCAAGGACCGCAAAGTCCTGCCGCCCCTCTTCTTCTTCGCGCAGGCGCACGACGAGGCCCGCTTGGCGACGGTCATGGAAGAGGTCAAGATGGCTGCCGAACACGGCGTCCACCTCTTCAGCACACTCGTCGAGCTCGACGTCGATCCGAAGAGCGTCGATGAAGCCGTCCAGGTCGCCGGGTATTTGCTCAAAAAGTTCACCGAGACCGACCCCGAAGGCTTGGTCCTCTTCAGAACCACCTTTGTCGCCCCGCCGAACTGGGAAAAGAGCTATCCCGAAGCGCGGTATGTCGGCGAGGATGGTCAAATGGCCGAACCGAGCGTCTGCGACGACACCTTCTGGGACGTCGCCGAATCATGCCTGACCAAGTTCGTCGAGAAGCTGAGCGCACTGCCTGGCGCGGACCGCATCCTGGGCGTCCACCTGGAGCGCGGCGAGTGGTTCTTTGCCGACGGCAACGGGTACGACACCTCGACGGCCGCGCACAAGCAGTTCCGCGATTGGCTGCGGCACCGCTACCGCAACGATGAAACGACACTGCGCGCCGCCTGGTTTGACGGTAGCGCCAAGTTCGAGTTTGTCAACGTCCCGCCCTACCGCGACCACACGGCCAAGGAGGCGTTCGTGCGCACCGACCGGCGCTCGCGCCGCTGGGTGGACTACCACCTGTTCTTGAGCGACGTCACCGCCGAACGCATCGAGCAATTGGCCTACGCCGCCAAGAAAGCGAGCCAGGGCATGTTCCTCGTTGGCGTCAGCTATGGCTACACCTTCGAATGGAGCCACCCTGCCAGCGGCCACCTGTCCCTTGGCAAATTGCTGCGCAGCCCGGAGATCGACTACATCGCCGGCCCGCCCAGCTACAAAAACCGCGAGCCCGGCGGCACCTGCCCGTTCCCTGCTCCGGTCGACAGCTTCGCCCTGAACGGCAAGCTCTATCTGAGCGAAGAGGACTTCAAGACCCCGATCAGCGGACGCCAAGAGCCCGACGACTTCAACCCCGTGATGAAGACGCCGCAGGCCCTGGAGAGCGTCCACTGGCGCGGAGCGGGAGCGGCCTTGTCGCACGGCGGCGGCGTGGTCTGGATGGACAGCTGGGGCAACGGCTGGCTGAACTCGCGCGGCATCTGGGAGAGGGCCGAGACGGTGCGCGACACAATGGTCCGCCGCTTGAGCAAGAAGCCGGACGCTCCCGAAGTCGCCATGTTCATAGACGAGCGCTCGCTGGCGCTGCTGGTCGACGAGCGGGCCTTTGGGATCTTGGTGCAGAACGTCCGTGAGGCGGTCTTGCGGTGCGGCCTGAGCGTGGGCTTCTATCTCCTCAGCGATTTGGCACACCGGGAGAACTTCCCCGACGCCAAGCTCTACGTCTTTGTCAACGCCTGGGACGTGCGCCCCGAGGTGCGGAGCGCCATCAAGAGCCGACTGCAGCGCGACGGCAAGGTGCTGTTCTGGCTCTACGCCGCTGGCCTCTTTGAGGGTGGCCGCGAGAGTCTGGAGAGGGTGCGCGAGGTCACTGGCATCGCCCTGCGCCCGCAGCCGTTCTACAGCCGTCCCGGCACGACCCTGTTGAACTTCCGCGACCCATTGGCGTCGCCGATCCCGGCTGAGCAGATCGCCCAGGGCGGCCAACTCGAGCCGAGCTATTTTGCGATCCCCGAGGACTCGAACGTCCTGGGCGAATACACCCAGACCGGTCTGCCGAGTTATGTGGTCCGCAAGTTCAAGGGCGAGCACGACCACACGGGCGATTGGACCAGCGTTTTCTTGGGCGAGCCGATCGTCACGCCTGGCCTGTTCCGCGCACTTGGCCAAATGGCTGGCTGCCACATCTGGAGCTTCCACGACGACGTCGTCCACGTCGACCCGCCGTTCCTGACCGTCCACTGCAAGGGCACCGGCCCGCGAACGATCACGCTGCCGGACAAGTGGGTCGCCTACGACCTAGTCTCCAAGGAGTACTTGCAAGCCGAAGCCAACGGCCTAAAATTCGTCGCCATCGACGGCACCAGCCATACCTTTGTGGTCGGCACGCCGGGTGACGTCCAGATGATCGTCAACAGCCGGATCGAGGACCTGGCCGAGATCAAGGACCCGATCGTCCGCGACGAGAACACTCTGCACTGGGACCGCGTCAAGTTCGAAGTGCCGATCATGAAGCTCGACGAGTGGGTCGAGGAATCGTGGTCCGACTCTTTGGCCGACGACCTGTTGATCAAGCCCTCGATGCTCGACATCGACCTGAACGCTCCGGACACCGTCGACAGCTCCGACCCGGGCAACGTGACCGGACGCCGGCGCCGACGCCGCAAACGCGGCCGTGGCGGCCCCGACCGGACGGGCAGCGAAGAGACCTTTGCCGCGCGGCACGAAGGCGCCGACCGAGAGGCGGGGGCAGAATCCAAGATCAGCGTCCTCTTCCGGAAGCGGGAGTAGCCGGTGGAATACCGCGCTGGAGTCGTGGCCGTCGTCGGACGGCCGAACGTCGGCAAGAGCACGCTGGTCAACCACGTGGTCGGCCACAAAGTCTCGATCGTCAGCGACAAACCGCAGACGACGCGCAAGCGTGTCCTTGGCATTGCCACCACCGACCAGTACCAAATGGTGCTGGCCGACACTCCAGGCATGCACAAGGCGCACGACAAGCTGGGGCATGTTCTCAACGAGTCGGCCCGGCAAGCGGTCAGCGAGCCCGATGCCGTGCTAGTGGTGGTCGATGTGTCGCGAATGCCGGGCAAGGACGACGCCGATGTCTTCGAGCTTCTCAAGCGCGAAGGCTGGCTGGACAAGAAGCGGTCCAAAGTCGTCGTCGCCCTGAACAAGATGGACCGGCTTTCCCCCGACCGGGTGCAGGCCAACTACGACGCCTACACAAAAGCGCTGGGCGAGGAGAACGTCGTCATGACTTCCCTGACCAAGAAGCAGAACGTCGACTTGCTGGTCGGCCTCCTGGTGGAGCGCCTGCCGGTCGGACCGCCGCTTTATCCCGAGGACGAATACACCGACCAGCCGCTCCGCGACCTGGTCGCCGAGGCCGTGCGCGAAAAGGTGTTGGCGAAGACCCGCGAAGAAGTCCCTCACGCAGTCGCCGTCACCGTGGACAGCTGGGACGACCACGGCGACCGGGTCGACATCATGGTGAGCATCTACGTCGAGCGCGACGGCCAGAAGGCCATCCTGATCGGCAAAGGCGGCTCCATGCTGCGCGAAGTTGGCACTGAGGCCCGTAAGGACATCGAGGAGATGCTTGGGCGCCACGTGTTCCTCGACACCCACGTCAAAGTCCGCGCCGACTGGCGGGCGAACCCGCGGCTGCTGCAAGAGCTCGGGCTAATGTCGTAGGTACGTTCGGCCGCCTACACGTTAGGTCTGGCGTTCGGCCCGAACTTGGCTTCGTAGTACGGCACCAGCATCGAGCCAGGGGCGACCACCTTGTCGACATCGGCCAGCACCTTGGCGCTTAGCTTGATCTGGCACGCCTTGACGCTCGATTCCAATTGGGCGGTGGAGCGCGCGCCTATGATGGGCACTGTGACGCCTGGCTGGTTGGCGACCCAGGCCAGCGACAGCTCGGTGAGGGTCAGTCCATGCCGGGAGGCGACCTTAGCCAGCTTCGCAACGACCGCTGTGGTCTTGGCATTGACCCGCCCCATTGGGTCGCTCTTGGCATAGCGGCCCTCTTTGGGTTTGTCCAGGTACTTGCCGCTGAGTTGGCCACCGGCCAGAGGCGACCAGGGGATCACCGCGAAGTCGTAGGTGCGGCAGAACGGGAGCAGTTCGCGCTCGATCCGGCGGTCGAGGAGGTTGTAAGGTGGCTGCTCGCTGACAAACCCTGCGGCCCCCAATGCCTTGGCGACATAGTGCGCCTCGCAGGCCTGCCAGGCGCCGTAGGTGCTGCAGCCTGCGTACCTGATCTTCCCTGCCCGAGCCAGGTCGTCGAGGGCGCGGATGGTCTCGTCGATCGGCACCTCGGGCTGTGGTCGGTGGATTTGGTAGAGGTCGATCCAGTCGGTCTGCAAGCGCTTGAGCGACGCCTCGCAGGCCTCGATGATGTGCTTGCGCGTGTTGCCCCAGGCGTTAGGGTCGGTGTCGTCCATCTTGCCGTGGCACTTGGTCGCGAGCACGATCCGGTCGCGTTTACCTTTCATCCACTTGCCCAGGATCGTCTCGCTAGTGCCACGGGCATAGACGTCGGCCGTGTCCCAGAAGTTGATGCCCATCTCGTAGGCCGCGTCGGCGATTTTGATACTGGCATCTTCCGTGGAGCCCCAGTCGTCAGGCGCCCAGCCGAACGTCATGGTGCCGAAGCACGGGTTGCTGACCTGGATGCCGGTGCGGCCGAGGGGGCGGTATTCCACGCCCCCATGTTTACCTTCAATCCTCGGGCGACACATCGCGCCATTCGGGTCCGACCATTTGGCTGGTGTCTGCCGCCACGTGAGACCTGATTAGCTTTGTTGGACCGTTCACTGCTAGGCCACTCAACTGAGTCTGGACTTCCTGGCCGGCGTGGTCATATGTGTAGAGCCTGCCACCGTCTTGGACCATCACGACACCGTTACCGCACAACTCAATAGACTCGATCCCTTGCGCGAACGACGGCGAAGTCCGTGGACCGCGGCTTGGTCCGCCTCGAAGAATTGCAAAGAACTGCGATGATCCTCTTCGGGTGTAGACGATCTCGCCAAAGGCAGGGTCAATCCTGAAAATCGGCTCACCAGAGCCTGATGGAGGCGGAGAAACTGGAGTGGTCGTCTTTGGCAAGAGGTCTTCGCCGAAAGACCAGACTTTGTCCATGTCCTTGGACAGCACCGCCACGCCGCCGGCAAACGGGTCGACATCGAGAGCGGAGGCCCGCCCGGGAAGAGCAACCGTCTTGCGCAGCACGGCGATGTTCATGACTTTGCCTTCTTCCAACGTCATTTGGTCGCGCTCTAACCTGACCAATGTGTCACCGGCATTCGTCGACGCCAAGACGAAAAGGTCGAGGGTCGTTCCGGCTACCACCAGCTTGCGGGCCCCAGGGATGGTTTGGATGAAGAAATGGTCACCTGTCGTCAGGTTCGCGTAATAAATCTTGCCCGCAGGAGTGATGTAGAAGACACCCAACATCCCGATGTCATAGCACCAGTCGACGACCGTGTCGAACGGTGTGAAGCTTTGCGTCACCGGAGTAGGGTCACCAAAGTTCCAAGGCGATGTGCTGGTGAACGGCGGAGGACTGGCCTTGAACTTCCCTGGCACCGGCTTAGGGCCAGGACCACCAGACGTGTAGACCTCAGTATTGAGCCAGCCCGCGAACACCGGCAAGATGCAGTGCATGCCGTCATACACGTGGCGCTGGTTGTTCGCCCCGTTGTCGCCAGTAAACAGCGTGCACATCGCGTGGGTCCGGCGACCCCATGTCGTGGTCGTGAAGGTCAGATTCCGCGTGTCGTAGTCCTCAGTGACGAAGTCACCTTGCTTATCCAGGTCGCCATCGGCCTTAGCCGGGTCGCGGACGCGGAAGAAGTCCTGGCTCCCGCTGAAGTTGTAGCCGACCAAGGCCATGCTGTGCCCTCCGTCGCGGTGCCACGAACCGCCGTAGTTGTAGTAACGGCCATAGCCAATGCGACAAATCGCGCCCTCGGCGATGCGGTTACGGATCGTTCCCTTGCCCCAATCCCAGCTCGCACCGTACAGCGTGTGGACAAGGAGCTTGTTAGTCCGGGAGTTGGTCCAATTGAACATGACATCGAAAGCGGGGCCGCTGTGAGTGCCGTGCGCCGTGGTGGTGCCCATTTGGACACTCAGGTTAAAGATGAAGTTGGTGACGTCGTCGTATGAGTTCCCAAAGCTGCCGTCCATTCCTGGAAGTCCGTTCTCCGACATGTACTTCAGCATGTCCACACAGGACGTTGGAACACAGTAGGCGTTGCCATGGTCGGGCAGGTCACGCCGGCGCTGGTCGTAGTCGGGAATCCCCGGACGTGAATAGACGTTGGGGACAAACCAGACGGCGAAAGCTCCGGTGACACCAGCGAGTGCAAAGGCTGCGGCAAGTACCCGTTTTCCGGTGCCGACAGCATGAAAGACTGACCTCCTCTTCATGCGGCTATGCTATCAGGGGTTCGGCCACCGAAGAGGCGGGGATGCTTGTTATGAGCAATTGATGTATATTTTTGGTCAATTAACGCGGCTTATTGGTCACTTTTGAATCACTAGCGATGCAACTCTTTGATCATTTTTTATATACTCACATCGTGCGCCAGCAGTATTTTCGCGTTTCGCTAGCGGGTCAGCCCGAGATTCGGACAAGTGGCGCGTTCGCCGACGAGAGCACCGACATCTCATGGACGCAGCCACGCGACCTGTGGCAGGCGCTGCTGCTCGAGCATAGCGGCGTGTTCACGATGAACGGCCACACCTTCGAGGTCGAACCGTTCGACTTGGTCATTGTCCCGCCCTCCAGCCGCAACGAGGTGCACCGCACGGGCGAGGCACCCTACGTCTACTCTTACTTCACCTTCTGCCCCGAAGAAGGCGTCCGCGACGAGATGGCTCTGCCCCTCCACTCACGACTGGGCGACGAAGGGCGGTTCTGGAACCTCAACTTCCGCCGCGGGCTCAGCCGATTGCAAATCTCCCGCACCAGCCTCCACATCGTGGCGCGCTCCATGCTCTGGGCGGTCGCACAAGAAGCGGCCAGCCACGAGCGGAACGTTTTTGTGGCAGAGGCGGAGCGCATCGTCATCGAGGGGCTAGCCGATACCTTGCGCATCGACCAGTTGGCCAAGCGGGTCGGAATCTCTCAGGGCCAACTCAGCCGCCTCTTTCTGGCCGAGCACGGCCGGACGCCCCTGCAGTACATCCGCGACACCCGGGCCGAGCACGCCCACCACCTGCTGACCACCACGACGACCCCGCTCAAGCAGGTCGGAGCGGCTTGCGGCTACCCCAACCCCCACCACTTCAACCGGTTTGTCCGCGAGCGGCTTGGGGCCTCGCCACGGGCGATCCGAAACAAACAGGTCCACGTCGATGTGTTCCGCGTGAAGATGTACTCCGCGTCGCTCGACAAAGCCTGACCGTCTGGCCCGGGCCCGGTCGAGGCAGTGCCATACTGAACCGCAACCCCTATGCCGGAATTCAAGGAAGGCCTCAGCTTCGACGACGTCCTCTTGGTCCCCAAACGGACAGACATCTTGCCGAACGAGGTCGACACCGGCACCGAACTGCTCCCTGGCGTGCGCCTCAACGTGCCGATCGTCAGCGCCCCGATGGACACGGTCACCGA
>JAFDWT010000039.1:11606-41139 GCA_018268335.1 Armatimonadota bacterium | reverse complement strand
GCGCGGGATCAAATCCCTGGCCGTCCGCATGGACCGCCATGGCGCCAACGCCCAGGCGGTCGCCGAGCTCCTAGCCAGCCACCCGGCCGTGACCAACGTCTACTGTCCAGGATTGCCCTCACACAGAGGCTACGCGGTGGCCAAGAAGCAGTCCCGCGGCCCGGGCGGCATGATCGCCTTTGATGTCGCCGGCGGCTACCGCGCCGCGCAAGCCTTTCTCGACGGCCTGGAGCTCGTGATCCGCGCCGTCAGTCTCGGCGACTGCGAGAGCCTGGCCCAGCACCCGGCCTCCATGACCCACAGCACCTATACGCCCGAAGAACGGGCGCGCCACGGCATCAGCGACGGGCTCGTCCGCATGTCCGTCGGGCTCGAAGACGTCGACGACATCCTACGCGACGTCCAGAACGCGCTGGACCGGATCCCCCGTACTCTGTCGCTGGCCGGGTGACCATAATGGGCCGTGTCCGACTTTGACAGGCCCGAACTCGACGCCGTCGTCGCCTCGCCCGAACACCATCGGCTCCTGATGGAGAACGAGCACGTCCGAGTGCTCGAGACCCTGATCCGCCCCGGCGAGACGACCGCCTTGCACACCCACCAGTGGCCGGCGGCGACCACTTTCCTTTCCTCCAGCGCCGTCGTCAGGCGCGACCAAGCGGGCAACATCCTCCTGGACACCCGCGGCATGGAGCCCATGGCGGCCATGTCTGCCGCCTGGACGCCACAACTGGGCCCGCACACGCTCGAAAACGTCGGCACGAACAATGTGCATGTCGTGACCGTAGAAATCAAACGTGCCTGACCTACATCGTGCGATGACGGACGATAGTTGCGCGTACAACCATATTGGAAGTTAGAAATGAGCAAGAAAGTCGCTGTCATCGTTGGAAGTCTTCGTCGCAACAGCTTCAGCAGCCTGGTCGCTGGGGCCCTCGCCTCGGTCGCACCCGAGCGCCTGAGCTTTGAGACCGTCGAAATCGGCAACCTGCCGCTATTCAACCAAGACCTGGAGGAAGCGCCGCCTGCAGCCTGGGTGGAGTTCCGCGAAAAGGTCAAGTCGGCCGACGCCGTTCTCTTTGTCACCCCCGAATACAACCGCAGTGTGCCGGGTGCCCTCAAGAACGCCATCGACGTCGGCTCCCGGCCGTATGGACACAGCGTCTTCAACGGCAAGCCGGCTCTCGTGGTCAGCCAGTCGCCTGGCGCGATCAGCGGCTTCGGCGCCAATCACCACCTGCGGCAGTCCCTTGCCTTCCTGAACATGAAGGTCATGGGCCAACCCGAGGTCTACATCGCCCACACCCACACGCTGTTCGACGAGTCCGGAGCGTTCGTCAAGGATGAGGCCAGGCAGTTCCTAGCATCGGTCATGTCTGCCTTTGACGAGTGGATCGGCTGAGTCCCATAATCGAGCGGTGACCCCGCTCCCCAAACTGTCCGCCCCCGCCTGCCGCGCTCTGACCGCGGCAGGCGTCGCATTTCTGGAGGATCTGTCTAGGATCTCTCGAAAGGAAGCCGCCAAGCTCCACGGCATGGGCCCCAACGCGCTGACCAAGCTGGATGCAGCCTTAGCGGAGGCTGGGCTGGCATGGCGCCAAGAGTAAGGTCCCAAGCTAAAGTTGATCGATCACTCAACTTAGTGTATCATCAGCTTAGATGAGCGATCAACTCACTAGTCGAGAAGGAACCCGAGAGCGCATAGTCGAGGCTGCTCGCGAGCTCTTTTTTGAGCAGGGCTACAACGCGACCGGTATGAGCCAGATCCTCAACCGTGCGGAGGCCAACAGCGGCAGTCTCTATCACTTCTTTCAGACCAAAGAAGACCTGCTGGTCGCAGTGCTGGAAAAGTACAAGCTGATGCTCTGCCCGATGGTGATCGAGCCGGCCAAGCAGCGGGCCTCCGACCCCGTCGACCGCCTGTTCGCCATCTTGATGGGCTACCGGATGCTGCTGGAGGCGACCGAGTTTCGGCTCGGCTGCCCGATCGGCAACCTTGCCCTCGAACTCAGCAACAGCCACCCCCGGGCCCGCCAGCTCATCGAAGAGAACTTCGAAGGCTGGGTCGGCGAGGTCCGCGCGATCGTGGACGAGGTCTCTGACCGCCTGCCCGAGGGCATGGACGCCGAGTGCGTCGCGACACTTCTTCTCAGTGCGATGGAAGGGGGAGTCATGCTCGCCCGCACCTACCGCAGTCTCGAACCGTTCGACCGCACCGTCCACGCCGTGCGGCTAATGTTCGACCAACTCGTCCGCGGCGGATCGGAATGGTCCGCCCCTTTGACAGCAACATCAACACCATGATCCTCACAACTCTCGCCCTCGTCCTTGCCGTCCAAGACCCCGTCGCCGACGGCAAGATCGCCGTCAAGATGATGACCACCGACGACCCCATCGTCAGCGTCGGCGTCGTCGACGCCCCCGTCCGCCAGGTCTGGACGCTGTTCTCGACCGCCGAAGGCGCCAAAAAGTGGATGGCCAACGCGGTCAAGGTCGACTTCCGCATCGGCGGGTCGTATCGGACCAGCTACAAGGAAGACAGCAAACTCGACGGGCCCGACACCATCGTCAACGACATCCTCGCCATCGACCCGTATCGCATGGTCACGATCCGCAACACCAAGGCGCCGGACGGCTTCCCTTGGAAGGCGGCGATGGAGCGGTGCTGGACTGTCATCTATCTCCACGACCTGGGCGGCAAGCAGACCAAGGTCGAGGTCCGCATGAACGGCTACGACGGCTCCAAGGAGTCGATGGATCTGAAGGAGCACTTCGCCAAGTGGAACCAGCAGTCGCTCGACACCATGGTCAAAGCCTTCGCAAAGAAGGACTGATCAAGCCCCTTTGAGGATCCGCCCCATCGCCGAAGGGGCGGCGGCGGCCACCGCAGCCACGGTGGCCGCCAGCATCACGAGGGCCACGGGCAAGGTGTATTTCTCGGCTGCGTAACCGATCAAGGCCGGCCCGGCGAGGAATCCCAGGTAGCCCAGAGTCGTCACCGCTGGCAAAGCCTGCGCGACCGGCATGTCGTGCTGGTTGCCCGCCGCGGTGAAGAAGACCGGGACAACGTTGGACGCCCCGGCCCCGACGAGGGCGAACCCGACCAATCCGACCACGGGGGACGGCACCAACGCGGCCAGGCAAAAGCCGACCGCCGTCAGCGCCGAGCCGAACACAACCGTTTGCAGGCGTCCGACGTGGCCGACCAACCAATCGCCGGTCAGACGGCCGGTCGTCATCATCGTCGCGAAGGCGACGTATCCCAGGCCTGCCCCGTCGGGCCAGTGACGCCACTCCCGGAGCAAGACTGCCGCCCAGTCGGTGACCGAGCCTTCGGCCATGAACAGCACAAAGCACATCACGCCGAGAGCCAAGACGCGACCCTTGGGCCACGCAAAAGCTGGGCCCTCGCGGTCCTCACCGGTAGTCATCAGACCGCCGCGCGCCCAGAGGACGGCGGCGGCCATGGCGACGACAGACACCAGGGTCGTCGCGGCTGGAGACATGCCGAGCTTCAGTAGCAAGGTCGCCAGTGCCGAACCACCCACCCCTCCGACGCTGAACATGCCATGGAAACCGGACATCAGCGGGCGACCAGCCTGTTTCTCGACGGTGACGGCTTGGATGTTGACGACAACATCGGTGACGCCGATGCTGGCACCGGACAGCGCCAACATCACGGCCAGCAACCATGTATGGGGAGCGAGGACGGACAGCAAGAGAAACAGAGCGCATCCCAGGCTCGATAGGGTCAAAACCCGCCGCAACCCGTAGCGCACCGCCAGCCGCCCGCAGACGGGCAGAACGACGATCGACCCGACTCCAAGGCAAAGTAAGAGGTTGCCCAAGCTCGCTGGTTCCAAGTGAAACCGCGCCTTGATCAGCGGCACCATCGGCGCCCAAGCCCCGACCGCCCAACCAATGACCAGAAAGACCAGTCGCGTGGCCACTTGCTGGTCGTTCTTGCGGTCGGGCACACGGGAATAGTGGCACGTCCCGGCCAACATGGTGACCGCTCGGCCCGGCCCGCATCACTGGGCTGACGGTTGCAGTGTCGGCTTGATCATCTTGCCTGTTGCCTTTTCCGTTGGGAACTGGGCCCCCATACTCTCTAGTTCAGCAATTAGCCTGCCCGCTAGCTCAGTGAGCTTGTCCTTGCGCCTGAGGCTCAGATCGCGGGTCTCACCAAGGTCAGCGTCAAGGTTGTAGAGCTCCCATCGCCTCTCGGCATAGAAGAAGATCGCCTTGAACGACCCGACCCGGATCGAGGAGAACGGCTGCAGCCCCGGGCCGCCACCGCCACGGTTGTGAGGGTAGTGCCACACGGTCACTTGTTCGGCCTTTGTCTCAGTGCCCGAGCTGACCTCCGTTTTGAAGGAGCGTCCGTCAAAGGCGTCGGCTCGCAGCCCGGCCAAATCGGCCATTGTCGAGAAGAGGTCGGCACCCGTGATCCAGGTTTTGGCTAGGGTCTTGCCTGCTGACACGCCCGGTCCGGCAAAGACCATCGGCACCCTCGTGCCGCCTTCGTATGCCGAGCCCTTGCCGCTCTTCAGCGGCAAGTTGTGCAGGTTGGGCAGGCCGCCACGGGCTACTTCTGACAATCCACCGTTGTCGCCCGTGAAGACGATCACGGTGTTTTCGAGTTGCCCTGTTTCCTTGAGCGTCTTGACCAGCGCGCCGAGCGCGACGTCATACGTTTCGACCATCGTCGCATAGGCTGCTTCGATCGGATCGAGCATGGAGTAGTGGGGCAAGTACTTCTTGTTCGCTTGGATCGGAGTGTGGACGGCATATGTGGCGAACCAAAGGAAGAGCGGTTTGTGCTCGGCAGCCGTCTTGAGGATCTCTTTCCGCGTCTCGGCGGTCAGCGCTTCCTCCAGGTAGATGTCCTTGCCGTGGTAGGCCTGCAGGTCGGGGATGTCGTTGTGGGCGGGAAGATCCTCGGGGTTCTTTTTGGGGCGAGCGAAGTTGTTGAGGCCGTAATAGCTGTTCGGGCTCCCAGCTGCCGAGCCGCCGATCGAGCGATCGAATCCGAGGTGCTTAGGGTCAGCCCCGCCAGTGTCGGAGGCACCGAAGTGGGCCTTGCCCACTTGGACAGTGTGGTACCCGGCCTTGCGAAAGACTTCGGGTAGCGTCGGCGCGTCGCCCGGCTGGAATCCGACGGCCCGCCAATCGGGGAGGGTGATTTCGGGGTGGGGGCCGTCGGTGTCTTTGCCGTCGTAGACCCAATTCGTGATGTGGTTCCTCGCCGGGTTCTGGCCAGTGAGCAAGGCCACCCGAGACGGCGTGCAGACCGGGCACGACGCATAGCCTTGGTTGACGGTGACGCCGCGCGCCGCCAGTGCCTCGAGGTTGGGTGTCCGGAAGTGCCGTCCGACCAGCTTCTCTCGCAAACCAAACGCGAGGGATGTGTCCTGCCAACCCAGGTCGTCGACCAGAAACAGGACGACGTTCGGCTTCGACGCTTGTAGACTTGGCGGTGTCGATGCCAGCGCGAGGAGTAAAGCCAACCCCACCATGGACGGTCATTCTACTGGCTGTATGCATGGCCGGATGCTCGACACCCGAAGCCGCACCCCGCCCCTCAGCCCAGGCCGCGCCGCCAGCGGCACCGGAAGGCATGGTTTTCATCGCCGGGGGCTCCTTCACAATGGGCGCCGACACGGGAATGGAAGATGAGAAACCTCCCCACGAGGTGACTGTCAGCTCGTTCTACATGGACAAGCACGAAGTCACAAACGCCCAGTTTGCTGCCTTTGTCGAGGCGACACACTATGTCACCGATGCGGAGGGCAAGCCAGAAGCCAAGGACTTCCCCGACGTGCCAGCCGACAAGTTGGTGCCTGGTGCCGCGGTGTTCTCCGCTGGCACGGGCTGGGCTTACGTTCCGGGTGCGGACTGGCGACACCCGCAAGGCCCCAAGAGTTCGATCAGAGATAAGGACGACCTCCCCGTCGTCCAGGTGAGTTGGAACGACGCCCTCGCTTACGCCAAATGGGCGGGCAAGCGACTGCCCACCGAGACCGAGTGGGAGTTCGCCGCCACCGGCGGCAAATCGGGCCTGGCGTACACCTGGGGAGACGACGACTTTGACCCGGCCAAGCCCCAGGCGAACATCTGGCAAGGCGACTTTCCCAACCAAGACGACAAGCAAGACGGCTACTCGGGCCCAGCACCAGTCGGCTCCTTCCCTCCGACCGCCAACGGCCTTTCGGATATGGCGGGGAATGTCTGGGAGTGGTGTGCGGACTGGTACCGGCCCGACGCCTATCTGTCCTCAGCCAAGGACAATCCGCCGGGGCCTGCAGACTCGGTAGACCCCCAAGAGCCCGGTGTGCCCAAGCGCGTCATCCGAGGTGGCTCGTATCTATGCGCCGCCAACTCCTGCATGGGCTACCGCCCCAGTGCCCGGATGAAGTCTTCACCCGACACCGGCCTCGGCCATGTCGGGTTCAGGTGCGCAAAGTCTGCGTCAGGCAAGTGATTGGCGCGGCCCTAGACACCCCAAGTCTCCCGTGGCGGAAGCGCCGAAGCCATGCGCTCGCTCTCGTTGGGCCGCGTCGCAACGATGAACAGGATCACTGCGGGCAAGTCAGAGCCTTCCGTCGGTGCGTAGCTGTGCCGCCGAAGAGCATCGAACACCATCGTGTCGCCTGGCTCCAACACACACGGTACGTCGTCGACGACAATCGTGGCCGAGCCTGACAGGCAGTAGACGAACTCCTCTCCGTAGTGCTGGTCAGTCCAACTCAGCTGGTAGATCTCCATCAGGCCCGCTGTCATCACACCGTCGTCGAGTTCACTTCTGATGAACCCGGTGAAGAACCTCTGGTATCCCAAGATGGCCCTTCGACGACGCTCAGCTGGGTCGTCGACGAAGCTGTAGTCGATGTCTTTGACCAGGTCGCCCTTGTGGTCCCGGTGGGTGGCCGCCATCCACTTCACTTGGTTGGCTGGACAGTTGGAGAAAGCGTCGGACGCCCTCTCGTGGGGCACCAGCTGGGCCGAGAACATGGCGTACTTGCCCCGCAGGGCGTGCAAGCTCTTGTCGCTGATCGGTTGCCCCTTTTCGGCCCGCATCACCGTGTCCCGCGACACCTTGGCACGCGCGGCCACGTCGTCGATGCTCCATCCGAACAGCCGTCGCCTCTCCCTGAACCGCTTCGCGACGAGGCCCCAATCCCATTTTCTAGCCGCCATTCCTCTCCTGTGTCCTGGCCGGGAAACGTCCCACAGAATCCTCGCTCATCCTTCGGCCTACTATCGGCAACGGAAAAAAGTTCCTGCTACTGCGACTCAAGGCATGCTTTTAGTCGTACTTTCACCGAGAGTCTGGCCTGACACCGGAATTCACCCTAACAACCTTTCGTAGGATCACATCTACCATGCGCAAACGTGGCTTTACCCTCATTGAGCTGCTGGTGGTCATCGCGATCATCGCGATCCTCGCAGCGATCCTGTTCCCGGTCTTCGCACAAGCCAAAGCAGCCGCCAAGAAGACTTCCTGTCTTAGCAATGTCAAGCAAATGGCCACAGCGACGCAGCTGTATCTCGGCGACTTCGACGACAGCTACCCGATCAATAGCTACAGCTATCCATCTGGGTTCACCTACAGCAACACCGCCTATTGGTACTTCGGGCTTGTCCTGCAGAGCAACAGTGCGGCGATCCTGGATCCCACGGCAGGCATCTTGTACCCGTACCAGAAGAGCGGCCCGATCGTGAACTGCCCGGACGGCAGCAACCTGAAGCCGAGCTCAGGTGGAGCACCGTTCTCGATCGACACCACGAAGGCTGCCCTCGGCTACGACAAGAACGTCCTTCTGGTGTTCTCGCAATCAGTCCTGGGCGGCGGCACCTACGGCCCGTTCCCTTCAGCGACCGCCTGGGACGAAGTGGCCAACTCAGTGCTGCTGGCCGATTCGGGCTTCGCCTCGTCGACCAGTGCCTACTCGTCCAGCTTCAACGGCTTGGTTTTGCCGAAGAACCTCTCGAACGGCAACGCACAGAGGTGCAGCACGGCCAACATGCAAGCTCGGCACGAGGGCATCGCCAACGTGGCCATGCAGGACACCCACGCCAAAGGGTTCAAGATCTTCCTCCCACCTGACCGCAAGTCCGGATCAAACGTGTGGAAGTGCATTTCTGACCACATGCACACGGGCATGCTCGTCGGCCCCGGTGTGACGCTCAGCTTCGACGCCAACGGTGGCGGTCTGGCTGCTCCTCCCAAGACGAACTACTACTTCGTCCCCGACAAGTCGGACGGCAACCCGAACAACTAAAGCCGACCCATCGCGCCTGCCGCCCACCAGGTGGCAGGCGCATCAATTTGCGAACATGACCACCCTTCCTCTCCTCGCCGTTCTTGCCCTAACCCAGCGGACCGCTCCGGCCCACTACACCGCTGACGACTTAGCGCGGATCACCAAACAGGTTAGTTCCGCTTACGCCGACGCGGCCAAACCCGGGCCTGACGGCAAGCAGCCGTCTCGAGAGAGTGTCTATGACCACGTGGCAAAGGTCGCCCAGGCTGCGCTGGTCGGGATCGACCTCAAGAGGATTCCCGCCGAGGACGCCGCCAAGTGGGCTTCCCTCTTCACCCAGGCCCGGATGATGGAACAGGCCGTGGTGCTTGAAGAAGCGGCAAGCAACCACTTGATCGTCCAGCTCATGTTCACCCAAGCCGACCTACTCCACAACCTGATGGCCGCCGGTCGCAAAGACGACGCTTGGCGGGCGGTCCAGAACACGGTCAACCGCGACGGCTCTCAACTCGGCATGATCGGTCAGAGCATGGAGAGCGGCGTCAGAGCCGGCAAACTGGACAAGTCGGACCCCGAATTCGTTGCGAAGTGCTTCGAGTACCTGGCCGCGCGTGTCGAACTGGGGGCGGGCAACGACCGCCCGGGCAACAGGATGGCCGATTTCGCCTACGTCGACCTCTCCATGAAGGCCCTCGAGGTGCTGTATGCCGCCAAACCCGACCCGACGCTCCTCGACAAGATGCAGGCGCTCAAGAACCGCTTTGCCGCCAGCACGTCGACCAACGCCTTCGGCCAGAGCCCCTCGTTCCGTGTCGACGAGTTCTTGATCAAGCGCACGTCGATCGGTCAGCTGGCTCCGGCGGTGACGGCTGACAAGGTGATCGGAGAATTCCCCGGACTAGCCGGGCTCAAAGGCAAAGTCGTCATCCTCGACTTCATGGCTCACTGGTGCGGGCCCTGCAAGGCGGCTCTCCCCGGGCTGCGCGATCTCTATGCGGCCTATCACGCCAAAGGCCTGGAGATCGTCAGCGTGACGTCGTTCTACGGCTACTACGGTGCCAAACAAGGTGTCAAGCCCGACGACGAGTTCGACCTGATGAAGGGCTTTGTCAAGCAGCAAGGCATGACTTGGCCGGTAGTATTCGACACCAAGCAGGCCACCCATGCCAACTACCACGTGGGCGGCATCCCTCACCTCGTGGTGATCGACAAGGCGGGCAAAATGCAGAACATCACCGTCGGCTACACCAAAGCCAGCGAAGCCGAAGTGGCCGACTTGGTGAAACGGTTGGTCGAGGGCTGAGCCTGGTCGGAGAGGTTCCTGACTATCGCGACAGCTCTTCGGCCAGGCCGATGAGGATGCCCTCAGGGCCGCGGATGTAGCAGAGCCGGTAGATGTCCTCAAAGTTGACCACGTCGTCAACGACCGTCGCGCCTAGGGGCGCCAACCTGGCCAAGACGCCGTCGAGATCCTGGACAGCGAACATGACCCGCAGGTAGCCAAGCGAATTGACTGGGGCCATGCGATGGTCTCCCACAGTCGCCGGCGCGAGAAACGTCGAAAGCTCAAGCCTGCTATGCCCATCAGGAGTGACCAACATGGCGACTTCCACCCGCTGGCCGTGGACACCGGTGACCCGGCCCGACCAGTCGCCTTCGACGACCGTCCGCCCCTCGAGTGTCAAACCAAGAGCCTCGAAAAACGTGATGGCCCCATCAAGGGATTCGACGACGATCCCCACGTTGTGCATGGTCAGCCCCTGCCTGTTGGCCTCGCTCATCTCCATGATTCTGGCGCAGTGGCGACAGCCCTCTTGCGACCATCAGTGTTCGCCCAAATGCCGGACAAACATCACAGCAAATCTACATATGACGAGGCAACGGGTCGTATAATGCGGCGACGGGCAGGCTCTGGCCAGCCCACAGCGAGCGGCCCTATGTCAGACAAAACTCTCAGCAGGCGTTCCCTCCTCGGTGGCGCGGTCACTGTCGCACTGGTGCCAGCCTTGGTCTCCGAAAGTGCAGCCGCGGAACCGGCACCCAAGCGCCCAGCGCAGCCGTTCGAGCGCGAAAACGGGCGCCCCAGGTTCCTGCACACTGCCACTGCCCTCCTGGACGGCACGGTCCTCATGGTCGGCGGCTACCACACCGACGAGGCGACCCGGGCGAAGCGCGGTGGCATGCCCTCGAATTCGGTGGAGATTTACGAGCCGTCCAGCGGCACATGGCAAGAAGCCGCACCCATGGCCCACGCCCGAGCCCGGCACGCGGCGACCCTACTGCCCGATGGCCGCGTCGCGGTCTCGGGAGGCGTCAGCCACATCGCCCTCGACTCCGTCGAAATCTACGATCCCAGTTCGAACCAGTGGACGATCGGCGAACCGTTGCCGAAGCCGATGTTCGACCACGCCATGAGCGCCGTCCAAGGCGGCGTCGTCTTAAGCGGCGGAGACTCAGGAGCCCCTGCCATCAACCACGTTATCAAGCGTCAACGCGAAGTGCCTTTCCCCACGGAGTAAACCTATGCCCATTTTCATGACCATCAAAAGCCCGCTGTTCGGCGACGGATCTGTCCGCTACGAAGTCCTAGCCTTCTCTGAAGGAGTCGCCAACCAACCGACCACTACCGGAGGTGGAGGCGGGGCAGGGAAAGCCGTCTTTCAAGACATCAGCTTCATGAAGTCGTTGGAAAAGAACAGCCCATTGTTTGAAAGGGCTTGCGCGACCGGTGCCATCCTGGACGAAGTCTTGTTTTCGTTCGTCAACAGCAACGAGAAACCCTACTACACGGTGTTGGTCAAAGACGTCTTCGTGACTTCATACCAACTCTCTTCTGGCGGCGACCGGCCGACCGAGTCGCTGTCGCTGAACTTCGCAAAGATTCAGGTCAAGACATTTGACGAACGCGGAAAGATGCTGAACATCTTCGAGTTCGACCTTCGGACTGGCAAGTAGTCGCCTCGGCGTCAAGGTTCATGGTTTCAACAACGGTGCGGGCCGATTTTCGGCTTGCACTGTTGTGAAACACCCTGAACCACGAGAAGACACCAGCCGCGATTCAGAGTGAGAAGTGGCGGCTCCGGAGGGAATCGAACCCCCGACGCCCTCCTTAGGACGGAGGCGCTCTATCCACTGAGCTACGGAGCCGCGCGACCCTGCCAGGATACCAGCCCGACCCACCCGGCCCGGTCCGCCCCGCCGAGGTGCCGCCCGGGTAGAACTGGGCCATGCTTGCCGCCCTCGCCGCCGCCGCCGTCCTCGCTGGCCCCGACAGCTTCGCCGGTTGGCCGGCCAGCACTAAGATCAAAGCCGACCCGCGCGAGAAGCACCTGGCCAACGTCCGCCAGATCACCTTCGGCGGCCAGAATGCCGAGGCCTATTGGAACGTGGCAGGAACCAAGCTGATCTGGCAGTCGATGCAGCCTGAATATGTCGACGAACAGGTCTATACAATGACGGCGACCGGCAAAAATCGCAAGCTCATCAGCACCGGCCTCGGCCGCTGCACTTGCGCCTACTATTCGCCCGATGGCAAGTGGCTCTATTTCAGCAGCACCCACGAGCTCGACCCCGGCAAGCAGCCTCCCGTCGACATGAGCAAAGGGTATGTCTGGATGATCAACCCTAGCTATCGCTTGTACCGAAAGCCCGCCGCCGGTGGCAAAATTCAGAAGATCCTTGACCTCCCGGGCTATGTCGCCGAGACGACCATCGACCCCAAAGGCCGCTACATGGTCTTCACCAGCGACTTTGAGGGAGACCTGGAAATCTACCGCTGCGACCTCGACGGCAAGCACATCAAAAAGCTGACCTCCGCTAAAGGCTACGATGGCGGCCCGTTCGTCAGCTGGGACGGCAAGCTGATCGCCTACCGCCGTACCAAGCCCTTCAAGGACGCCGCCGAGGAAGCGGAGTACGACGAACTGCTGAAAGCCCACCTCGTCCGCCCCACCAAGATGGATATCTGGGTGATGAACGCCGACGGCACCAACAAGCACCAAGTGACCAACCTGCCCGGCGCCTCCTTCGCCCCGTTCATCCTGCCAGGCAACAAGAAGATCCTGTTCTCCACCAACTTCACCGACCCGCGTAGCGCCGAGTTCGACGTTTATATGAGCAACTTAGACGGCTCACAACTAGAACAAATCACCTACGCCAAAGGCTTCGACGGCTTCCCAATGGTGACCAAGGACGGCAAGAAGATCGTCTTCGCCAGCAACCGCAACGCCAAAGCCCCCCGGGAAACCAACGTCTTCGTGGCTGACTGGAAGAAGTAGAGGCTAGGCGCCAACGCATTGCGCGTATTGCTTAGCTTGCTATTTCACCAAGCAAGACTATGGCTTTCAATAGGGAATGGTAGCGAGCCGGCACCACGTTTACACAAATCGTTAAACACCATCGTGCTCAATATCAGACTAAATCAAGCTTCCAATAGTGTTCGGTACCTCTATCGGTTGGACTTGCGTTTCCATGAATCGTATATGGCGACGATGATCGAAGGTAGACAGTAAATATCAAGAAACAATGGCAGCCACCAAAACTGAGAGACGCGCGGGATCTGTGATAGACCGAGTGCCAAAGCGCAGAAGAGACCAGCAATTATAGGTATTCCAGTCCCCTTTTTCTTGAATAACAATACGCTAATAATAAAGCAGATGTTGGCAAGAAAGAAGATTCCTCCTATGACTCCAAACACTATTGAGAACAATCGGACTATCTGCATCTTTAATTTATGGGCGGCCCCACATAGATGCGCTGGCCCAAGATTCCTTTAAGAATGGGGTTATCAACCACACTGTTCCAACCTGGTAGTTTCACACAGTTTCTTGGAACAGTGAACTCGGCACCTGTGTTGAACGGAGCTGGCTTGTTCCCCCCAATCATACCTTCAGGCTGCCACTTACCAGACAGGACATAGTTTGGCCAATTCGCTCTGCCCTTCATCACCCTGTTTCCAGGCTGCAAACCACTTTGTCCCGGCCATCTTGAAACAACGATTTCTTCCGAGGCAACGCCGGCCCCAAGTCCTCTGGCCACAGATAGCTTGGCAGCAAGCGAGATGATGTTAGCTCCCCTGCGACCCTTTTCATACTCGTCGTTCGTCGCCCAAAAGGAGATTGAGCGGCAAGCGCACTCAATTGTTCCTCTTGGATCGGAGACAAAAGCGATTGCAGAATCTGCGGCTCCGTTGATGCCATATAGGTCAGTCAGCTTGGAGAGCAGAGCGGCACCAGCTTGTTCACCGAATCCTTGACCCATTCCACGCCAGAACTTGCCCCAATCCTCAAGTCCAAGTGGGTCTCCATCTGCCACCGGCCCCTGGCCGCAGTAGGAGTACAGGTTCACTCCCCCCGCGAACCCGATCGGGTCTCGGGTCAGCCACCGGCCTCCGTCGTGGTCGTAGGAGCGGTGCCCGCACAGATAGTAGCTGTGCTCCCGGTCCAGGTAGTAGCCCCACTGGGCGTTGTAGCCGAACGGGTCCGAATGCCCGCCGTTAGGGACGCCCAAAGAGGCCGAGTACCCGAACACCGGGTACCCCGAAGTCGTCAGGACAGCCCCCGTAGAGTCCGCCCGCTGCGCCAGGTTCCCCTGCTGGTCGAACGAGTAGAAGACCGTAGAGCCCCGGAGTCTTAGAGGAATCGGACCCAGCCTTCGAAGTTGGCCTGACGGGTGTGTGCATCATGTAAGGACAAATGTTTTGAAGTGCAACACGCAGATCTCCACTTGATTGTCCACGACACGTGTGAAGAACCTTTGTCAAACTCTCCTACCGGATGAGAGGCCATTTGTGCCACACTTTCACACATGTCTGACCTTGGCAGAAAAAATGCAAAACGATCGTCCGAGGCATTGCAAGCACTAGTTCACCAAGCGAATAGAAACGAGCGAATAACACCAAAGATCGATGAAGCATTTCTTCGGTGTCATTTTCATACCACTTTGCAAAATGCACCTATCATTGCTAATAGCCAGATCTCATATATTTCTACGAGTTGGCCGCCGACTGACGATGCATCGCAGCCAACAGGCAATGCCATACTTCGCAGCGCAATCGATTATCCTAGTGGAATAGCCGTACATGACGACTCCAAATGGATATTTTACTACACTGTCGGTGATGTAATTTCTCTCCACCTCTATGGCGAAAGTACGCATAGCTGGTCATCTGATTGGGATGTCGTACCCACCCCACGACGAATACATGTTAACCGCACTTACAACTGGAGCCGTCCATCAGACACATTATTTCCCCCGATAGCTGCGAGAGCAATGGTGCATTATTTTGCGAAATGGAAATCCATAACGAATCTCTTGGATGCCATGACGCTCGGAGTAGCGCAGCTACAAATTGATGACTGCACGATGGCACCAGTGATTTTGTTCAATGTCCCATCGTTAGTTTGGGATCCTCAGGTCGGTGGTATAGATATCGCCGAATTTGTAGAAACCATTTTGCCGTGGAATATTTCGAAGAGAGTGATATGGCTGGATCATGTTCCAAGTGATATCGTGTTCACGAACGTAAACGACATTGCTATGAAATGGTGCCTATAATCGGTACAATAAGAGGCAGTCTTTTATAGTTGATACTCTTCTTTGAATGGCCGATTTGTACGCGGGTTTATGAGACCATTTGGGAAGAACGTGATCACAGGAAATGACGGAAATGTCGATAATGGAACTGGTACCAGCGCTGGGCATCCGCATTTGGGAATGCCCTCACCTGTTGTATTTCTTCCGGATTTTTCTGCAAATTTCGAGATGTCTTCATCAAAGTAGTATTGATTCCCACCACCAACACCTGAACCAGGAACGTCAGGGTCCATGAGTGAGGGCTGATCTGCCGAAGGCCCCTCCCAACCGGTCGTCGGTTCTTTAACTATGAATTGCTCGCTGGGTAATGGAACCCGACTTGGCGGCAATCCATTGGTCATCGGATCTACCCCTGGCGGCGTGCCCCATTGCCCTGGAGGCGCCGTGTCATTGCACTTAACTGTAAATTCGTCTCCCGGAAAGAACCATTTGCCCTGAGCTCGGGGCTCGGCCCCTCCTTCAAAGCCCTTCCACCCAACGAAAGTAGGGCTATGCCCAGTCCTGTCGAACCACCCCACCGGCCCCTGGCCGCAGTAGGAGTAGAGGTTCACTCCCCCGGCGAACCCGATCGGGTCTCGGGTCAGCCACCGGCCCCCGTCGTGGTCGTAGTACCGGTGCCCGCACAGGTAGTAGCTGTGCTCTCTGTCCAGGTAGTAGCCCCACTGCGCGTTGTAGCCGAACGGGTCCGAATGCCCGCCGTTAGGGACGCCCAAAGAGGCCGAGTACCCGAACGCCGGGTACCCCGAAGTCGTCAGGACAGCCCCCGTAGAGTCCGCCCGCTGCGCCAGGTTCCCCTGCTGGTCGAACGAGTAGAACACCGTCGAGCCCCCAGACGTGCGGCACGCCAGGCCGTCAGGGCCGTAAGTGTTCACCGCCGAGACGTTGCCCACGGAGTCCAGCTCAATGAGCGGCAGCCCGCCGTCGTACAGGAAGTACCGCTTCGTCCCCCCGGTCTGGGAAGACTGCTTCCAAGCGCGCAGCCCGTCCGCTCTGTAACCGGCAGAGAAGTCCGTCCCTCCGCCGTACCCCATGCGGGTGCACCGGTCTTCGGCGTCGTAAGAGAACTGCAGCGAGCCGGCCCCCGCCTGTGTCTCGTTCCCGTTCCCGTCGTAGCTGAAGGTGGCCGGGAACTCCTCGTTGTCCAGCCCGTACGTGCGAGTGGCGCCCCACACCGTCGTCGGGTTCCCCGCCGAGTCGTAGGCGAAGTTGTCGGTGTAACCTCCGGTCTTGAACCGGGTGCTCGACTCCTGCGTCAGCCGGTCTTTGCTGTCGTATGTGAACGTCGTCGTCCCCGACTGCACCGCCGGGCCCGCCGGCACGCTCGCCGACAACGACTTCAGGTTGAACGCACCGTCGTAAGCCAAGGACGAGTACTGGCTCCAGGTCGTCCCCGCCGCCCCGCCCTTGTTGGTCAGCGAACTCAAGAGCCCGGAGGCGTTGTAGGCGTAGTCCGTGTTGACCGTCGGGAACGCCAGGCCGCTCCACAGCTTGCGGTTCGACAACCAGCCGTTGTCCAGATAGGTGTAGTTGACGGTCGCTGCCGGCGCGGCGAGCTGGGTCGGCCGACCGACAGCGTCGTAGCTGTAACCGAAGGTTCCTGCCGGCGTGCCCAACGACGCCCTTGAGCCGTCTGGGTTGTACGAGTACGTAAAAGTCTTAGCCGACAGACTTGTATAAGTCCGCGTCCCGGTCAGGACACCGCCCAGGTCGTCGTAAGTCCAGGAAGACGTCCCCGCCCCGTCCACCACATTCGACGTCCGGTCCAGCGTGTCGTAGGAGACAGTGACGTTCTGCGCCGGAAAGGCTGGGTACTCCACCCACGTCAGCAGCCCGTCAGCGTCGTCGTAGTGGAACTTCTTGACCGTGCCACGCCCGTCGGTCAGCTGCGTCAGGTTCCCGACTGCGTCATACGTGTCATAGGTGACCTTGTCGGCCGTTCCGCCGGTGTTGCCCGGAAAGACCGTGCTCGAGGGACGCCCGCTCAGGTCATAGTTGTAGGTCGTTGCATGCCCCAGCCCGTCGGCCAGCGTCTTGGTGCGATAAGCCGGGTCGTAAGTGAACGTCGCCGCCTCGGCCGAACCGGTCCGGGCGAGAAGCTCGCCCTCTTTGCCATAGGTGAAGTCCACCTCGCGGATCTGGGCACCCGACTCGTCATACGCCTTGACGCTATTGACGACACCGCCCGGATAGCTGTAGTTGACCGTCGTCGTCGCCCTGCCTGCTCCGGTGTTTCCCGTGGCCGGGAGGGAGGTGCTGACCTGCACGTTCAGGATGTCGTAGGCCGCCAGGGCGCTGTTGCCCAGTGGGTCGGTGACCCCCGTCACATTGCCACGAGCATCATAGGCCAGGTTCGTCGTCTTGCCCTGAGCGTTGGTGACCGTCAACGGCTGGCCAAGCTTGGGCGACGCGCCATAGCCCAGGGTCGTCACGCGGGTCGCGTACTGGGCGTTGCCTGGCTCAGTGATCGTCAGCAAATTGCCAATGGCGTCGTAGGTGTAGCTGGTCGTCTGACGCGTGGAGCCACCGACGTTGCCCGGCACCGGCGTCTTGACATCCTTGAGCAAACCGTTGCTCCAATAGGTGTATTGCGTCGACAGGAGCGTCCCGGTCTGCACGTCGACAAGCCGTCCGAACGGCCAAGTCGTCGCGTCGTAGGTGTAGGTGGTCGTGACGTTCTTGGGCGTCTTCGACGTCAACATATGGCCGTACTGGTCCCATGTGTAGTACCAAGTCCGGTTGTTGCCGTCCACGATCTGGCTCGGCTTGTTCGGCGTGTTGGCGCTGCCGTATGTCCAGTTCTCGACCACCGTCCCGTTGGCGTCCGCGACCTTCGTCCGGTTCATATGACCGTCAAAGTAGATGTCCTTTTGGCTGACAAGTGGCGCATTGGCCAAGTTCGAGGCGTAGACCGAGACCCGGGTCGAATTCAGGACAACGTTGTTCTGAGCGTCAAACACTTTCGTGTATTTCGTGGTGTAGCCGTTGGCATCGACTGTCTGTGTGACAAGCCCGCCGCCTCCGCTAAAGACCGTCGCCGTGGAGACACCCAGACCAGTCGGCGAGTTAATCGAAATCGTCCGCAGATAGGGGATCGACTCAATGTCAGGCCCTGTACCCCCACTGTTGCCGCTGTTTTGATAGTCATAGGCGTATTCGTTTCCGACTCCGCCAGGCAGTGAACTGGTCGTGACAAAGCTGACGCCTGTCAGTTCGTCGACTGACGATGTGTAGGCCGAGCCGGTGATGGGATAAGTCGCCAGGGTGTAGTAGACGTAGCGGCCATAGCAGTCTCTGGCAGAAGCGATCCTTCCACCGGTACCGTAGGTCAGCGTCAGCAATTGCGTCCCGGCTGTGTTGACGATGGAGACCAACCCCTTCGTCGGCCCATTGCGCCGATAAGGGTCGACGGTCGTGAAGACCATCGAAGCCCAGTTGAGGACGATCGAATTGCCGACCTTATCGTAAATCCGAGTCGGGTAGGCGACACCGCTCATCGAGTTCGCCTCGAACACCATGGACCCGCCGTCCTTGCTCCGCACGGAGAAGTGGCTGCCGTTCAGTGCGCCGTTGGGATAAAAGGAGTCGGCGGACCAAACAACCTGCATGCCGAAGCCAGTTTCGACAGGCAACGTGATATTCGGGGTCGACTGCGACGGCTTGTTCGCCAAGTCAATCGTGAAGTGCAGCTTGGCGCTGTTTGGAGCGACGAAGTTGAGCGTCGCTTGTCCCTGGGTTCCTGGCGCGACGGCGGCCCCAGTGCCTTCGATTCTGATGTTGTAAGGGTGCGTCCAACCGGAACCAAAACCGTTGGGCGTCACGTTGGCCAAGCTGTAGTACATCGGCCGCCAAGTGACACTCGGCCCGACGGGGTTGTAGATTTCGAGCGCTGTCGGAGTCGCGTACTCCTCTTGGCCGTTGGCGACGTTGACTGGGTCACTTGTTTTCTGGGCACCAGCCACGATGAAACACACTTGCCCATCACAACTCGGAAAACACTGCAAAGAACCCGCACGGCCACCGCAGATCGGGTTGTTCCCGCCGACCGTGCTGCCTTGCCAAACCTTGCCGCGCAGTGACCTGTTCAGAGCCTCGGCCTTGGTCATCGTCGGCGCAGTGCTCGCAACCAGTACGCCAGCCAAAGCATCTTCCGACTGGCCAAACGGCAGTGCGGCAACCGCCTCGTCCACTTCCGACCCGGCCTTCGTCACGACCAGATAAGCATCAGCCTCCATGGCCCGCCATTGCGCCCAAGTGACTTGGACTTTGCCACCCGGCCACGGCCCGCAGTCCGAGCAGGCATAGTCGACCCCCCGCTCGTTGGTCTCCAAAACAGTGACGAAGTGGTCACGCTCCACATGCGCCACCAGAGGCTTGGGCAGAGCACGGAACCCTTCCTCCTCCGCCAACACAAACTTGCCGACCACACCGAGCCGCGACGCCCCTTCGACCAAGTCGCGCATCGTGCTCCCCTCGCCGGTGTGCGCCACTTTGGCGACAACGTCGCCCTTGGCATGAGGCAACCCCAGCTGCTTCAGGCACATGGCCAAAGACGAGGCGCCGCAAAGCGGGTCAAGCTCCGTCGGCTGCGGGATCCCCAGTTCCCAATGCGACTTGTGATATCCGGCACACCCCGCCGCGTGACGCTGCCACAGTGCCGCGTTCCGGTGGTCATAGCCCTTCAGCCCCGAGGCGAGCAGCCCCGAGAACGCATGGGATGCTTGCTCAAACCGACCCTCCAAGCACTCGACCATGGCTAAGTCGTAAGTGACGAGCCCAAAGTCCAAGCTCGACTTCTTCAGGAGGCCCTGTGCTTGCTGGAGCAGAGGCTTGGCCCGGGCAGGCTCGCGAC
Organism: Armatimonadota bacterium; assembly: GCA_018268335.1. GTDB lineage: Bacteria > Armatimonadota > Fimbriimonadia > Fimbriimonadales > Fimbriimonadaceae > JAHBTB01. The sequence goes on along the minus strand of JAFDWT010000039.1, from coordinate 21,429 downwards.
GCGAAATCTCCCACTCGGCCAGTTGGACCAGCAACCGCGCCTTCATGGCACGGTACTTCTGCCCGCCAAGCTGCGCCCGCCACGAATCAGCCTGCGCAACCGTGATGCCAGGTGCCATCTCGCCTTCGGCGCTCAGCAACGTCGCCCCAGGAACGAGCGGAATCGACGGCGCTGGCAACGGCCCAAAGTCAAGCGGCGTAGTCAACCGTGCGGCCGGCCTCGCGAAGCCCAATGCAGTCGGCAATTTGGCTTGTTGAGGTTGCGGGACCGACGGCCTGGAAACCAGCAACGCCAGTTGGGGCGCACCAAATGCAAAGGCGGACTGGACCGCAGTCAGGCACGCGATGAGAAACGCAACGAACCTGTAGACAATCGTCGAGGTGGCGGGCATGCCCATAACTATACGGGCAGCCCTGTTAACGCGCAAGTACCCTAGATGGCAACTTCAATAAGTTTTACTGTAATTTCAGGCATCGCCATCGACTGCATGCACTAATTGATTCTAAGCGCTACCGAGGTGGAGGTGGTGGGCCTGTCCGGCCACCGCCAACGTTCTTATACATTTCTCGCATCTTATCGATCTGCGGGACAAGCTTGTCTCGCCAGGCAGGAGGCAGTTGTTCGGCATCGACAAACTTGGTGTCCGCGCCGATGTTCGGCAGGAAGACCACCTCACGAGTAGCACCCACTCCAGGAAACTCAAATTCAACAAACAATTCAGTCTGCTGCGCGACCGTAAATCCGACGATCTGGTTCTCGCGGTAATACTCTTGATTCTGGGCAGCCGAAGAAGTTTCCCAGGCAAAGGTCTGGGCCGCGGTTTCAGGTGTTTGAGCTTCGTCGGTTGTCCCATACCGCCCCTTGTGGCGCATGAACAAGCGCTCCTTGTCCCGGAGTACAACACGCGCAACGCTACCCGGAGGAAACCCGTTGCCCAGACAAAAAGCAGGATACATATCGAGTTTCAAGGCCCCATACGTCCGGTTAGGCATGGCATTGTCCCTTTCATCCAGCTTTTCGACCAACGCCGTGTTGCGACCGAACAAGAGTTTCTCCATTGGCTTGACAAAAGCAGGAGGAACGTTTGAAATAGGTATGACAAAGCCACCTTTCCGCGCCTGGTCGCGTTGAGCAGGCGTCAACCGACCATAGATCCGCAACAACTCCGGTGCCTGCATCGTCATCATACGGCTGTTCATCGTGCCGCCCGGACTGGACAGAAGGGCGATGAGTGTGCCAGCCATGATTGTTTCGTCGGAGTCGGTCGAGCCGACAAAATCGGCCAGTGTGTCCAGATCGAGTGTGCTGTTGGCCAGTTTGGCCATCATCTTGGCCAAAGCCACTCGGTTCAAACGGTCGCGACCCGTGACATAGTTGGCAGGCCGCACATTCACATAGGCGTCGTTCGCATCGACATGGAGTCCACCAGGAAACTGCGCTGTCGAGGCCCAAAGCTGCTCCAATGTGCCGTCAATTTGGTCGTTGACAGCCGAAAAAACAGGCAAAAAAGTAATAATGTCGGGCACAAGGGCGACCATGTCCATCCCCTTGGCCTCTGCCGACTGCCTCAGGAAATCCGTGCCTAAAACAGTCGTGAAGTCTCGCCCGTCGGGATCCGCGAAGACGTTTTGCCAGAGTTTGGTGTCCTCGGGTGGAACCGTTGCTCCGCGTCCTGCTCCCACCGCCCTCTTAGCCGCCTCGGCCAGGCTGCGGACCTCACCAGAGTAAGCGATTTTGTCTTTGATGCCAAAAAAGACACTGTCTTTCGGAACCTCGACTTCCCTCGTTTCGCGCGAGCTGATGTTGGCGGTGTACTGGTTGAAGTTGCCCTCTTGAACTAGATACACCATGCAATAAGCGTTGGTGTTGTTCCGGGTGATGGTCATGGCCAGCCGGATCGGCTTCGAGGCGTCCAGCGTGCGGGTGTGCAACAAGCTGACATAGTGGCCGCCGCCAAACTCCTGGTCCGCGGGTAGAAGGCTGGCTAGCAGGTTCGTCTCAGAAATAAAAGCGTTGAGCGCGGCCTGGGCCGCTTGCGGCATCGGCCGCTGCCTTCGAGTGGGGTTGTCTGCAAACCACACCGGTTCCGCCTCGGGCAACTGGGCGATGGCATCAGGGCCGACAGCCTGCATCAACCGCGTGGCCAGACGGCCACCGGGGCTCAATTTGTCCAACGCCTGGATCTTGTTGTACGGGTAATTGCCCTGGGTCTTCTCGATGTCTTGTGCTTCTTTGATGCTTTTCTTCAGCACTCTGTCGTCGATCGCCGACACTTCGGCCTTCTTGAGGGCGGCGACAAATTCTTCCCGAAAATTGGGGCCCGATTTTCCAGTCTGCAGGTCCTGAGTCTGCGTGCGCATCAGCAGCATGCTGCCGTCCGGCTGCTTGCGCCACGTGGCGTTAAGTGTCTTGGCAACCCGCTCCAGGGCCGTGTCCACCGAAGTGTCGGCGAAGCGGACAAAGAAGTAGTCCTTGAGAACGCTCCCTGTCGGCACCAACTTGAGCCCAGCGGCCCGCCCCAGCTCGTCCAGCACCACCGTCGAATGGGCAAGGCTAGTGGTGACCGTTACCTTCTTGGCTTGGGTGGCTAGCAGCAGAGCGGCAAAGATGACTGACGACATGGAGTTCCCCTACATCTAGTCTAGCGACATACAAACCAATAGGTTGCAAAGTTGCTGTGCACACGGATCTCACCGCTAGCTCAACTTGGTAACAGTTCCTTGATCAACGCACCGCTCGCGCGCAAGACCGGATAGACCCCCAACCGGCTGTCCCAGTACGGGCTGCGACGGTAGAAGAAGTCGAGCCTGGCCGACGGGCTGTTGGCAAACGCCGGGTCCTTCAACTTCTCCTCGAACTCGGCCTTCAGCTTCGGATCAGCCTCCAGCATCTTCGCGGCGATCGGCTCCAGGTTGTGCGCGTCGGCGCCCTCCTTCTGCTCAAAAACGACGTTGAAGAACCCCCAGGCCAACAGCGAGTCTTGCCCCTGTGGCTCAAAGAGCTGGGCAGCCACACGCATAGCGCGTTGGCCCACAGGAACTACCAGGCTCCCGACCGGCAGCGTCACCTTCCGCCGCCCTGGACCGGTCTTGAAAGCAGGCATGAAGCGATTCTCAAACGGCGTCGAAGGGAAGCGCGGCTCCAGCAACATCGTCACGTCCGCCTCTATCGTGCGCGCCTTCTGCGTCCTGCTGAACTGGACACCGTGAAGCCCCAGCACGGGCGCGACCTTGTCCGCCCACTCAGCGGGCACGACATAGCCCGCAGGCAGCGTCACCGTCACATCGGGCTCAAACCGGTCGCGGATGAACGACTCGACATCCACCGGCTCGCGCGTCCAAGCCGACACCTTCGCCCCGGTCACCGCGCTGTCACGCGGCGTGTACTTCCAGCCCTTGAAGATCCAAGGCCGAGCGACCCGCGAAGTCCGTGCGCTCAAAACCAGCTTGTCCCCTTCCTTGGCCCCGGCATCAGCCCGCAATGCCGAGGACCGGGCCTTCGTCAGCTCGGCCGCATGGGCGGCTACCCACTCCCAAGTGCGCATGTCGATGTCATAGGTGCTCAGCACCCTGTCCTTGTACGGCTTCATCACATGCGTCTCGACCAACACGCTCACCCGGTCGGTGACGGCGGCATAGCCGTGCGAGTAGCGCGGCGAAAACGGACTGATCGACGCCCCGCGCTCGGGGTGCGAGGGGTCGATCCCGCCGAAATACGGCGCGTTTGGCCAGCCGTCGGCGTCGAGCTTCTTCGCCAGACTCTGGTTCAGATCTTCGGACAGGGCGACGAGGCTCGCCGGCTGGCTCGGCCAGCGAGGGACATCGTAGTGCATCTGGAACTGCCAGTCGCCGCCGTCGCTGGTGTGGTTGTCCATAAAGGCATCGGTGCCGCACTGGCGCATGAACGCGAGCATCGCCCGCATCTCGGGCGCATCGAGCTTCATGTAGTCGCGGTTCAGGTTGAAACCCTGGGCCGTCACGCGCCAACCCATACTCGCTGGCCCGTTCTGGTTGATGCGGTTGTAGGGGCTCGTCCTCTCGTGACCGTCCAGGTTGAAGACTGGCACGATCACCAAGCGGGCCTTCCGAACGAGATCCTTGTGTTTGCCCTTCACCAAGATGTCGCGGGCCAACATCAGCGTGGCGTCCTTCCCTTCGATCTCCCCGGCGTGGATGCCGCTCTGGATGAACAAGGTCGGCTTTCCAGGTGCCGCCTTACCGATCACCAAAGCCACCATAGGCCGCCCCTGGGGGCTGGTGCCAAACGTCTCCATCCGAGCATCAGGAAAGGTGTCAGCCAGGCGACGGCAGAAATAAACCGCCTCCGAGTACGGCCCGGTCTCGACGAAGTTCGTCTTCTCGCACGTCAGCGTCCAATCAGCAGCCCACATGCGGAGAGTCTATCCCGCCCCTCGCCTCACAGCCTACCGGCAGTTCGGCTCTTCCAGTCGTGGCCACCATATTGTCAGACGACTGTCGAAGGGGAGGGCGAACTGCCGTCAAGGCTGTGAGCCCGATCCGGCCCATGTCAACACCCGGATAACCACACAACCTTGCGGGTAAAAGTCCAGACATGACCACCTTGGCCGTGATCGCCGCCTCCGTGCTTGCCGCCCCGGCTCCCCAGCAGATGCTGAACACCGGCAAGAAGATCACCCCGATCGGCGTCCACGCCAGCGTCGGCAGCTACCCGGTCAACATGGTCCTGACCAAAGACAAGAAGTTCGCCGTCGTCACCACCGTCGGCTTCCGCCAGTATCTGAGCGTTGTCCGGACCAGCGACGGCAAGGTCGTCGACCAGATCGGTTTCAACGGAAAAGTCGGCAAGGAGCAAGACGGCCTGTACTACGGCCTTTGCTGGTCACCAGACGGCAAGCTCTGGGTGTCGCAAGGCTGCCTCGACCAAGTCGCACCGTTCCGAGTCTCTAGCTCCGGCAAGCTCAGCAAGGCGGGCGAACCCATCGTCAACAAGCCGGCCGCCGAACGCGACCTCCCCTACAGCCCCGCCGGCCTAGCGGCCTCCCCCGACGGCAAGCGCCTCTTTGTCGCCAACAACGAGACCAGCCACGTGGACAACTTCAAGGGCTCCGTCAGTGTTATGGACCTCGCCACCGGCAAGGAAACCGCCAAGATCGCCACTGCCGCCTTTCCCTTTGCCTTGGTCGCCAAGTCCAAAGGAGCGGGTGCGGGCAACAAAGTCTACGTCGCCAGCGAGCGTGACGGTGTGGTCGAAGCGTTCGACTGGCGGGCCCGCTCGATGCCCAAGGCCATAAAAGTCGGCGCGGCCCCGACCGGGCTGCTCTTCAATAAAGCCGAGACCAAGCTCTATGTCGCCAACGCTGCCAGCGACACGGTCAGCGTCGTCGACACGAAGACCGACAAGGTCGTCGACACCATCGTCATCCGCCCGACAGCGATGCCTGGCCTGCCCGGCGTCAGCCCCACCGGCTTGACCCTCAATGCCGACGAATCACGGCTCTACGTCGCCTGCCAAGACATGAACGCCGTCGCCGTCGTCAGCACAGCCAGCCGCAAGCTGCTCGGCTATATCCCCACCGGATGGCTGCCGACGTCGGTCGCCGTGGTGGGCGAGAAGCTCCTCGTCACCAGTGCCAAGGGCATCAGGGCCAAGAACCCGAATGGCAAACCGGTCGCCATGCCGGGAATGGAGGGCCCGACCAGCCAGTACATCCAAGACCTGATCGACGGCTCGGTCAGCCTCGTCAAGGTTCCCGGCCCGACCCAGCTCAAGAAGTTCACCGCCCAGGTGGTCGCCAACAACCGTCTGCGCCCGAACCTGGCAAAGAGCACCCATCCCGACTTCAAGAACCCGGGCATCAAGCACGTCATCTACATCATCAAGGAAAACCGCACCTACGACAACGTCCTCGGTGACCTGCCACAGGGGAACGGCGACCCCTCGATCACGCTCTTCCCGCGCAAAGTCACCCCGAACCAGCACGCCATCGCCGAGCGGTTCGTCTTGCTTGATAACTTCTACGTCTGCGCCGAAGTCAGCCAAGACGGCTGGGTGTGGTCCACCGCCGGCATGGTCAGCCCCTATGCCAGCCGCAACACGCCCTACAACTACAGCGACCGCGGCCGCAACTACGACACCGAGGGCAGCAACAACAACATCCCCGTCGACCTCGTCGGCCAAAAGGACGTGAGCACCCCGGCCGGCGGCTACATCTGGGACAGGTGCGCGGCCAGCAGCGTCTCCTACCGCAACTACGGCTTCTTCACCACCTTCGCCGACATCAACGACAAGCGGTATGACATCCTGGCCGACGGGATCAAAGAAGGGACGCCGGCCAAAAAGGCGCTCGTCGGCAAGACGGACCTCAACTATCGCCGGTATGACACCCAATACGCCGACAGTGACGCCTACGAGAAGTTCGGTTTCTCCTACCCGACACAGTTGAAGGAGTTCGGCGAGAACAAGGCCAAGAGCCGGTTCTCCGCATGGAAGAAGGAGTTCGACGAATGTGTCGCCAAGGGCGAGATGCCGCAGTTCCAGATGCTCCGCATGGGCAACGACCACACCATGGGCACCCGGGACGGCGTCCCGACCCCGCAAAGCCAAGTCGCCGACAACGACTACGCGGTCGGCCAACTGGTCGAGGCGGTCAGCAACTCGCCGTTCTGGAAAGACACCGCGATCTTCGTGATCGAAGACGACGCCCAGGCCGGCTACGACCACGTCGACGCTCACCGATCGACCGCCTATGTCATCAGCCCGTTCATCAAGAAGGCCACGGTCGACCACACGTTCTACAACACCGACTCGGTCCTGCGCACGATGGAACTCCTGCTGGGCATGCCGCCGATGTCGCAGTACGACGCGGTCGCCACTCCGTTCGCGTTCTTTGGCCGCGAAGCTTCCAACAACCAGCCCTACTCAGCGATCCTGCCCGCCCAGGAGATCCTCTGCGCGCTCAACAAGAAGACCGCCTACCGGGCCAAGGACAGCCTGCTGATCAAGCGGTTCGCTGAGGAATCCAAGGTCGACGAAGACCTGAACGACATTCTCTGGGGTGCCGTCATGGGCGCGGACACGGCCAGGCCTAAGGTGCGTTCTGGCTTGTCTCTAGGACGGCGGGATGTTGACTAGCCTCCGCCACCGAACTTCTTCAGTTCCTCCGCATACTTGTCCGGGAACTGGGCCAAAACCGAGCTCGGCGTGACAAACGACGCCGGCCGCAGGTCGTCAGGCCAGATCATATTGACCTGCCCCCAAGACTTGTCGCCAAAGTCAACCTTGACAGCAAGCCGCTCCAAGTTGACCACCGCCGCCACCCGTTCTTTGTCGTATTGCGCCAATTGCTGGCGTTGCATCGCTCTCTCGCGTAAGTAATTGTCCACCAACTGGATCCGGTCGTCGGTCCAGCCTCGGTCCTCGGCCATCTTGGATCGGACAGCCGTAAGGCTCGACTTTTGAAACACAAGCCGAGTCCCCACCGGCAGCCCCGACCCAAACACGTGCGATGCCTCCGACCGTGGCCCACCGGCCCAGGTGTTGCCAGTCATCCAACCTAAGTCGTCCTCCTTGCCAAAGGTGATTCCCGGGTAGTCGGAAGGCACAACCCGGAACCGCGTCTGAAAGACAACGCGGTCGACCTCTTTGAGCAGCGGCCCGCTGCGCGAGGACACAACTTCCACAGCTTCACCAGCCTTGACCCGCGCCCGCTCGGGCTTGTCCAGAAAGCCATAAAGGCGCAGGGCCCGCACGTCCGTCAGTTCGCTGCCGTTTTGCGTCGGTATCCCCAAAAGCTTGCCGACCGCGTTGTAAACCTCCGCAAAGTCGGAGTCGTCCAGCCGAGTGGCGACATCGGCCAGGTCGTCCAAGCCGAGCTTGCCCGACTGTAGGCCCTTGTCCAACAGATAGAAAAACTCGCGGCGAGGGAAACGGACCGACCGCTCACCCACCGGATCTGCGGGGACGACCGTCATCCACCCTGACTTGTGCTCGACCTTCGCCCGGTCGCCTCGGCTCCAGTCGGTGACGACGCTGGAAATGTCCACGTCGTCCCGCTGTAAGGCGTTCCCACCCGCCATACGCTCGGGCAGAACCGCCACCAGATTCTCCTTCTGTGCCTTCGCCCAGGCCACCAGGGTCTCGCCCTCAAAGGCGAGCATGGTGTCCCCCTGGGTCTCGTCGGCAAAGCCCGGCAGGTCGCGCTTCATCACGTTCCGGTCGGTCGCCTTGACGTTCCAATACTGCGCCACTAAGTGTCCGAACCGAGCCCGTGCCGAAGGGGCGAACCGACCTTCCACCTCGATGGGCTTCGCTTGGCGGGCCATGTCATTTTCGCCATTCAGGCCCACGGTCAGCGACGAATGGGAGCTGAACGGACTCGAACCGTCGGCCTTGAAGGCGTCGACCCACATTGTCGACGTGCTTCGCGAGTTTTCGACAATGAACCAAAGCTCGCTCATCTCCGAGGTGTCCGGCACCTTGTTGTCGGAGTATCGATAACGATAGGTGGAATAGGTGTAACCATCCTGGTCCTCCGGAATGGACTTGGTGTAGTCAAACAGCAAGCGCTCTTCATTGATCCACGCATTGGCAAAGTCGGCGACGCTGGATGGAATAGGGACCTGCTTCGCCGTCGGCCGCAGGCTGAACAACTTCCGCTCACCAGCCGGAACACTGCCGATCACACTGGGCCCAATGCTCTTGGCCAGTCTGACGAGCATACGTTGCTCCGGATCGTTCTTCCGAAACTCATCGGCGAGCTTGGCAGCGCGCATCTGCAGGTCATGGGGGGCACCCGGTGCCCTGGCCTTGATCATCTCCGCCTGCAAATCCTTCAGCATCTGGGCGTCCAACCGTGGCCACAAAGGATAGGGGTCCAAGAACTTCTTGAGGGCAGCGGACGCGAACTTCCCTCGGGCTTGCGTCCTCGCCTGGGCGGTGAGCGCTGGCCGGTCCAGCACCAGAGTCTCACCATCACGGGACCAGTTCGCCCCCAGCCCCTTGGCCAGTCGTTGCATCACTTCATCGACCGTCGCCCCCTGCAGCGACAAGGCGACAGTGGAGTCTTGCAACCCAGGCCGCCCCTCCATCTTCAGCCCAGCCGCCTTCCCCAGCGCCGCGACCGCATAGTCGGCTCGCAGGCTCGGAATCTCCAAATCGACGGTCTTGGCTGTCTGCACGACAATCAAAGCAAGGGCAAGTAAGTTCTGCATCTCCAACGACATAGTACTGACATGCCTCGGCTTGCGATGCATCCCGACGACCACAGACTTGCCAGGTAACCTGACCGATACTTTCTATCTAAGAGCAAGCCATGGACAGCTTCAAATCTCGCACCCAGGCCAAACTCGGCGGCCAAGACGTCACCTACTTCTCGCTTCCCGCCACCGGCGCCGACCTCGCCCGGCTGCCGTATTCCCTCAAGGTCTTGCTCGAGAACCTGCTCCGCCTCGAGGACGGCGTCAATGTGCGCAAACAAGACATCGACGCCCTGCTCAACTGGAACCCGACCGCAGAGCCCGACACCGAGATCCAGTTCACCCCAGCCCGCGTGCTGCTCCAAGACTTCACCGGCGTCCCCTGCGTCGTCGACCTCGCCACCATGCGCGACGCGATGGCCACCCTCGGCGGCGACCCGCAGAAGATCAACCCGCTCCAGCCCGTCGAGCTTGTCATCGACCACTCTGTCCAAGTCGACAGCTATGGCTCCGACGCAGCGCTCCAGATCAACCTCGACCTGGAGTTCGAGCGCAACGGTGAGCGGTATGAGTTCCTCAAGTGGGGGCAAAACGCCCTTGACAACTTCAAAGTCGTCCCGCCCAACACGGGCATCTGCCACCAGGTG
>JAFDWT010000039.1:0-11541 GCA_018268335.1 Armatimonadota bacterium | reverse complement strand
GGCTGGGGCGTCGGCGGCATCGAGGCAGAGGCCGCCATGCTCGGCCAGCCAGTCAGCATGCTGATCCCACAGGTCGTCGGATTCAAGATCACCGGCAAGCTGCGCGAGGGAGCCACTGCCACCGACCTCGTCCTCACCGTCACCGAGATGCTGCGCAAGCACGGCGTCGTCGGCAAGTTCGTCGAGTTCTTTGGCCCCGGCATCCCCAACATGCCGCTCGCCGACCGCGCGACCATCAGCAACATGGCCCCCGAGTACGGCGCCACCTGTGGCCTCTTCCCAGTCGACGAAGAGACCCTTCGCTATATGCGCACGAGCGGCCGCACCGACGCCCAAGTCGATTTGGTCCGCGAATACTATCAGGCTCAGGGCCTCTTCCACACCGCCGACACACCCGCCGCCCAGTACAGCTCGACATTGGAGCTCGACCTGGCGACCGTCGAGCCGAGTGTCGCCGGCCCCAAGCGTCCGCAAGACCGCGCCACGCTCGGCAAGGCCAAGGACAGCTTCGCCGCCGCCTTCCCCGATACGTTGCCCGCGACCCCGAACGGCCGCGCCAAAGTCGATGAGATGACCGGTGGCGACATCGTCATCGCCGCCATCACTAGTTGCACCAACACAAGCAACCCTTACGTGATGGTCGCCGCTGGCCTGGTCGCTCGCAAAGCGCACGCCCTCGGCCTCAAGCCCAAAGCATGGGTGAAGACCTCCCTAGCCCCAGGCAGCCGCGTCGTCACCCGATACCTGGAAGACGCCGACCTCCTCAAAGACCTCGACGCCGTCGGGTTCAACGTCGTCGGCTACGGCTGCACGACCTGCATTGGCAACAGCGGCCCGATCCCCGAGGAAGTTTCTCAGCAGATCAAAGACAAAGACCTCGTGGCTGTCAGCGTCCTCAGCGGCAACCGCAACTTCGAGGGCCGCGTCAACGCGGAGGTCAAGGCGAACTACCTGATGTCCCCGCCGCTCGTCGTCGCCTACGCCTTCGCCGGCAACATTGGCGTCGATCTGACGACTGAGCCGGTCGGCCACAAACCCGACGGCACGGCGGTCTATTTGAAGGACATCTGGCCGAGCCAAAAGGAGATCGCCGACATCGTCGAGAAGAACATCACCCGCGAGATGTTCAGCAAGTCGTACGCCACCGTCTTCGACGGCGACGACAAGTGGCAGGCCATCCCCGTCGCCGCCAGCGACCGGTTCGGCTGGAAGGGTGACTCGACCTACGTCAAGAAGGCGCCTTACTTCGATGGCATGGCCGCCGAACCAGCGGCACGCGTCGCCGACCTGGCCGGTCTCCGTTGCCTGGCCGTCCTCGGAGACTCGATCACGACCGACCACATTTCACCGGCTGGTTCGATCAAAGCCAACTCACCCGCCGGTGCCTATCTGATCGAACACGGCGTCCGGCCGCACCTCTTCAACTCCTACGGCTCGCGCCGAGGCAACCACGAGGTCATGATCCGCGGCACATTCGCCAACATCCGGCTGCGCAACCAACTGGCTCCTGGCACCGAAGGCGGCTTCACGACCAACCTGCTCAACGGCGAAGTGACCAGCATCTACGAAGCCAGCGAGGCCTATGCGAAGGCTGGTGTCGGCTTGGTCGTTCTGGCAGGCAAGGAGTACGGCACCGGCTCGAGCCGAGACTGGGCGGCCAAGGGCACCAAGCTCTTGGGCGTCAAGGCGGTCATCGCCGAGAGCTTCGAACGCATCCACCGTTCGAACCTGGTCGGCATGGGCGTCCTCCCGCTCCAGTTCCAGGGTGGCCAAAACGCGGCGTCGCTCGGATTGACGGGACACGAGACCTTTGAGATTGTCGGCCTGGCTGATGCGGTGGCAAGCAGCTTCAGCGGCGGCAAGACGCTCACGGTGAAGGCCGACGACAAGACCTTCCAGGTCACCTGCCGCATCGACACCCCGACCGAGATCGACTACTACCGCCACGGCGGCGTGCTCAACTACGTCCTGCGGCAACTGCTCAAAGGCTAAATGGACGCGAGGCGCCTGCCGATCCGCGGCACGTTGGTCAACACGGTCGCCGTGGCGGCAGGTGCCAGTCTGGGCCTGGTCGCCAAAAACCTTCTCGACCCGAAGCTTGAGACCGTCGTCATCTTCGGCGTCGGGCTCTGTGTCATGGCGCTGGGACTGAAGCTGTTCCTCAAGGGCCAGAACGTCGTCCTCACCGTCGCCTCGGTCGTGGTCGGTGGGGTCCTGGGCGTCCTCCTGCACATCGAACAAGGCTTCGCCGCTGTGGCCGAGCAGGCGCGGCAACTCTTTGGGGGGCAAGGCACGTTCAACGAGGGCCTCATCACCGCCAGCGTGTTGTATTGCGTCGGGCCAATGACGCTTCTAGGCTGCCTGAAGGACGCGCTGGAGGGTGACTCCGAGTTGCTCGTCATCAAGTCTTGGCTCGACGGCATCACCGGGATCTTTCTCGCCGCCGCGTTCGGGCCTGGCGTGCTGGTCTCGGCCCTGGTCGTCCTGGTCGTCCAGAGCGCCATCTCGCTCCTCGCCCGCTACCTCAAGCCGGTCGCCGACGCCCCGGGCGTCATCGACGAAGCGACCGCCGTCGGCGGCGTCATCGTCCTCGCCATCGGGCTTGGTCTGGCCGGGCTCAAGAAGTTTCCCGTCGAGACTTTCCTGCCCGCCCTCGTGGTCGCCCCAGCCTGGCTGTGGATCGCCGCCAAGTCGAAGAGGCAGACTGCGGGTGGCACTGGATAGAGCGAAGCGTTTCCAGTGCCTAGCACAGAGTGGCAAGCTTCGCAACCAACTTCACCCAGTCGCCATTAGCCGCCGATACAGGCTCGCCAAAGCAAACTGGACACTCCTGATCCGAATCGTCTCCCGATTCCCACCAAGCTGAAACCGTGTCGCCACCGTCTCCCCCAGACCGGCGACGCCGACAAAAACCAGCCCGCTGGCCTTCTCGACGCCGTTCTCCCTGACAGGCGAACTCCCGGCGACCCCCGTCGTGCTGACGGCCACGTCCGCGCCCAGTCGAGCCCGCGCCCCTTCGGCCATGGCGGCCGCTACGGCTTCGCTGACGGGCCCATGCTCCGGAGCCAGAAGCACCGACGACGGCACACCAAGTAGAGCTTCCTTCTGCGAACTGGCATACGCCACGACGCCACCAAGGTAGACGTCACTTGAGCCGTCCACCGAAGTCAACGCCCCGCCGACCAGTCCGCCGGTCAAGCTCTCTGCCGTCGCCAGTTTCAACCCTCTGCCGCGCAAGAGTTCGAGCACGCGAGCTTCAAGTGAGGTCTCGCCTTCCCCATAGACCGCCTCGCCCAAACGGGCGCGGATCTCGTCCGCGACCGGCCCGATTTTCGCCCCCGGGTCAGCGCCAGGCGCCACCCTCGTGGTCAAGCGCAAGTGCACCTCGCCGACCTTCGCATACGGCGCGACGGTCACATCTTCAAGCGTCAACAGATCACGAATCCGATCCTCCAATGCCGCCTCGCCAATGCCGACGATCCGCAGGACGCGCGAGACAATGGAGCCTCCGCCACTCAGATTTGAAAGAGCCTCCGAGACCGGACCGTAGACCATCGGTACGAACTCGTTCCGTGGTCCAGGCAAGCAGACCACCGTCTTGCCTTTCGAAGTCGCCAATAGCCCAGGCGCTGTACCGTTGGGATTGTCGATCGGCACGGCGCAGGCCGGGCGCTGGGCCTGCCGCAGTTGGCTGGTCGTCCAGGCAAAACCGCGGCGAGTGAAGAGGTCCTTCAAGTGGACCTCCACGGCCTCGTCGACCACAAGAGGCGATTCCAGCGCGGCGGCCACGCCGTCACGTGTCATGTCGTCTTCGGTCGGCCCGAGGCCGCCGATCGTCACAACAATGTCGGCGCGGGACAACGCCAATCGCAGCGCCTCGGTCAGCCGGGGCAGGTTGTCGCCGACAGTCTGTCGGTGCACATGGTCGATGCCGAGCGAGGCAAATAGCTGCCCCAACTCGGCCGCATTGGTATCGACGATCTGCCCGAGCAGAATCTCGGTGCCTACCGAAACGATCTCGGCCCGCATGGGCCCTAGATTAGCCGCCTTTGCCGCCCTGTCCGCCATTCTCCAGCGGAGTCAGGCCACCTTGCCCAAAGCGCCAAGCCGGGACGCGCCCGCCAGGATAGAACCCCTGGGCTCCGCCCCCGGTGCAGCAGGTGCATCCGCCCTTGCAGCCACAGGCACAAGCCTGGCCGCCACCGACGCCATAGGGGTTCACCATGCGGCGTCCAAAGAACCGATAGAACCCGGCCGTCCGCTGGATGCGGACGATGCAGAACGGGCTGGTGAGCATCTGGGCCAGCTGCGCCCCTTGAGGAGGCGTCATCGTCACCCACTGGATGCCGAGGTCGGCAGCACCGGACCGCACGACGGTCTCGATATAGACCCGGTAGCCCGCCGTGCGCATCTGACCGAGATGGACGATAGCGACGTCCTCGGTCGCCCAGTTGGCGATGTTAGGGACGTTGACCGGAGCGTTGCCGGTGACGCCGCACATTCGGCGGAAGTGCCGTTCCCAATCGCCCTGGTTGCTCAGGATGACCGTCTCCGGCTTCACGATCTGGCAGTCGTTGCCTTCGGCGACCGTCGTCCAGATGGGGTTGGGCAGGCCGGGCTGAAAACCGACTTGGGCCATGGCGGCACCAGAAAGCGCCAGGGCGCTGACAAGAAGAGCAAATCGCATCATGTACACCTTGTACATACTAGGACGCTTTTTGCGGGCGGTGATTACACCACGAAATGAGTTGGTGCCGGGAGCGGGACTCGAACCCGCACGAGTTTTTGGCTCAACGGTTTTTGAGACCGCCGCGTCTACCATTCCGCCATCCCGGCGCGGTGGGTGAGGATACCCTCAGCCCACTGGCCCGGCTTCCACCGGACCCGGTGCGACCACTATCACTTCCTCTCGGCGTCCAGCACCATGCGCTCGATAAAGAACTCCATCATTCGGTCGCTGTCGATCCCCGAGTGGCCGAAGTCGGTGCCGATCTGCACCTCGATGTTCTTCCGTGCCCGGCGCAAAGCCTCGATTAACGACAGCGAGTTGTTCTGGTGGACGTTGTCGTCGGCAGTGCCAAAGTACAGCAGCAGCCGACCCTTGAGGTCCTTCGCGTAGGTCATGCACGAGCCGGCCGTGTAGCCGGCCTCGTTGTCTGAGAGCAGCCCCATATACCGCTCCGTATAGGTCGAGTCGTAGTAGCGGTAGTCCGTCACCGCACTGCACGAACAGGCGGCGGCGAACACGGTCGGGTACCGCAACAAGGCCAACGCCGAGGCATAGCCGCCGTAAGACGTGCCCTCGATCCCGATCTTGCCGGCATCGACATAAGGCCGCTTGGCCAGTTCCAAAGCGATCGAGGCCATGTCGTCGATCTCGGGGCCGCCGAGCTTGCCGTAAATGGCCTGGCGGAACTTGCGGCCCCGCCCCTGCCCGTCGCGTTGCAGGACTTCGACCCACAGAAAGCCGAAGTTTGTCCGGTCGTCGGGCGTGCCCCAGTTGGCCGCCGGGCTACCCCAAGCCGGCGGTAGCGGCCCGCCGTAGACGCTGAAGATGACCGGGTACTTCTTGTTCGGGTCGAAGTCTTTCGGCTTGTGCAAGTGGCCATAGACGATGGTCTCGCCGTCTTTGGCCTTGACCGGGAACCACTCGACCGGCGAGTACCCAGCCGCCTTGAACGCCGAATCGTCCGACTCGGCCAACACCTTGAGCGTCTTCCCACTCGCGTCGACAATCTGCAAGACTGGCGGTTCGGTCGGTGACTCGGCGCGGTCGGCGATCAGCTTGCCGTCCGGCGAAATGCTGACCGAGTGGTGCTTGGTGGGGTCGGTGATGCGATGGTCACCCTTGCCGTCCCATCCCACGCGCCAAAGCTGCTGATGATACGGGTGTTCAGGATTGTCGGTCAGATAGTCGATCGTCTTGGCCGCTGCATCGACGCGCACAATCCGCAGGACGTCAAACGGGTGCATGGTAAGCATCGTCCGCCCGCCCTTCTCCAGATCGACCACACCGATATTGAAGTAGCCCGTGTCCTCAAACATGCTCAGCAACTTGGTCGGCCCAAGCGCCGCAGAAAACGACGAGTACTTGGTCAACGGAACAAACTCGACCCAGCCACTCTTATTGACCTGCTTGTCCAGCACCGTGACGTTCCCATTGGTCGGGTTAGCGGAGCAGAACTCCAGCACCTGCTGCCGCCGGTCCATGCGATGGAAGAGCAGCGCCTTGCTGTCCGCCCGCCAAGATGCCGCGTAGGAGTAGTGCCCCACGCCGTCCTCGCCGTCGCCGCCCATCGTCTGCACTTGCACCGACTTGCCCGAAGCGACGTCGTAGACGAAGATGCTGACTTTGGGGTTCGGCTTCCCTGGCTTGGGATAGGCCTCCCTCAGCAGCTTGGGCTCCGCCGTACGCTGGCTGGCCAAGAAAAAGCTGTCGACCACGCTGCTCTCGTCAAACCGGAAATACCAAAGCTTGCTACTGTCAGGCGAGAACCCCATCGCGTCCCGCTGTTCCAGCTCTTCGCCATAGACCCAGCTGGCGATCCCGTACTTCACCCGCTTCTGCAGGCTGCCATCGGTGGTGACCGCGATCTCCTTCTTGTCCGGCATCACCAGCGTGATGTTGCCGTCGCGGTACTGCGCGACCTTGCCGTCCGGAGCCGTCACCCTGGAAAACTGCCGTCCCCGACCAGGCTCTTGGGGTGTCGGCATCGGCAATGGCTCTTGTTCACTCGCCCCGACCGTCTCGACCGAGTTGGTGCTGCGGCGATAGACCTTGCTAGCGCCGCCTTGCGAGAACTTGAAGTCACCCGCCTGGTCCCACGATCCCATTTGGACGAGCTTGACCAACTGTCGGGCCTTGCCACGGTTGGCGGTGTAGTTGGCATAGCCAGGCAGCTTGGGCAGCCGGTCTTGGGCAGTACAGAGTGCCGACAACGCGGCGACAACAAGGAGACAACAACGGTTCATGGCGAGTACCCGCCAGATTGTAGCCTCAGACTTCCTGTACAGGCACCTGCGGCAGCAACCCCTCGACCACCGGGCGGCGTGCGATCTCGGTGCTGTCCGACATGGCCGTCGCCGCTCCAGCGGCAAGGGCCAACCTGAAGCTGGCGACCAAGTTCTTGCCCGTGCAAAGGCCAGTGAGAAACCCGCCCAGCATCGAGTCCCCGCTGCCGATCGTGCTCTTCACTTGGACTTTGACCCCCGTGGACACCCATGCCTTGTCCTGAAACGCCAAAACCGCCCCGTCACCACCGCGAGAAATGATCACGATAGCCTCGGGACTCCCGCTGTCGGCCAACTGCCGGACCAGACGCCGAGCCACGGCGACTGCCTGCTCCTGCGTCTCGACCGGCTCACCGACCAGCCGCTCTGCCTCCTTGGCGTTCGGCTTGATAAAGTCGGGCGCAAACTCCATCGCCTGGCGCATCGCCTCGCCGTCGGCGTCGACCAAGACCTTGGCGCCGTTCTCCCTGGCGATCGCCGCCAACTGCACAATGGCGTCGTCGGGCACTCCTGGCGGCGACGAGCCACCAAAACAGACCCACTTGGCTTCGCGGCTCAACCGCCGGACTGTGGCGACCAGCAAGGCCCACTCATCCGGCGTCACTGCTCCACCCCGGGCATTGAACGTGGTCGGAGGGCCGTCGCCGCTCTCCACGCTGTAGTTGACCCTGGTGTCGGTCGCCGTGCAGACGAAATCGCTCACGACTCCTTGTGCGTCCAGCACATAACGGACCTTCGCGCCCGTCGCTCCGCCGAGAAAGCCGGTGGCAGTCGACGCCGTCCCCAGTTCGACGGCGACCCGGCTGAGGTTCACACCCTTCCCGCCAGCGTCCATCTCGGTGGTCAAGACACGGTTAGTGTCGTGCGGCTTCAGGCCGTCGATGCCCAGCGTCACATCGACGCAGGGGTTCAAAGTGACGCTGAGGACCATCTCCGGCTCACTGCGACATGACATCGACGAGCAGCAGGCGTTCGGGGTCGATCGTCCGCTCGGTGGACAGCACATAGCTCAAAGGGTGGGTCACAAGCTTGGTGCCGTCGACCCCCACCATCTCGCCGCTAAAGCCGCTGATCAACCGGTTGGCCGCGAACGCGCCTAGTCGCAGAGCCAGGATGCGGTCGAAAGCCGTCGGCGAGCCGCCCCGCTGCATGTGACCAAGCACCAAGTAACGGGCTTCAAATCCGGTGTTCTTTTGAATGAACTCTTTGACATCCGAAGCCCGTGCCGCGCCTTCGGCGAGGACGATGATCGAACTCTTTTTGCCGCGCGTGCGAGCCCGCCGCAGGTTGTCGCAAATGTCCAAGAGCGAGAACGGTACTTCAGGGATGAGCACTGCCTCGGCGCCGCTGCTCAGCGCGACGTCCAACGCGATGAACCCGTTGGCCCTCCCCATGACCTCGACCACAAAGACCCTCTCATGCGAGTAAGCGGTGTCGCGGACCTTGTCGATGGCCTCCAGCGCCGTGTTCACCGAGGTGTCAAAGCCAATGGAAAAGTCAGTGCCGCTGATGTCGTTGTCGATTGAGCCAGGGACGCCGACGACTGGAAAATCAAACTCCTCGACGAGCTTGCGGGCACCGGTCAGCGACCCGTCGCCACCAATGACCACCAGACCTTCCACCGCATTGTCTTGCAACACCTGGATAGCCTGTTTGCGTCCGTCCAGAGTCCGGAACTCGTCCGACCGTGCGGTCCGCAGAATCGTGCCGCCCTGCTGGATGATGCCGCCGACTGCCTTGCTGTCCAGCGGCAAAATTTCCTCGCCGATGATGCCCCGGTAGCCGTGGATGAACCCGACGACCTCGGCACCGCGCCCCAGCGCCGCCCGCGTGACGGCTCGGACCGCCGCGTTCATGCCGGGAGCGTCGCCGCCGCTCGTGATGACGCCGATCTTCTTCATTGTCTTGTCTCAAAAAAGGGGCCGCACGTCAAAACGGGCCGGAGCCGAGTTGACTCCGACCCGCCCATGTCGTTGCAATACGCAATGTCGGTCATATCTGGCCGTGAAATCAGTGTACGGCCTGGGACGATGCGTAGGTGGCGCTCTTCTGCACCCAACCGACAAAGGTGTCGAAGTTGTCGAGCACTTGGCGCGGCATACGGACGTAATCGCGCATCGGCTCTGCCTGGGGGTTGGCCTTCAGGAGTTCCGCTCCGTCCATGTCCAACACCTCTTTCACGTCGTTGGGAGAGAGTTTCAGCCCGATGTCTTCGCCCACCAGATAGGCAAACATCTTTTCACCCGAATAGATCGCCATGCCGTCGAACATTCGGCGGGCACGGACATCTATCCCCTCTGCTGCTTTCATCATTTGTTCGTAGCGAATCGGCCGGTACACCATGGTGAGTTCACCTAGTCCCCCGTGCCGGACGCCCCTCCGGCTGGAGGAAAAGCGGAGCAACTGCCCCTAGGCGTAGGATACCCGACCGGACCCCACCAAGTTTCACCAGTGTCGCGAATCAAATCTGGAACCTGTCCACACTTGCCACGGGTAAGCAATGGAGATGCTTCGCTTGAATTTGTGCATTTGTGCTTGCCTGTGCTCGGTGGCGACGCTGGCTAACACCAGCGGCCCGACACTGCCCTTCGGCAAAACTGCCGCCAAGCCCGTCATCGACGGCAAGCTGTCTCCGGGTGAATGGGACGGCGCTTCCGTCGCCAAGAACTTCGTGGACAACACGACCGGCAAACCGGTCGACGACCAGACGACAGCCTACATCACTGCCGACGAGCAGGGCGTCTACGTCGCCTTCCGATGCCTCGACCCCGACGCCAAGGGGCTGATCGGACGCTCAGTCCAGCCTGGCAGCGAGTTTGAAGGCGAGGACTTTGTCTCGTTCCTCATCGACCCCTTCCATCGCACCAACTTCAATCAAGCCAACGAGTTCCACGTTAACTGCATCGGCACGCCCAGGGAAAAGATCTCCGGTGGACGCGCCTCCAAGGTCGAGTGGCGCGGTGAATGGGTCCGCGCGACGACCCGGGACGAGGCGGGATACACCGTCGAGTTATTCATCCCGTGGAAGATCCTCAGTCTGCCCGGGGCCAGCAAGGCGGACGTCGAGATCAACTTCGCCCGCCACCACGGCAAGAAGAGCATGTCCAGCTTCTGGGCCGACATCACCCAGCGCGAGCTAGCCGAGAACAACGGCGTCTGGAAGGACGTCCCCCTGCCCGCCCGGCACTCCGTCAAGCGGTTCGACGTCCTGGGCTACGGCACCGCCGAATACGACAACGAGGCCGACAAGAAGTTCACCCCGCGCATCGGCTTCGATGTCCGCTACCGCCCCAACCAGCAGATGACCGGCGTCCTCAGCGTGAACCCCGACTTCCGCAACATCGAGAGCGAGATCGCCGGCATCGAGTTCACCAGGACCGAGAGGTTCCTGGAAGACTCCCGCCCCTTCTTCACCGAGGGAGCCGGCTTCTTCGACATGACCGGCGAGTTCACGTTCGGCCGCATGTTCTATTCAAGGCGCATCCAGGACTTCGAGCAGGGCGCGAAGTACTTCGGCGACATCGGCGCCAACGACCGGGTGGGGGCCCTGGTTGCCCATGAAGCCGGTGATGTCTTCGACGGTGTCTTCCGCTACGGCCACCGCTTCGGCCCACGCACCAGCGCCAGCGTCTTCGGTACCGCCAAGACCGGCATGGGCAACGACCACCGGATGGTCGGCGCATCAGGGAGTTGGGGCGCCGGCAACTGGGGCAGCGACGCCCAGGTGGCGACCAGCCACGACAACGGCGACCAGCGTTCGGCCGGCGCGGTCGCATTGGACTACTCTGTCCCCCGGTTCTTCACCACTGTCAAAGCCAGCTACGTGCAGCCCGGCTTCGATCCCGCTCTGGCCTACGTGCCCTACGACAACCGGCGGGGAGCCTACTGGTACACCGAATACAACGCGGAGTATCGCAAGGGCCCTTACCAGCGAGTCCATGCCGAATCCTTCTTGACCAACTACGAAACCTACGACGGGCACAACCAGGACAAGCAGTGGGACATCAACGTCAGCGCCGTCTTCCGCAACGACATCCGCGTCATGGTCGGCCGCACGCTGGACCGGTTCATGGACGAAGAGTCGACCAACTACTACGGACTGGTCCGCCTTAACTTCTCGAACCCCCAAAAGTTCGCCCGCGCCATCGTCAACTCTGGAGAGCGTGCCGGTCACAAGACATCGTTCTTCCGCTTCGACAGCGGCTACCGACTGCCGAACAAGATGGACATCGGCCTCGGCTTCGCCCGGCTCGACGACGACGGCATCGTGCAGCAGACGATCTTCACCCTCGGCTGGGAGCTCGACAAGTACCGGTCTATCACCGCCCGCCTCGTCGGTCAAGACAGCAAGACCAACTGGTACCTCGCCTACCGCCGAGCCGGCGGCCGCGGCCTGGAGTGGTACGTCATCGTCGGCGACCCCAACGCCAACGAGTTCCAAAAGCGCGTCGCCCTCAAGCTCGTTTGGGCTGCGTAAATGAAAGCGCAACCCGTCCGGTGTCCCCCTCCCCAACTCCGGTTGGGGAGGGG
>JAFDWT010000038.1:7150-31566 GCA_018268335.1 Armatimonadota bacterium | reverse complement strand
CCGACGACGTTTCGAACTCTGGCACGTTGGTCGAAGTAAGCCTCCGGAGGCACTGGAACTGCTTCGCCCTATCCAGTGCCACCCGTTTTGGTGTCGACTCCTAACCTAGGCTGCGCGCCAAAGGCGTCATCTGCATCCAGTTCACGCCCTTCTTGGCATCGACTTCAACCGGGACTGACAATGGCAACGCGTTCTCCATTGCTGCCCGGATTGGCTCGACGAGGCCCTCCGAGCCGTCGGGCATCTCGAACAACAACTCGTCGTGGACCTGGAGCAACATGCGGGTCGGTGACTTGCCGAGTAGCTTGCGTACGTCCAGCATGGCCAGCTTGATCATGTCGGCGGCGGTGCCTTGCAGGGGGGCGTTCATCGCTTGGCGCTCGGCGTACTTCCGCATCTGCTGGTTGCCGGCGTGGATGTCCGAGAAGTAGCGCCGGCGGCCACAGGCAGTGACGGTAAAGCCTTTGCTTCGCGCTTCTTCGACAATGCCATCCGTGTAGGCCTTCACCTTCGGGAACCGCTCGTTGTATTGCTGTATGAGTGCTTTGGCCTCGGCGACGCCGAATCCGACGCCGAGTTGGTTGGCCAATCCGAAGTCGGTGACGCCATACAAGACAGCGTAGTTCAGCATCTTGGCCAGACCCCGTTGCTCTTTGGCCACCATGTCTTGGGCGACCTGGAACATGAGCGATGCCGTCACCGTGTGGACGTCCACGCCAGTCTCGAACGCCTCCACCAAGGCTTCGTCGCGACAGAAGTGGGCTAGGACGCGCAGTTCGATCTGCGAATAGTCGAACGAGCCCAACGTCGTGCCAGGGGCGGCTACAAAGGCGCGGCGGATGGTGCGACCGAGCTCGGTGCGGATCGGGATGTTCTGCAGGTTCGGGTCGATGCTGCTGAGGCGACCGGTCGCGGCGACGGTCTGGTTGAACGTCGTATGAATCCGCCCGTCGTCCTCGACGAGTTTTGGTAGCGAGTCGGCGTAAGTGCTTTTCAGCTTGGTCAGTTCGCGGTACGTGAGGATCTCGCCCGCCACTGGATAAGCCGGGGCCAGTTCAGAGAGCACCTCGGCTCCGGTCGCCCAGCCAGTTTTGGTCTTCTTCGGGCCTGGCAGGCCGAGCTTCTCGAACAGCACTTCGCCGATCTGCTTGGGCGAGCCGATGTTGAATTCCTGCTCTGCCAGTTCCCAGACCCTGGCTTGCGACTGCTCGATCGCGACTTGGAGCTGCTTGCTGAACTCGCGTAAGTCGTCGGAGTTAACGGCGATACCCGCCTTTTCCATCTCCGCCAGCACGGGCACGAGCGGGAGTTCGATCTCCTTGAGCACCTTCGTCTGGCTTTCGAGCTCCACCCTTGCCTCCATCACCGGCATGAGGGCGAGGAGGGCAGCGGCCTGGTGTTCTGGCGAGGTCGGCGCGTCGAGGTCCAAATAGCCGTGGACGAGGTCGCCGAGTTCATAGCTGCTACGGCCGCTCTGGAGGACGTAGGCTGCTAAGGTCGCGTCAAAGCGAGGTGTCGAGAAGACACTGGCGCGTTTGAGAAGCGGCTTGGTCTCGTGCGCCACCAACTGTGCCGGCCGGTCGTCGATTAGCTTGGCGACGACGTCCCAAGCCGCCTTGCGGACCTCGCCGCCGACGGCGACGTAGGCGTCGTCGGGTGCGTCCTCAAACATGGCCGCTTGTGCCGCCTTGGGCGGCATCACCACGGCATATGGCTGCCGGCCGACCCAGGTGTTGAGCACCAACCAGCTTGCCTTGCCGTCGTGCAAGACGGCCATGACCGGTTCTCGCTCGACACTGGCCAGCGGTGCGGTGTCGCCGCCGTCGACCAGATAGGGCGCCATGACGATGTCCAGGCGCTTGGCATGGGAGCGGAACTCCCAGTTCAGCATCGCCGCCTTGGACTCCTCCAGGCTTTGGCGCGTGATCGAATAGGGGGCGAAGTCGTAGGAGAGCGGCGCGTCACGGACGATGGTCGCCAGCCATTTGCTCTTGAACATCTGGTCGACGTTCGGCTCGATCTTCTTCCAGAACTTCTCTTCGACTTCGTCCTTACGCTTGACCATTTCCTCGACGGTGCCGAACTTCTGGATAAGGATCGTCGCGCTTTTTTCGCCTATGCCGGGGACGCCAGGGATGTTGTCACTCGTGTCGCCGACCAGAGCCTTGTAGTCCGGCACATACTCGGGGCCGAAACCGTACCGCTCTTTGACCGCGGCGGGGTCATAAATGACGACGTCGGTCACTCCTTTCCGGGTGGTCATGACGCTGACGTAGTCGTCGACCAGTTGGAGGCTGTCCAAGTCGCCGGTGACGATCACCGTGTCGTAGCCGTTCTGCTCGGCTTGTTTGCTCACCGTGCCGACGACGTCGTCGGCCTCGTATCCGACGAGGTCGAGGTGCGGAATGTTCAGGTCGTCGATCAGCTCCCGGCAGGAGTCGAGTTGGTAGATCAGCTCCTGGGGAATCTCGCGGCGCGTGCCTTTGTACTCAGCGTAATCGTCGTGGCGGAACGTCTTGCCCGGGGCGTCCAGGGCGATGAGGACGGCGTCGGGTTTGTGGTCGCCGAAGATCTGCAGGAGCATCGCCGCGAACCCGAAGAGCGCGTTGGTCGGGCGACCGTCGGCGGTACTCAGATAACGCGTGCCATAGAACGCTCGGAACAGCAGGCTGTATCCGTCGATGATGACAAGCTTCTTCCGGGCCATGGCGGCGGGCAGGTTACCTGCGGGTGCAGGTACCTGCAGACCCACTCATACGAAACTCATATCTGTGTGCTCACAATGACGCATGGACGCAGACGACGCGACAATTGGTGTGATCCACTCTCGACGAGAAGTGCTCAAATGGGCCTTGGCGACAGGTGCCGTAGCGGCGTTTCCAGCCCAAGCGCTTGCCTTCGTGCAACAAGCTGAGAAGCAAAAAACTGGCCTCGTCGCCAGTCCCATGCTGACCGAAGGGCCGTTCTTTGTCGACGAGAAACTCGACCGACGTGACCTGCGCGCCGGGACCAAACGGTCAGCGGTCGTCGGAGGCAAACCGCTCGTGATCAATGTCAAAGTGATGAAGCTTGTCGGCTCGGCGTTCGTGCCGTTCGCAGGCGCACAGGTCGACATCTGGCACTGCGATGCTTCTGGGGTCTATAGCGACGTGTCGTCGCCGATGAACCACGAGGACACCAGCGGCGAGAAGTGGCTGCGGGGATTCCAGAAGACCGACAACGACGGGAGCGCGACATTCGAGACGATCGTGCCCGGTGCGTACCCTGGCCGCGCACCGCATATCCACTTCAAAGTCCGGAAATACAACGCCGATGCGCATGCGACGGCTGACCTCACCTCACAGATGTTCTTTGTTCCTGAGCAGATCGGGGCTGTTTACAAGAACGCACCGTATGGTCGGCAGTTCACAAGCAACCTGCAGGACAGCATCTACAACGAGCGTGGCGCGGGAGGCGGCCGAGCAGGAGACCAGCTACTCTTGGGCCTGAAGTCAAATGGTAAGGGCTATGTCTCACCGTTCACGATCGTGCTGACTGACGCGAACTTCCGCGAGGGTCGAGAAGACCTAGACTGGGCTACTTTTTAGCAACGGCCCGTCCCCCGGGCCGCATATGCGATCCGGGGGAAGCTATTGCATAGCTACTGCTGTTTCGCCGCAGAGCCGCTCGCAGGCTTCGAGTCCTTGCGGAACACCGGTACGCCTGGTTTGATGTCCGGGTCAAAGATCCCGTCGTCGAGGCCGGTCGAGAACTGGTATTCGTGGACTTCCATCAGTTTCCCGGTCGTCGTGAAGACGTCGCGCCGTTTGGGCAGCCGGGTCGAGTCGTCGATGATCAAGTCTTGACGTGTCTCACCCATCTGGAAGACAAACCGGTTCGCACCCGCCTCGCGCTCGACACGCAGGAGCTTGCCATATGGGCTCGTGACATATTCCTCCACGCCGACCGGGTCGAGACCGTCACCGGACGATGGCCCGATGGACTGCGCCTGGTTGGGGCTTGACGGATAGTAGATGTAGGACTCTTTGCCGTTGTCGCGGATGTCGCCGCCGTCGGCGAACCGCATCGCCGACTTGCCCGGTTTGCTCCAGGCTTGGTACGACAGCGTCCATCGACCGTCGCGGTGGACGGTGTAGCAGGTCTCGCTTCGCTCCAGCTTGCTCTTGACTGCCTGCAAGACCTCCTGCAGCATCGCGGCGTCGGAGCGGCGCGGCAACAAGACAGCGACCATCATGGCAGCGGCGGCCAGCACGCCAACGGCGGCAAAACGCATCGTCGGAGGCGGGCCCTGCACCGGGGTGTCGCGCATCCTGCCGGCAATGGCGCCCAAGTCGGGCGATGGGTCTGCTACTTGGCGCAGACCTGCGGCCGCACGGCTGAGAGCGCTTTCTTCATCGGGGCTTAAGGACGTTCTTGGTTTCAATGTGGGTCTCCTTGCGTTCGGTCATGAGTGAGCAGAGGTGCTTGCGCGCCTTGAAGAGGCGCGACTTGAAGGTCGCTTGGGGGACGCGCAGCACGTGGGCGGCTTCGGCGATGCTCAACTCCTGCACTTCAAAGAGCAGAAAGGCGTTGCGATGCTGCTCGGACAAGTGTCCAAGGGCCTCGGCCAAGACCGCTGATTCGACGCAAACGTCGAATCCGGCGTCCCAATAGGGGGTCGAGCGGTCGAGCCTTTGAGACGTGCGGTGGGCACGCTTCCAATGCGTGTATTCGTGAAAGGCGACACGGTGCAGCCATGTCCGCAGCGAGGCGTCGCCCCGATAGGTGGCGATGCGTTGTTTGGCCATCACAAAGGCCTGTTGCGTGAGGTCTTCCGAATCCTCTACCTGCCTGGTCAGATGCCGCATGAAGCGGTAGACCGACTGGTAGTGGGTGCGGACGAACTCCTCGGTCGCTTCGGCGTCTCCTCTGGCGATCTGGCGGGCAATGTCGCGGTCGTTCACTCTTCACAGCACTTGCTCCGTCACGAGGACAGAACATCCGACACAGAGCCAGTCGGGGGGCGAAAAGTTTTCAGATAGTCCTCAGTCTTTGGTCTTCTGGTTTGGGATCTGAGGACTGAAGACTAAAGACCGAGGACTGCCCCTCAATAATGCCAATCGATGTCGGTTTTGGCCGCGTGTTTGACAATGAAGTCGCGCCGTGGCTCCACCTTGTCGCCCATGAGGCGGCTGAACATCTGCTCGATCTCCGCGTAGGCGTCCGGATCCATGTCCAAACGGACTAGACGCCGGGTCTCGGGGCGCATCGTGGTCTCTTCCAGTTCTTCGGGGTTCATTTCGCCCAGACCTTTGAACCGGGTGATGACGGGCTTCTTCTTTTTGAGGTTCTTGACAATCTCGTCGCGCTCTTCGTCGGTCTGCGCGTAGTGCCGTTCGTTGGTGCCGACTTTGATGACGTACAGTGGCGGCACTGCCATATAGACGTAGCCTTCAGCGATCAGAGGCTTGAGATAGCGGTAGAGGAACGTCAGCAGAAGGGTGCGGATGTGTTCACCGTCGACGTCGGCGTCCGTCATGATGATGACCTTGTGGTAGCGGAGCTTGGTAATGTCGAAGTCTTTTTTCGCTCCATTACCGATGCCACCGTTTTCAGAATTGGCCAAGAGGTCTTCTTCGGTCACCCTGCCGGTCTCGATCGCCAATCCGACGCCGAGGGCAGAGATGAGAGACAGTATCTCGGCGTTGTCTAGCGCTTTCTCGACCCTTGCCTTTTCAACATTGAGGATCTTTCCGCGGAGGGGGAGGATCGCTTGGGTGACCCGGTCGCGCGCCTGCTTGACGGTGCCGCCGGCTGAGTCGCCTTCCACCAAGAACAGTTCGCACTGTGTCGGGTCCTTGCTGACACAGTCGCTGAGCTTGCCGGGCAAGCCAAAGCTGTCCATGGCGTTGCTGCGCTTGACGGCCTCGGCGGCCTTGCGGGCCTCCTCGCGGGCGCGCTGGGCCAACATGGCTTTGTCGATAATCTTCTTGGCGACGCTGGGGTTCTCTTCGAGGTAGGTGGCCAATCCGTCGCCGACCAGCGAGTTGGTCGCACCCTGCACCTCGGGGGTGACGAGTTTGACCTTGTCCTGTGAGTTGTAGCTGGGGTTCGAGAGCTTGAGCGCGATGACGGCGGTCAGGCCCTCCGCGACGTCGTCGGCGGTGAAGTTCTTGTCCTTCTCCTTGAGCAGGTTCATCTTGCGGCCGTGGGCGTTGATGACGCGTGTCATGGCCGCGCTAAAGCCGCTGACGTGGGTGCCGCCGTCCGGCTGGTGGATGTTGTTGCTGTAGGCGAGGATGTTGGTGTGGTAGCCGGTGTTGTACTGGATGGCCACTTCGATCTCCATTCCTTCGCGGACGCGGTGGAAGTAGATCGGCTTGTGAATGGCGTCTTCGGACTCGTTCATGTCCTCGGCCAGCTGCACAATGCCGCGGTCGAACTTATAGACCTCGTTCTCCTCGGGCTCCAGGTCGCTGGTGAGTTCCAGTTGCAGCTTGGGGTTCAAGTAGGCGATCTCTTTCATCCGCCGCTTGATGATGTGGATGTCGTGTTTGGTCTCCGTCAAGACGCTGGCGTCCGGCATCCAGTGCTGGATCGTGCCGGTGCCTTCTGCCTTGCCGACGACTTCGACTTCGGTGACGGGGATGCCTTTCTCGAAGCGTTGGCGATAGAGCTTGCCGTCGCGCTTGACGGTGGAGACCATCCACTCCGATAGCGCGTTAGTGCAGCTGACGCCGACGCCGTGCAGGCCGCCTGAGACCTTGTAACCGCCACCGTCACCGAACTTGCCTCCGGCGTGCAGCTTAGTCATGACGATGGTCAGCGCGCTGATACCTTCGTCTGC
The DNA here is from genome assembly GCA_018268335.1 of Armatimonadota bacterium. Taxonomy (GTDB): domain Bacteria; phylum Armatimonadota; class Fimbriimonadia; order Fimbriimonadales; family Fimbriimonadaceae; genus JAHBTB01. The sequence goes on along the minus strand of JAFDWT010000038.1, from coordinate 24,740 downwards.
GTGGATGTCGACGGGGATGCCGCGGCCGTTGTCCTCGTGGCTGATCGAGCCATCAGCGTGCATGTGGACTTTGATCGTGTCGCAATAGCCAGCCAACGTTTCGTCGACGCCGTTGTCCAGCACCTCGCGGAACATTTGGTGCAGGCCCTTCTTGCCGTTGTCGCCCACATACATGCCGGGGCGCAGCCGTACAGCTTCGAGGCCCTCTAGGACACGGATGTTGCTGGCGTCATAGGTGCCTTCGACTTTCTGCGCCAGGGTCTCGTCTTCGCCCGCCTCGTGCGATTCGACGTGTCCGTCGACCGGTTTGTTCTGCGGATCCTCGGGCTCCGGGGCGTTTTCTCGAGGGTCTTTCTTATCGGGCATGGTGAGTCAACAAAGGGTCGTTTCAGGCCAAATCGAACCTGGACAGTGCCCCAGATTGTACCTGGGGAGGGCCCCAAAAGACGCGGAGTCCCACTGGAGACGGAGCCTGGACGTCAGCCTTGCCCGTTGCCCTGGCCGAGGCGTTTTTCCAAAGCCTCCAACTGCTCGTCAACGCTCTGCGTGGCGGCGGGGGTGGTGGCCTGGATGTTCGGGGCGGCGAGCCCGAGCTTTTCTTCCAGCTTCTTCAGTTCCTCGTCGGCGGCGAAGTCCATGGCCTGGTCTTCCATGGCCATCATCTTGCCTTGCACGCTGCCGGCCATCATCTCGGTGCGGGCCGAGGCTTCCGCCTGCTTGTCTTTGATGCGGTCACGGGCGGCGGCGAAGCTGCCTTCGTACTCGTTCTCGAAGGTCAGCCCTTCGAGCGCCTTGCTGATCGAAGTCTGGATCTGCGCCTGCTTCCACTGGGCCTTCATGGCCAGGGCTTCGGCGGTCTTGCGGCGGACGTCTTCTTCTTGCCGCTTGATCGCGACCTTCACGGTCTCGACAGTTTCGACCGCTTGGGCCAAGGTCGTCTTCAGAGTCTCGATCGTCTGGTCGTTGTTTGCCTTCTCCCGCAGGAACTGTTTGGCCAGCTCGCGGTTGCCTTGGCGGAGGGCGGTGGTCGCCTGCGACTCGAGTTGGGCGCTCTTCCGGTTGGCCTCGTCCAGCATGCCTTGCAGTCGGTTTTTCTGCGTGATCGCCTGGACAGCCTTCTCGCGGTTGCCGATGAGGGCCTGCTGCATGTCGCGCCTGGCCTGGTCCAGCATGATGTCTGGATCTTCTAGGTTGTCCATCGTCTTGTTGAACAACGCTTTGAGCCAGTTGAAGAATCGTTTGATCAAATCAGCCCCCGTGAAAACGGTCGAGTGATTATACAACGCTGCTGCGCCGGGGTTGCCTAGAGCCTCTGCAGGGGGGCCGACGGCCCCACGCCAGTCTGCTTGGCATGACTTATGTAAACTTCGAAACCACATGGGATTGCGTGTCGCCTACGTTTACGAAGGAGTGGGCACCAGCCTGCACCGGGCGGCCGCCATCGAGCGGTGCGGACACACTGTCGGCACGTTCCGCTCCAAGAAGCTACAAGGACTTGGGAGGCTTGCAGCGAGGTTCCATTGGCAGACCGGCGGGACTTGGATCGGCAAGAGCGTCTCTGACGAACTCTGGGCCGAGATCGGCAAAGACAAGTGGGATGTCCTCTGGGTGGACCAGGGACGATATGTGAGCCGCCATTTGCTCGACCGAGCCCGGGCGGTCGGCACGAAGACAGTCTTACTGAACCAAGACGACCCATACGGCACGCGCGACGGCAACTCTTGGGCTCTGTTCCGCAAGACTCTGCGCGCCTACGATCTTGCCGTCGTTTTCCGCGAACCCAACATAGGGGAGGCCAAGGCTTTGGGTGCACCCGACGTGATGCGGGTGTGGTTCGGCTGTGACGAAGTCGCCCATGCGCCTCGTCAATTCGCAGAATCCGATTTAGCAGGTTTCCGGTCCGACGTGTTGTTTTTAGGCACCTGGTTCCCAGAGCGCGGACCCTTGCTGCTTGCCCTGGCCGACAAAGGAATCGAACCGACAATCGTCGGCGCCAGGTGGGACAAGGCCCCTGAGTGGCCCCAGCTGCAACGGTTCCACCGCGGAGGCGCGACCAAATCGGACGACGAGTACGCCAAGTGGATCCAAGGGGCCAAGATCTGTATCGGTCTGGTGAGCAAGGGCAACCGCGACGAGCACACGACACGGTCCATGGAGATTCCTGCCCTCGGTTCGCTTCTATGCGCCGAGCGGACCGGAGACCACATGCGGCTCTACGAGGACGGTTCAGAAGCGATTTTTTGGGACGATGTCGATGAATGCGCCACCCGGTGCGCCGCCCTGTTGGCCGAGCCGGGCCGGATCGCCCGCATCTCAGCGGCCGGCCACGCCAGGATGTTGGCCAACCATGTCGGCAACCAGGACATGGCGTCCGCCATCCTGGCCCGGTTAGGCTTCGAATGACCACAGGCTGACCGGCCCAAACCATTCGCGACCCGCCGGTATAATCGCCCCTGGCCCGGGGTCTACCCCTGGCTTTTTGGAGGATCACCGAACCCCATGTCCGCTGTTGGCACAGTCATTCAAGTCACAGGCCCCGTCGTCGACTGCCGCTTTCCCACCGATGGTCTGCCGGAAGTCTATAACGCCGTCACGATCAAGGACGAGAAGCACAATATCGATTTGACCTGCGAAGTCGCGCAACACCTCGGCGACGACATGGTCCGCTGCATCGCCCTGTCTTCCACTGACGGCCTGATCCGCGGCTTGGAAGTCGTCGACACCGGCGGCCCGATCACCGTTCCGGTCGGCGAAGCGACCCTCGGACGCGTTTTTAACCTCCTTGGCCAGCCGATCGACAACGCAGGCGACGTCGACACTTCGGTCAAGCTGCCGATCCACCGCACGCCGCCGACGTTCAGCCAACAGAGCGTCAAGGTCGAGCTGCTGCAGACGGGTCTGAAGGTCATCGATCTCCTCGTGCCGTTCAACAAGGGCGGCAAGATCGGCCTCTTCGGTGGTGCCGGTCTGGGCAAGACGGTTTTGATCCAGGAGCTCATCCGCAACATCGCGGTCGAAGCTTCGGGCGTTTCGATGTTCGCCGGTGTCGGCGAGCGCACCCGTGAAGGCAACGACCTCTGGCGTGAAATGAAGGAGACGACGTTCACCGACGTCGACGGCTCCACCAAGCGCGTCATTGACAAGACCGCCATGGTCTTCGGCCAGATGAACGAGCCGCCGGGAGCCCGCCTCCGCGTCGCTCTGACCGCTCTGACGATGGCCGAGTACTTCCGCGACGAAGTCGGCGCCGACGTACTCATCTTCATCGACAACATCTTCCGGTTCGTCCAGGCCGGTTCTGAGGTCTCGGCGCTTCTCGGCCGCATGCCGAGCGCCGTCGGCTACCAGCCGACGCTGGCCACCGAGATGGGCTTCCTCCAGGAGCGCATCACCTCGACGACCAAGGGTTCGGTCACATCGGTCCAGGCGGTCTACGTCCCGGCTGACGACCCCTCCGACCCCGCGCCGGCCACCACTTTCAGCCACTTGGACGCCTACGTCTATCTCGACCGCGGCATCGCGACCAAGGGTCTGTACCCGGCCGTCGACTGCTTGGCTTCGACCTCCAAGAACCTCGACCCGCGCATCGTCGGTGACGAGCACTACGCCGTCGCCCGCCAGGTGCAGTCGACTCTGCAGCGCTACCGCGAACTGCAAGACATCATCGCGATCCTTGGTATCGACGAGCTCTCCGACGACGACAAGACGCTGGTCGGCCGCGCCCGCAAGATCGAGCGCTTCTTCAGCCAGCCGAACTTCGTCGCCGAGCAGTTCACCGGGAACCCGGGCCGTTACGTGACCATCGACGAGACGGTCGAGGCGTTCAAGAAGCTCATCAACGGTGACCTGGACGACGTGCCCGAGCAGGCGTTCCTCTACTGCGGCGGCCTCGACGACCTCTACGAAAAGGCCAAGAAACTCCAAGCGGTCTGACGATTAAGTCAAGTAGTAAAGCCCGGCAACATCCTTTTGTGTTGCCGGGCTTATCATTTACTCAGGCACAAAAAATCGGTAGCCCTGCTCAAAGACCTCGCGCAGCTCGTCCTCCGACACCAACTCTAATTGCACCAAGACCGCCGGGTAGCCGTTGTAGTGAGGCTCCGTGAAGAACTTCCCCGTCGCCGCGCCTTCCTGAACCAGCATCTCCTTGGCCATCAGGTTCGGAGTCTTGATGGCATAGACGCCTGGATTGATTTGCTTCGGCTTCTTGGGATGCACTCGCTCGCGCCATTCCCAAGCGATCCCCTTTGCCTTTCCTTTCACTTCAACGCTGAAGCCACGTTGCTCTCCGGTGCCCTCGACGACGCCAGGATAAGAAAGGGCAATGCGGCGGAAGTCGTCGATGGTAGCCATGGGAAATCTTGGCTCGGATTAGTTCCCGCTCGCTGAGTCCACTCGAGCGAAGATGGATCGGACTCGTTCCACGATATCCGACGAGAGCGGTCCGGCACAAATGGAGGCTGCATTGGCTTTTAGATGCTCGAGTGACGATGTCCCCGAGAGAACCACATCCATGCCTGACTCGTGTCGTGCGAAGCGATAGGCGGCGCCCGCCATGTCCACTCCCATGAACTTGAGCGGCTCTGCCGCATCAAATGATCCCGAGTCCACCTGACCGGTAGCCACCAGGTTTTCCATCAGCTCAATCAACGCCGCCGGCCGCGACAGAGCCCGCCGCACCGCAAACATGAGTTGCGTCCCGCAACCACGCTCCCGCACCAGAGGCATGACCGTCCTCTCGGCACTAAAGTTGAGCACGCTGTAGCCGACCATCACAACATCCCACAAGTCGTCCTCCGCCAAAGCTCGGCGCAACATGACGTGCGACGTGTCGGTGATGAACTGCTCCGTGATCCCGAGGCTGCGCACCTTGCCCTCCTCGCGCATGCGCAATAGCACCGGCACCAGTTCGTCCCGTGCCCAGTCGTACTCGTCTGGCGTCACGCCGTGGACGTTCATGACGTCGATGTAGTCCGTTCCCAGTCGCGTCAGGCACCCCTCGACGCGACTGCGATAGTCCGCCGCCGAGACAAGACCGTCGGCGTCTGCCGCCGCAACCTTGGTCGAGATCACGACGGAATCTCGCGGCACTCCTCCGATACCGAGCCCGACCGCCGTCTCCGTCCGGTAGTTCTCGGCGGTGTCGATGAAATTCACGCCTACGTCCAGGGCAGCCCGGACGACATCTGCCGCTTCCTCGTCAGTCCGGCCAAACGACAGCCCCAATCGGCTGTGGCCGCCGCAGCCCAGCCCCATGCGCGACACCCGCAGGCCCGTGCGGCCGAGAGTCGTGAACTCCATGACTCCCTTCATACCTGCATTGCATGGCACTGGTAAGATCGCCGTGCTATGGCTTCCTGGAAGAACTCGCTCTTTCTCGTCGCGTCCGTCGTCTGGTTTGCCGGATGCACGGCCGAAAAACCCGCCGAGCCAGCCGCCCCCGGCGGCGACAAGACTGCCTCGGCTCCTCAGACCATTCCCGGCCCTGCAAACGCTGCCGTGAAGGGCGCCAAGAAGACGGAAGCGGTCGACTTCGTGGCTGTCGGACTGCCGATCCTGACCAAGAGCTGCCTCGGCTGCCACAGTGGCGCGGGCGCCAAGGGCGGCCTAGACCTGTCGACCATCAAGACGAAAGAGGACGCCACAGCCATGAAGGAGAAACTGGAGAAGGCGGCCAGCCTGGTCGAATCGCGCCGGATGCCGCCGCGCCAAGCCCCGCAGCTCTCGGCCGAAGAGCGCGACCACCTGGTCGCCGCTCTGCGCGGTCTTTGAACCTACACCATGGTGGTCGGCGGGGTACCATGCCGCTGACCACCATGGCCAAAGAGTTCCAACTCTCCGTCGTCGCACCCGACCGGACAGTGTTCGAAGACAACGTCGAATCTGTCGTGTTGCCCGGTGTCGAGGGTTATTTGGGTGTCCAGGCCGGCCACGAGGCGACCATCGTCGCCCTGCGCCCTGGCATCATTGAGTTCAAGGACAACGGCGGCCAGCGGTACTTCGTTTCCACCTCTGGCGGGTTCAGCGAGATAGGCGGTGACAAAGTGATCGTCCTCGCGGAGAACGCCCAGCGCAGCACTGAAATCGACGTCGCCGAGGCCGAGAAGAAGCTGGAAGAGGCCCGCAAAGCGTTGCGTGGCGAAGCCAGCACGATGACCACCGACGAGGCTGTCGACGAGCTCGAACTCGCCCAGGTCCGCCTCAAGGCCGCCCGGCTGGTTTGAACCGCCCGCGGACGTTAGGACGTCCAAACTCTTAGCGGCATGGTCGCCTGCTTTCTGCTCGCGCTCGGTACCGGTGTCATCGACCCCTGGATGACGCCGCAGTTCAGTGCTCGCCAGGTCGCGCAAGTCAAGTCGTTTTGGGCCGACCCAAGCCGGTTTCGGGCCGACGACCAGTTGGCCCAGGGCTCGGGCGGGCCCTACATCGCCGCCGCCACCGCCGAAGGGTCGACCTGGTTGCACGCTTATTACAAAGCCGTCTATCCGGGCCAGCACATCCTGCCCGACCGCGACATGGTGCCATTGACGGCGGCCCAAAAGCAAGCGGATTCGTGGCTCGAACGTCGCATCGAAGCAGACTGGGCGGCTGCCACGCAAGAGGCGCTAGCCCTGAACGAAGGGCGTCGTCCGCCCGCACGGCCTACGGCTGAGCCACCACCGTTTTCCTCGCCCTGGGGGCCGGTGCCGTCCTTCGCCGGGCCGCACCGGGCGAAGCGGTACACCGTCCTCTTTCCGGAGTGCGCCGTTTTTGCCCAAGACGCCGCCAAAGTCCGGCGCAAATTCCCCTACTTGCGCTGTGTGGACGGCGTCGACATCCTGGGTTCCACAACAGCGGGCTTGACCTGGCAGAACGCCCTGCGCAAGTCCAAAGCCAGTCCGCAGGCCTGCCGTGTGCTCCAGGCTGTCGCCGACCTTGAGGGAGCGTTCGACTCGGTCAACACCTATGACACCGGCAGGCTGAGCGTCGGCATCGTCCAATTCGCCACGATGGCAGGCGGCCAGGGGTCGCTGGGCGAGATGTTGCTCGCCTACAAACGCAGCGACCGGGACAGCTTCCAGCAGACTTTTCCGAAGTTCGGTGTCGATGTGACGCCTCTCGGCGTCTTGACCGTGGTCGACCCTGCTACGGGCTGGGAGTTTCAGGGGCCAGCCGCTGTCCGGCGCGTACAAAGTGACCCTCGGTTGGCCGCCGTGTTCTGTCGAGCCGGCCGACTCAGCGAGGGCTACCAAGCCGTGCAGGTCAAGATGGCGCTCGCCCTGTTTTGGCCGGGCGAGAAGTCCGTCGGTTGGACGGTCGCGAACCGTAACTACTCAGCCAGGCTAGTTGATATCTTCCGGTCGGACGCGGGCATGGCGACGCTCTTCGACCGGAGCGTCAACACAGGCGATCTCAGTCCCGTCCTCGCTACTGTGCGTGAGGCAGCCAGCCGGATAGGCGCCAAGTCAGCCGCCGATCTGGCTGCGCAGGAGTCGCGCCTTATGCAGGCGCTGCGCTACCGCAAAGACTTCACGGTGGTCGCCGGGCTGAGCAGACCGGCTGAACTCTATGCCAGTTCAACCCCGGGGCCGATGCAAGGATCGGTGCTACCACCGGCGACTCCAGAGGCATGGCGGCCCACTGGCAAGCCGACCAAGCCGGAAGCGGCGAAGGAGCCGGAGCAGAAACTCCCCGAAGGCGCCGACCCGCGCTACGCCGTCCCACTTGGGCCACCGGCCGAGGAACGCAAGCCGGAGGACTTCGAGTCGCCGCTCAAGAAAAAACCAAACGAAAAAGCACCCAGCCAGGCCGGCGGCTGATATGATCCAGCCATGGTGACCTTTGTCGCCGCTGCCTGTGTCGCTGGGGCCGTGCTCTTCAGCCCCGATGACGTCCGCCAAGTCTTGGACTATTGGAAGCCTGACTACCGGCTGTCCACCGCTCCGGTCATCGACGCCGAGACCCTGGGGCCATGGACGGCGGTCTACAACCCAGAGGCCAGCACGTGGCTGCTCACCTACCTGAAGGCCCGCCAGGGAAACGGCGGCAAGGTCATCCCGACCCAAGATCCCGCCGGCAAGACGGCCGAGCAGAAGGCGGCTGATGCCTGGATCGACGCCAAGGTGAACCACGACGAGGGCATGGCCAAGCACAAGGCGGTCGACATGAACTTCCCCGCCGCTCGAGGCGGCGCCCCGCGCCTACCGATGCCACCCGCCGACCCGGGGCCATGTCCGGCCGATATGGTGGCCGTGGCCGGATCGGAGCCGCCGCCGTTCTACTTGACCATGCGCCGCACGGACTTCTCAGTCCAGTTCGACGACATCATCGTCAAGTACCACGACAACGTCAAGGTGCGGCGCAAGTATGCGTACTACCGGTTCCCCGACGGGGTCGCCAGTGAAGGTGTGGCGGTCAAGGAGATGTCGCCAACGGAGCTCGACGGACTGTTCACGGACGCCGGTTTATCGGCGTCGGACCGGCGGGTGATGGGGGCGGTCTCGTTGCTGGAGGGCGGGTTCGACGCCGTCAACACCTACGACACGGGCTATGTCTCAGTCGGCTTCATCCAGTTCGCCACGCTACGTGAGGGAGCGGGGTCGCTGGGCAAGATGATGCTGGGCTACAAGACTGCCGACCCCGAACACTTTGCCTTGGACTTCCATCGGTACGGGATCGACGTCGACACCGACGGGTCGCTGGTGGTCCTGGACTTGGCGACCGGCACGGAGTGCCGCGGCCCCGAGGCCAACATGGCCTGCATCCGCGATAAGCGGCTGGTGGCGGTCTTCCAGCGGGCCGGGCTGCTGTCCAAACCATTTCGCTTAGCCCAACTGCGGTCGGCCAAAGAGCAGTTCTATCCGGGCGACGACCCGGTCACCGTCACCTTCCCGGACGGGCACACCGAGCAGGCGAAGGTCAAGGACTTCGTCAAGAGCGAGGCGGGCATGGCGACCCTGTTCGACAAAAAGGTCAACACCGGGCACATTCGTGAACTGGCTGGCGCCCTTTCTAGTGTCGCGGCGACCCACACTTGCGCCAACTGCAAAGACTTGGCCAAGTACGAGCGGGAGATCGTACAGAAGATGCGGTACCGACGTGACTTTTTGGCCGACCCGACGCTAGGTCAACCTCGTAGTTAGGTTCTTTGGAGTGCACGATTAGGGCCCTGCATAGCAGATGAACAGGTTAGCCATGGCGTTGAGCAGAAAACACAAGACCATCGCGATCGACCCGCCAGAAATGCCTCTTGACCGAACTGCTTGCTTGGATTGAAACAAGAGCACCGCGCCCACTAGCGCCCAAGTGATAGTGGGCGTCCAGGCATAGGTGATGAGGCGTGGCTTAGCTCGGTTTAGCTGATTGGGCATGCTGCTGAGCGGCTCCAGCGGATGAAGAGACCGCCATGTCGATCGCTCCTGGGAATCCCGATGGACTTGTTCGACAAACCTGCTCCCTTCTGATTGGAGCATGAGACTGTTGAGAACGACCAATGTCGCCGCCATACAAGTCATCTTTGTTGCGGTTGTAGGCCTGCCGGTTGACCGAATGTCGATCCGGACACACCAATACGCACTGAGCACCAAGGCGGCGACGATTGCGACGATAGCCACTGCTGGGCCTGATTAGCGATTCGTCTGCCAGCTCTTCCAGTAGTCGGGGTCCTCAATCTCCAGCGCCTGCGCCGTCAGGGCTAGCGGCTTGAAGGTGTCCATCATGACCGCCAGTTCATTGGTCCGCGTCGCGCCCAGCGAGGCCTCGACAGCCCCGGGCTGCGGGCCGTGAGGAATACCCAGGGGGTGCATCGTGATCGAGCCCTCTTCGATCCCCTTGCGCGAGCCGAACTTGTCGTTGCAGTAGTAGAGGATCTCGTCGGAGTCCACGTTCGAGTGGTTGTACGGAATGACGATCGCGTCGGGGTGGTAATCCAGGACGCGAGGGCAGAACGAACAAACCACAAAGCTCGGCGTCGCGAAGGTCTGGTGGATCGGCGGCGGCATGTGGAGCTGGCCGGTGATCGGCTGGAAGTCGTGGATGCTGAACGCGACGGGATAGACGAACCCGTCCCAGCCGACGACGTCGAACGGGTGGAACCGGTAGTGGTACCGCGTGTGCCTCCCGCGGGCCTTCACGACGACGACGAAGTCGCCGGTCTCGCCACGGACGTCCAATGCCTCTGGCCCGCGGAAGTCGCGCTCAGAGTAGGGGGCGTGCTCCAGCATTTGGCCGTATTCGTTGCGGTAGCGCCGGGGCGTCGTCACGGCGCCGTGTGACTCGAGGACAAGCAGTCGGACGGGGAACGACTCAAATTGGAACCGATAGATGGTCCCGCGCGGAATGACGACATAGTCGCCCGGGCGCACCGAAACCGTGCCGTACATCGACTCAAGCCGTCCCGCGCCGTCGTGGAGGAAGTAGATTTCGTCTGCCTCGGCGTTTTTGTAGAAGGTGCCTTCCGGCTGGTTCTCGGCCACCAAAGCCTGGATCCAGCAGCAGTCCCGGTTCCCCATCAGCGGCACCCGTCCGGTGACGCAGTCGCCGAACGGCGTCATGCGAGAAGTCTTCAGGTGCCGGTGGCGTAGCGGTTCGTCGGCCAAGTAGGTCGGCGTCGCCGGGCCCATGTCCTCCCAACCGGCGACTTCGGTCGGCAGGTTGCGATGGTAGAGCGTGGTCATCGGCCCGTCGAAGCCGATGGTGCTGAAGAGCTGCTCGGCATAGAGCGAGCCATCAGGCTGGCGGAACTGGACGTGCTTCTTGGCGGGCAGTTCGCCGAGGCGGTGGTAGCGGATCATCGTCGATGGGCCTCTTTCTCCCAGTATAGGTTCTGGGAGAAAGAGGCCGCTGGACGGTTCAGCGAATGCGGTCGGCGATAGCCCGACGGACCATTGTGTCGACGATGTCGTCGGCAGAGACGTTGTAGGTGCCGGCGTCCACCCGGGCCTTGATCTCCGCGACCATGGCGTCGCGGTCGGGCGCGTTCAGGACGTCGCGGGTGACAGACTGGACCAGGTCGGCGTCGACCAGGCGGATGACGGCCTCATCGACCTTGGAAGCCTCGGGGGTGAGGACGGGTTCGGCGATGACGCGGGCGATTTGCTCGTTGGATACTTTCACGACAGACCTCTGTTTGATGGTCTTGGTTTGGCAACCCGGCCGTCTCAGAGAGACCCGTAGGCTTTGCGGACCGGAGTCGCCTCCGGGGTGCCCTTGACATCCAAGGCCGTCGCTTGTCTTACATAAAGGCAGATTTTCTAAAAACTGGAGGGCTCTTTGCAAATAAACCCAGAAAATTTGCTAGGCCCGCTCTTCGCGGGTCAAAACGAGCTCGCGCTGGACCACCCCGACGTACCAAACGCCGTTCTCACCCTTGGGGGTTTGGTGCCAGTCGTAAAGGTAGCCCTCGACCAAGTCGCGGCCCGTCATCCGGTCCTTGAGGTCATAGGCGGGCACCCACACCTCGGCGAGAACAGGATAGCAGTCGGTGGGCAAGGGCGGCTGCATCAGCCGATAGTCGTCGGTGACATCGACGACCACGACCCGCGCCATGTTGTACTCCCACAGGTTCCCGCCGATCTCCGCCATCCGCTATGGGTCAAGACGGAGTCGAGGCTCGGTTCGCACCGCTAGTGCGCGGGCTTCGGGCCCAGCGCTTCCTCTTTTGTGGGGAGAACTCCCCTCGGGTCGCGGGCGATGGCGCTGCTGTCGGGCGATGACGGCTTCTGGGGCAGGCCGAGGTTTGGTTGCCTCTGGTACTTGTAGGGCATCACGATGCTCACGCGCCGGTTGCTGAAGTGGTACGGGTCTTCCGGCACACGCGGCTCCTTGTCGGCCTTGCCGCGCACTTCGAGGATCTGCGACTCTTTGACACCGCCGAGCTGCAAGAGCCGCCGCACCGCGTTGGCGCGTTGGCTGCTCAGGTCGTAGTTGTCCACGCTGCCGGCCATCGGCCGCGAGTCGGTGTGCCCGTCGATGAACATGCCGCGCCCCAGCTCGGCCAACACTGGCGCCAAACTCGCGAACAGCTGCCGCGCCGCCGGGCGAACGACAGCAGAGCCCAGTTCGAAGAAGATTTCGCCGTTCGTCTCGTTCTCGATGATCTCAATAGCCACACCGTCTGGCCCTTGCTCGACCTTGACAAACCCTTTGTCCAGAAGCGGTTTCAGCTCCTGGTCGCTCTCCATCTTTTGTTCGACCTTGTCCTTGACTTCCTTCGCCTCTTTGCGCTCGTGCTCGGCGGCCGAGTCGAAGGCGGGAGCGCCTGCGTTGCTGGATGGTGCCGGCGGGTTGTCAGGCAGGATGCTCGGCGGATTGTTGCTGGAGCCGTTGTAGACGCCGATCGGGTCTTTGAAATACGAAGCGATCACCTTCTTCTGGTCTTCGCTCATGCCCAATATCCACATGACCATGAAGAACGCCATCATAGCGGTCACGAAGTCGGCGTAAGCGACTTTCCAGGCGCCGCCGTGGTGGCCATGGCCATGGCCCTTGACTTTTTTGATGATAATGGGGGTGCCGTCTTGCATGGCGTCCTCTTACGCGGCGTCCTTCTCTTTCACCGAAGTCTCCATTTCGACAAAGCCGGGGCGGATGCTCGGCTCGATCTGCCGACGGGCGAATTCGACGCAGGTGATCGGCGACTCACCGCGGGCAAAACTGAAGAGGGCGTGCCGGATGCAGTTCATATACATCCCGCCGCTCTTCACCCTGGCACCGACCGACTTGCTGATCGGCGCGATGCAGACGTAGCCCATGAAGATGCCCATAAAGGTGCCGACGAGGGCGGCGGCGACCGACTCGCCGATGACGGTCGGGCCGGAGTCGATCTTGCCCATTGTGATGATGACGCCGAGAACGGCGGCGACGATGCCGACGGCGGGCATGGCGTCAGCGACGTTTTGGAGCGCCTCGGCAGGGACCATTTCCTCCTCGTGGGCGACCTCCAGGTCCATCTCCATCATCTCGCTCAGGTCATGGGGGCCGACCGCACCAGTCAGCACGACCTTCATCGTGTCGCAAAAGAAGTGGACAGCATGGTGGTTGGCCAAGAACGACGGGAACTTCTTGATAATGTCGCTCTCTTCCGGCTTTTCGATGTGCTTTTCCAGGCCCAGCAGGCCCTCTTTGCGGGCCACTGTAAAGAGCTGGTACATCATCTTGAGCAGGTCTAGGTACGCCTGCTTGCCTGCCTCGGGCTTGAGAAGTCCCAGCACTGACTTGATCGTCCCTTGGAACGTCTTCATGCCATAGGAGCCGATGAATATCCCGAGGGCAGCGCCGACCAGGGTGATGATTTCGTTGACCTGGATCAGAATGCCGATCTGGCCACCGTGCATAAGGTAGCCGACCAACGTGGCGACGAGGCCGATGATGATCCCGATAAACGCGAACATGGGCGGTGGAAAACTCCGGAGGCCAGACACCGTCCTTGGACTGACGGTGACTCCCAAAGGGATTGTCGGATCGTCCCGTACAATTGCTTAGGAGCGGAGGAACCCGTTCTGGAGACTCTTCATGGCGTCAGCCCACCTCAAGCCCGTTGGATTATCGGGGAAGGTGCGCCTGCTCGACAGCCACACCGTCAACCAAATCGCCGCCGGCGAGGTCGTCGACCGGCCCGCCGCGGCGGTGAAAGAGCTGGTTGAGAACGCTCTGGACGCAGGGGCGACCCGAGTCGATGTTGAAGTTCTCGACGCTGGCCGCCGGCTGATCCGGGTGGCCGACGACGGCAGCGGCATGGGCGAGGACGACGCCCGTTCGGCGTTGCTGCGGCACGCCACCAGCAAGATCGGCTCGGCTGACGACCTGTTGCGGGTCGCCTCGTTCGGCTTTCGCGGCGAGGCGCTGCCGTCTATCGCCTCAGTCTCGCGCCTGACTTTGTCCACCGGGCAAGCCGATGGCGTGCGCCGCGTCTTGGTGGTCGAAGAAGGACGGACGACGGTCGACTCCGCCGAGAGCGGCCCGCGTGGTACGACGGTGATCGTCGAGGACCTGTTCCTCTGCGTCCCCGCCCGGCTCAAATTCCTCAAGAGCGACACGACCGAGGTCGGCGCCGTCGCCGACGTGGTCGGCCGCGCCGCGGTGGCCCGGCCCGACGTCGCGTTCCGGCTGACCCACGAAGGCAATGTCGTGCTGCAAACCCCTGGCAGCGGCGGTCTGTTGGACGCCGTGGCGGCCGTCTGGGGGCGCGACGCGGCCCGCGGCCTGGTGACGGTGGACGCCTACAACGGCCACGCCCGGGTGTGGGGGCTGGTCTCGCCGCCGCATTTCACCAAGCCGACCCGGTCGCACCAGTGGCTGTTTGTCAACGGCCGCCCCGTGCGCTCGCGCCTTGGCACGGCTGCCCTAGACCAGGCGTTCCGCTCCTTGACACCAGATAAGCGGTATCCACTCGCCGTCCTCATGGTCGAAGTCGACCCGGCCCAGATCGACGTCAACGTCTCGCCCAGCAAGAGCGAAGTCAAGTTCCACCAGGAAGGGGCCGTCTTCGACGCGGTGCGGCGGGCGGTCAAGGACGCGGTGCTGGCCAGCGGGGCGGTGCCGAGTTTCGAGGGGCTCGCAGCTGCCAACGCTGCTTTGTCTGGTGAGTCGCCAGCCATGCTGCCACCTCTGTTCCAGGTTGCGTTCGGCGAAGGTCTGGCCGCCGCACCGATGCTGGAGGTACCGCCTACTGCCACCCCCGACTCCTTTGTCGACGGCCTCCGCGTGCTCGGCCAGATCGAGGACACCTTTATCATCGCCGAGAACCGCACGTCGCTCCTGGTCGTCGACCAGCACGTCGCCCACGAGCGGATTCTCTATGAGAAGATCCGCGACACCCGGGGCGCAGGGGCTGTCGAGACGCAGCGGTTGCTCGAACCCGAGACCTTGGTGGTCGGACGAAGGACGCTGGAAGCGATCACCCCTCGGCTGGACGAGCTTCGCGAGATCGGATTTGACGTTGAGCCGTTCGGCACCGAGACCCTCCTCGTGCGGGCTTTGCCGGCTCTCGGCCGTTTCCGCCCGCCGTTGGTGGCCCTGAAGGATCTGGTCGACGAGATGGCCGACGCTCCTCCTTCAGCGCTGACGCCGACACGGGACGACGTCTATATCCTCGCTTCTTGCAAGCTGGCGGTGAAGGCGGGCGACCCGCTCGGGCAAGCCGAGATGACCCGCCTCCTGCTGGACCTCGCCCAGACCGAGAACCCCTACCTGTGCCCCCACGGCCGCCCGATCACCGTCGTCTTCCCCAAGGACGCCCTGGCGAGGAAGTTCAAGCGGTGACGGTGCTGGGCGTCGATCCCGGCTATGGCCGACTCGGTTATGGGGTCGTGCGCAAAGAAGGGAGCCGCCTCGTGTGCCTGGCTTGTGGGGTCGTCGAAACCCAGCCAGGGGATGTCGGCGTCCGGCTCGCCCAGATTTATGACCGGATCGACGAGGTGATGGCCAAGCACCTTCCAGACGCATTGGCCACTGAGAGGCTGTTCTTCACCAAAAACCAGACCACCGGCATGGACGTCGCCAAGGCGGCCGGGTGCGTCCTGCTCGCCGCCGCGAGGCGGGGTCTTGCGAGCCACGAATACGCGCCGACGGAAGTCAAGCTCTCGGTGGTCGGGAACGGCGCGGCGGAGAAGAAGCAGGTGCAATTCATGGTCGCCAAGCTGCTGGGGCTCGCCTCCGCGCCCAAGCCCGACGACGCCGCCGACGCGCTGGCCGTCGCCCTCACCCATGCCCTGCGGGCCGGAGCCGCCACGGCGCCGCGGCGTTAGGCCACTTTGACCGCCAAGCCTTCGCGCACCACACCATTGCCAAACAGGCCGAGTTGGCAAGGAGCCTCTAAGCCCACAACTGCACCAAGCACAAGCTGTGCCGCCTCCGCCGTGCTGTGCGGTGCCCTGACCGCTCCCAAGGCGACGAGCGCCTCACTGGCTGCGCACCCGCCGGGCCCCCAGACGACGACCTTGCAGAGCCGTCGGCGCAGGGCGTCGACCGCGCCGGCCCACGTGCCACCCGCGCGCAGCCTGGGTTGGATGACGACCGTGCAAGGCGACGCGGCGTACAGCAAGGTGTTGCGCGCCATCGCTTGGCCCACCGAAAACGGGGCGTCCAGCGCCCAAGGTGAGAGGCAGGCCACACCGGCCGGCCCGCAGTGGCGGGACAGGCCACACGGCAAAACCTCCATCGCGCGGCCAGCCCCACCAAGACGGGCGACATGTGACACCGCCAACCTGTCGACGCCGCTGGCTCCGCCACTGACGACCGACAGGCCATGCCCCGCCAATGCGGCACACAAACCGGTCAGCCAAGCCTCCGCCGCAGTCGACGGGCACCGCGAGCCGGCCACACCGACAAGAGGGCCGTTGGGCACCGCCCCATGGGCCCACAGGGCGGGCGGTGCGCCGCTGCCCAACCGGTCGGCCCAACGGCGGGGATAGGCGGGACAGCCGACCGTCAACACACGACCGGCGACGACGTCGGCCACAGCACTGTGCAAAGAACCTGAAGCATCAACGGCGGCCGCCTCGGCCCACAGGCCGCGCCGACGCAAAACGTCAGCCACCTCGCCCAGGCAAGGAGCCTCGTGCCGCACGGCGTCCCACACTTTGGGCCACCGCGACGTTTCTCCATGGCCGACCGCGTGCGGAGCCCCCTTGCAGTACAAGGCGGCCAGCACGGCGGCCTGGACCAGTCTCTCCCCTTTGTCCATACCGTCGGTTTGAGTTTAGTATACTGCCCCGCTGTCCAGGTTCGGCCCATGCTCAAGCACACCACCATCACGCGCGACCGCATCCGCCAGTTTGTCGAGTTTCAACTGCGCGAGCAGCTGGTCCTCGACCATGCCGAAGCGCCGGCCGAGCTTTTGATCGCCGCCTGCGCCGGCCCGGCCGAAGCTGACGCCGCCAAGGGTTGGAAGCCGGTCAAAGCGGGCGACACCTGGGGCCCGACCTATCAAGAGGGCTGGTACCGCGTCCGCGCCGAGGTGCCGGTAGAGCTACGAGGCCAAAGCCTGGTCCTCACCTACGGCAAGCCCGAAATCGCCTGGGAGCGAGGCGAGATGGTCGAAGGCACCCTGTTTTCCGGTGGCGTTGCCGTCGGCGGCTTGGACTACGCCCACAACTGGTTCCGACTGCCCGGCGGCGCGACCAGCGTCGATTACCTGGTCCAGACCTTCGCCCATAACGCCGAAACCACTGTCCACCGGCCCGAAAAGCCGCGGACACCTCAGCCCGAAGTCTTCCGGGGCTTCCTCTTCGCCGCCGTGGACGAGGAACTCCTGGCTCTGTATTTGGACTGCGCTTTCGCCCAAGACTTTTTGGTCGCCGTCGGTGAGGACGACCCCGCCTATGCCACCGTCCTGCGGGCGCTCAACGACGTCTGCAACCTCTTTGGGGCCGGTCGCCCCAAGAGCCTGGCCCCAAGCCGCAAAGTCCTTCGCGACGCGCTGGACAGCCTAGGCAATGAGCTCAAGCACACCATCACCCCAGTCGGGCACGCCCACTTGGACACCGCCTGGCTCTGGCCCCTGGCGGTGACGCACCTGAAGATGACCCACACAACGGCGCTCCAGCTGGATCTGATGGACCGGTATCCCGAGCACGTCTTCGCCCACAGCCAGGCCAGCCAATACGAGTGG
>JAFDWT010000038.1:0-7121 GCA_018268335.1 Armatimonadota bacterium | reverse complement strand
GGCAGCATGTGGGTCGAGGCGGACTGCAACCTGACGGGTTCCGAAAGCCTGGTGCGCCAGTTCCTATATGGCCGCCGCTACTTCCTCAAGCACTTCGGGACGACCACCGACGACATGTGGCTGCCCGACGTCTTCGGTTACTCCGCCGCGATTCCGCAGATCCTCGACAAGTTCGGCATCAAGTTCTTCCTCACGCAAAAGATGAGCTGGAACCAGACGAACAAGATCCCGCACAACACGTTTTATTGGAAGGGCATCGACGGGACGTCGGTCTGGACGCACTTCCCGCCTGCGGACACGTACATCGCCAACTGCTCCCCTTCGGAGATCGTCAGCAGTGTCAAAAAGCACCGTGACCAAGCCAGAAGTGACCGCTCGCTGTACCTCTATGGCTTCGGCGACGGCGGTGGCGGCCCAACCGAGTTCCACCTGGAACGCCTGCGCCGCGCCCGCAGTGCCCCTGGCATGCCCGCGATCGAGACCCGCACGAAGGCCAACCACTTCTTCCACAAAGCAAAGGAAGAGAGCAAGGACCTCTGCACTTGGAGCGGCGAGCTCTACTTCGAGATGCACCGGGGCACCTACACCAGCCAGGCGGCCAACAAGCGGAACAACCGCGAGTGCGAGTTCCTGCTTCGTGACGCCGAGCTGCTGGCTTGCTTTGCCCCCGACTACCCTGCAGCGGATCTGGAGGCCGCCTGGAAGCTCGTCCTGCTGAACCAGTTCCACGACATCATCCCCGGCTCCTCGGTGCGCGAGGTCTACGTCGACAGCGACCGCGACTATGCGGAGGTGAAGAAGGCCGGCCAGGCTGTGGTCGACAAGGCCCTGAAGGCGATCGGCCAGCCGCTGGTGCCGGAAGGTGTGGAGGAGCCGCTCGCGGTCTTCCACAACGCCCGCGTCCCCAGCCAGGCGTCGGTGCCGTTCGACGGCAAGACCGAGCCGAGATCGGTCGTCTGCGACGGTGAGAGCCTGCCGGTCCAGCTGGTCGAAGCGTTCGGCGGGAAACAGCTCGTCTTCCCGGTGCCGACCGGCGCGCTCGGCGCGGTGGCAGTGGCCCACTTCAGCGACGCCCAGCCCCTGGCCCAGTCCCGGCTGAAGGTTGCTCCGCGCAAGCTGGAGAGCCACGAGTGGTCGGTCAAGTTCGACGCCCACGGCAACATCACCAGCCTGCAAACCCTCGAAGACGACCCCGTCGAGTTCATCCAACCTGGCAAGCTGGGGAACCTGTTCCAGATCCTCGACGACCGGCCGATGTTCTGGGACGCATGGGACGTGGACGTCTACAGCCAGGAAGCCCCAAGGGACCTCTTGAAGTCCGAGTCGTTCGAAGTCGTCGAAAAAGGCCCGGTGCGGGTCGCCGTCGAACTGGTCAAGAAGTTCGGCGACAGCACCATCCGGCAGCGCATCAGCCTCGGCCCCACGCCCGGCATCCGGTTCGACACGGAGGTCGACTGGCGCGAGAGCCACAAGATGCTCAAGGTCGCCTTCCCGGTCAACGTCAACGCGACACGGGCGACGTTTGAAATCCAGTTCGGCCATGTCGAGCGGCCGACCCACCAAAACACCAGCTGGGACGTGGCCCGGTTCGAGGTCTGCGCGCAAAAGTGGGCCGACGTCAGTGAAGGCGGACACGGCCTTGCCCTGCTCAACACCGGCAAATACGGCCACGACGTGCACGACAACGTGCTGCGCCTGTCCCTGCTGCGCTCACCGAAGGCGCCAGACCCAGTCTGCGACATGGGTGTCCACCGGTTCAGCTACGTGCTGCTGCCGCACTACGGCCAAGTCCAACATAGCGATGTGGTCGACGCCGCCTACGCGATCAACGCAGAGCCGCATGTGGTGAAGCTCAAACCGGGCAAGGGCGGGGCAGGCACCTCGCCCGAGCTGGCGCGCGTTGACGACCGCAACGTGGTCGTCGAAGCGGTCAAGAAGGCTGAGGACTCGGACAAGCTCGTCGTCCGGGCCTACGAGGCCCACAACACTCGTGGCACTGCCCTGCTTAGCCTGGGCAAACCGGTCAAGAAGGCCTGGCTCGCCGACTTGATGGAGAACCCCACGGAAGAGTTGGAGGTCGTCGACGGGTCGGTGAAGTTCACCTACCGACCGTTTGAGATCGTCACCATCCTCGCCGAAGTCTGACGACAGCGACAGGGCTCATCGCCGCCGCTCGATCTCGTGGGTGGCGATGGGCTCGTCTTTGTCGATCTCCAGAGCGCGGCGGAAGGCGTCAAGGGCCATGTCTTCCTCGTCGACCCGCCGGTAGGCGACGCCCAACAGCGCCCAGGCTTGGGCATAACGCGGGTTGATCGCCAAGGCCTCGCTGAAGTCCGATATCGCACCGTCCAGGTCGTCCATCTGCATCTGGCATTGGCCGTGTCGGACCCACACGTCGGCGTAATGCGGCCGGAACTGCAGGACTTCCCGAAACACGGCTTCGGCTTCCAACCACTTGCGAGCCTTGACGAGGTTGTCGCCTGACTCTATTTTCCCTTCAAACCCCTGGGAACTGACTGGACGCGCGGTCAGGACGATGGAGACAGCTGCTTCTGCGTGGCCACCCTGCCACGCCTCCAAAGCGTTGAGGACGACGCCAGGTGCGGCCGGCCACTCCTCCACTGCCCTGGCCACCAAGTCAAAGCCTTCGTCACGCTTGCCTATGGCCACCAATGTCAGTCCCGCGACGACCAAAGCCTGCTGGTTCTCTGGGTTGATGGCCAGAGCAGCTTGCGCTTCTCGCTGGGCTGTCGCCCAGTCATGGCCACAGAACGCGGCCCATGCGGCACTGATCCGTATGTCCGCATACCCTGGCCGCAACTGGACCGCCTCGCCGAGACATTCGGTGGCCAGCTTTGTGTCACCGTCATTTGCCGCCTTGCGTCCCATGCGGACCAACGTGACGACCAACCGGTCGGCGGCACGCTTTTTTTGAACTGGCGAGGTGGCTTTCCGCATCGACTCGCGGAACGCGTTGGCCGCCGCCAAGTCGTTTCCCTGTTCATAGGCGCGGACACCGTCGTCGAAATCTTGGTCGTAGCCAAAGGTGAACCAATCGCCGATAAACGCCATGCTGTGATCGTCCGCAACTTTCGAGATGGGAAGAGGGAGGGCCGTCCTTGGCCATGGGCAGGCTCCTCCTTGCCTAAATGAGGGACGTCTCTTCACCCCAGAAAGCGGCGCGCCTAGTCACATCGGCTGTTCTTTACATTCCTTTAGCCACATTTCAAATTCTGTGTGACTATACTGGTGGTGAGATTGCGGGCTAGTATTCCTGCCTGCGTCTATTTGCGAGGAGAAATGATGCTGAAGAGGACCCTGCTTCCTATTGCCTTGGCTGCCCTGTCGGCCAGCGCCCATGCACTGCTAGTCTTCTCTGGAACCGACATCGCGACGGGCCCGGGAGACGCTCGACCAAACTCAAACGCTGCGGCAGCCGCGTTTGACACCATCGCCGCATCGATGTTTTCGATTAGCGCGGTCACATTTGAAAACATGCCACTCGGCACGTTTAACACCATTTCACCGAAGCCTGGCCTCAAGGTCGTCAACGGCTCGGGCGCCGATACGGCGATCGACGCCACGCCGACGGACGACTTGGGCTACAACACAACGTTCGGTGGTCGAAAGTACCTGCGGTTTTGGCAGTCCTTTGGCGTCGTCACCGAGCAGGTCGACTTCGTCTTTGACGAACCGATCAACTCATTTGGTGCCTACTTCACGGGTGCTCAGGAGAACTTCGCGGGCATCTTCACTGTCGAGTTCACCGACTCGCACGGCAACCCGCAGTCGCTCCTGCTGGACAAGCCCGCTCCGGGTAACGACGGCACCGCCGCGACCCAGTTCTTGGGCTTTGTCGATGATAACTTCTCGGGCATCACCAAGGTGTCCGTGGTCATGCGCCGCGAGCTACCGGACGTCGGCGGCCGCGACCTGATCGGTATCGACGACGTCCGCTACACCAACTGCGACGTTATTCCCGAACCCGGCACGATGATGGCCCTTGGGCTAGGCCTGAGCGCCTTGGTGGTGCGGCGCCGCGCCAAGTCATAACGCGAACGCGTACCGCTCACAAAGTGACCCCCGCCGGCAGGTGCCGCGGGGGTCCCTGAACTTTAGAAGTTCAACTCGAGGCCGTCGTAGCCGACGACGACGCCGTGCGGGGCAAAGAACTCGACCAGTTCGTCATGGGTCGCCTCGCCGTTGTGGCTGTGGTGGGTCGAGACGATCTGCGTCTCGTTGGTAACTACACCCATGCCGCGGAGGCGCTCGACGACTTCCAGGAACTCGTGGGCGTCCAGGTGGCCGTCGTAGGCCGTGCTCGCGAGCCCTTCACTGCATTCCAAGACCATGCAGTCTAGCTGGGCATGTCGTAAGGCCTCCCAGGTTGGCTCGCTCCAAATGCCGGTGTCGGTCGCATAAAGCAGTGTCGAGTCGCCGTCCTGCACGAGAAAGTTGTGCGAGTCCTCGCTCGGGTTGTGGTGGGCCTGCAGTGGCGAGATCCGGTAGCCGCCGTGGACAAACGGGCTGAAGCTCTTGGTCATCACCAGTTCGAACGGCCACTCGGGGAACTTCTCCAAGATCCGTCGGCAGATGAAGCCGTTTGCGTAGATCGTGAACCCTGAGTACTCCATGTGGTTGAACGGAAACATGCAGTACATCAGTTCGTCCGGCGCGAAGTGGTCGGCGTCCGAGTGGGTGAAGAGGACCGCCGTCCAGTCGCGCGCGTCCAGTCCGTCGCGCATCGCCTGGTACCAAGTGTCAGGCCCGAGGTCGATCTTGATCGTGTCGTCGACGACCGCCGCTGCCCGGGTGCGGATGTCTTTGCCTTTGTGCTCACGGGCATAGCGGCTCACGCGGGAGTCGCTAAAAAAACCAGGGACGCCATCGGCGCCCCCCGTGCCCATGAGCCTGACCCTCATGCGTCAAAGTCCTTAAGCGACCACACCACCAAGCCGCTGAGCAGCTTGGGATAATAGTAGGTGCTCTTTTGCGGCATCTTTTCACCGCCCAGGGCGATGAGCCGCATGTCCTCGACTGACGGCGGGTTCATCAAAAAGGCGGCCGGAGCGCCGCTCTCGACACTGCCCACTGCTTCCTCTTCAATCCTCGTGTAGTCAAAAAAGTCGTGCCCGGTCAGCCCCAGCACCTTGGCAAAAATGTAATCGTGCAAGACGCTGACGTCGAGGCCCGCGAGGCGGGCAGAACGACCGTCAGCGATGCTGGCGGCGAGAGCAGCGGGATCCTTGGCCACGGCCACCAGTCCGGTGCCGCCGGGCAGGGCGACGCCAAACGCTTGGCCTCCCGTAGTTGCCTTGATTTCAGCGATGCCAGCCATCAACATGCCGTTCGGAGCCTCCGTCAAGGAGAAATGTTCCGCAAGGCCAGCTTTGAGGTCGGCGACAGTCCCATTCATCCGCTTGAGGATGCGGTGAGTAGGCAGCAAGACGAGGCCGGGGTCGTCGATGCTGCAGAGGGCCATCATCATGAAGTCCTCGGGGACCAGTCCGTCCCGGGGGCCAAGTTGTTCGCGGAAAGCCAGAGCAGTCTCGTAACGGTGGTGGCCGTCGGCGATCCAGACCGTCTTGGGTTCCAGAGCTTGGCTTAGCGTAGCGCAGGCTTCAGCATCGTCGACCACTGAGAACCGGTGGCGGATACCGTCTTCCGATGTGACAAAGTCGGCCACTTCGGTGGCTGGCGCGGTGACAACCATTTGGTGGACTCCCGACTCGTCTTCATAAAGGCCAAAGATGCATTCGAGGTGCGACCGAGTCGCTTCCAGGATGCGCAGGCGGTCCTCCTTGTGCTTGGGGAATGTCTGTTCGTGCGGTAGGACAACGCCCTTGTCGTAGGGCTCGACCTTGATGAGTGTCACCAGGGTGGTCCGCTCTAGGGCCGCTAACCCAGGCACGTCAAAGGTTTGCGTGTAGCGATAGAAGGCCGGCTTCGCCTCGGGTGACAGCACCGATTCGCGGCGCCACTCTTCCAAGCGCGCGGCGCTCCGCGCGTACTTGACAAACTTGCTGCGGTCGTCGGGCTCGGACTCTGGAAGCGTGAGGCGGACGACGTTGTGCGGGTTCTTGCTCGCAAACTGCTCGCGCTCGGAGGGGCTGATGACGTCGTAGGGAGGCGCGACCAGATCGGCCGACGGACCCGCTGCGGCGCTGAAGCGAAGACCCGTGAAGGGCCTGATGGTCGCCATGCTACGGTCAAGTTACCTCAGCTTCAAAAGAGGCCACTGGTACACTGCCCGCCGTGGACGACCAACAGCGACTTACGGCCTACCGGTCGCTTGTCGACGCACGGTTGGACGTCCTGCTCCCGCCCTCGGCTACCGAGCCATCCCCGCTACACGAGGCCATGCGCTATTCGGCGCTGGCACCCGGTAAAAGGCTCCGCCCTTCGCTGTGCTTGGCCGCGTGCGAGGCGGTCGGCGGCGCGCCGGCCGAAGCCCTTGACGCTGGATGCGCCCTTGAGCTTGTGCATACGTTCTCGCTGATCCACGACGACCTACCGTCGATCGACGATGACGACCTGCGCCGCGGACGCCCGACCTGCCACGTCCAGTTCGGCGAGGCAATGGCGGTCTTGGCCGGCGACGCGCTGTTCGCCTTGGCTTTCGAAGTCCTGTCTCACTGCCACGCGGAGTCGTCGCGCGTCGTCGCCGCGGTGCGGGCGGTGTCGGAAGCGACGGGCTCGCGGGGCCTGGTGGGCGGTGAGACGATGGACATCCTTGCCGAGGGCACAGAGGCTGGGCTCGACCACCTGAAGGAAATCCACCGCCGCAAGACCGGCGCGCTCATCTCGGCGTCTTGTGTCGTGGGTGCGGTTTTGGGTGGTGCGACGGATGACCAATTGGTCGCCATGCGTCGCTTCGGCGACGCCGTGGGCCTGGCGTTCCAGATCCACGACGACGTGCTTAACGTCGTCTCGACCGCGGAGGAACTGGGCAAAGCGACCGGCAGCGACGCCCACAAGAAGAAGCTGACCTACCCCTCGGTGATCGGCCTGGAGGCCTCGCGACAGGCCGCCCGCGAGGCGACCAGTGCGGCGTTGGAGTCTCTCGTCGGCTTCGCCGACCCATCGGCCCTCCGTGCCTTGGCCGAGTTCTCGGTGGACCG
>JAFDWT010000037.1:12562-24957 GCA_018268335.1 Armatimonadota bacterium | reverse complement strand
AACGCCAGTTCGATCTCGCTGAACACGAAAGACACCTTCGCCTTCAACGCGCCAGACGGCACGAAAGAGATCAGCGAGGACGACTTGACCGCCGGGCACTGGCTCAGTGATTGGGACCAGGCTATGTCCTTGGCCAAGGCCACCCACAAGATCGTGATGGTCGACTTTATGGCCAGCTGGTGCGGCCCGTGCAAGGCGTTGGACAAGCAGTCATTCCACACCGAGGCGTTTAAGCAAGAGACGAAGAACATCATCCTGGTCAAGATCGACATCGACCAACAGCCGGCCCTGGCCCAAAAGTACGGTGTGGAGGCGATCCCGAACGTGCAGTTCATCGACGAGAAGGGCGTTGTCGTCCACAAGTTCCTCGGACTGATCCCCGACAGCGAAGTGATCCAAAACATCCGGACCGCCAAGTCCAAACGCCCCTAATTCTTGCTAGGCTACTAGCCAAGAATTAGGCGTAAGCCCGGTGGCCAAAACGGCCACCGGGCCCTAGGTTCGGCGAGGCTCACTGGTACACTTTGGAGCCACGTCCGTCCCCCTCGATGCGGCAGGAGCAGCGATTTGGCCACAACTTCCCCGATGCGAACCGGCAAGCCCGAAGACGCCTCTGACAACGTCCCCCAAAGGCCAAGTGCCAAGCTGGGTGTGCAGGACTACAAGGAGCTTCTCAACCAGCTCTATCTGGCCCGCTACTTTGACGTCCGACTGATCAAAGAAAAGAAGCGCGGCCGCCTCAAAGGCACCCTGTATTCGTCGCACAACCAAGAGGCCGTCATCGTCGGTTCTCTTTTTGGGTTGCAGCCCACCGACTGGATCAGTCCGATCCACCGCGACATGCCCGCCTTCTTTATGAAGGACTTCCGCTCCGGCTGGCGCAACCCCGAGCGACTGGGCATGAGCATCCAGGAAGTCTGCGCCCAAGTTTGGGGTCGCACCGGTTCTCCGGGACGCGCCCGGGACAACTGGAGCCACATTGGCAGCCGCCGCGCCCATATCGTCCACTCGACCTCGATGCTGGCCGGCACCATCCCCGCCGCCGCTGGAGTCGTCCTGGCTGACCGCTTGCGCGGTGAGAACACTGTCGCCCTCACCTACAATGGCGAAGGCTCGACCGCCCAAGGCGTTTTCCACGAGGCCATCAACTTTGCCGCCGTCCACAAGCTGCCGTTGGTCACGATCATCGAGAACAACCACTGGGCGTACGGCACGCCGACTGAACTGGAGTACTCGCAACGAGATTTCGCCCGACGAGCCGACGGCTACGGCATCCCAGGACTGATCGCCGACGGCCAGGACGTCTTGGACGTCTACGACAAGGTGATGGAGGCCGTCGAGCACGCCCGTTCGGGCCAGGGGCCGAGCATTGTCGAGTGCAAGACCTTCCGCGCCTATGGCCACGGCGACCACGACGACGACCGCGCTGCCAAATACCGTCCGAAAGACGAAGTCGAGGACGGCCGCAAGCGCGATCCGATCGCGGTGATGAAAGAACAGATGGTCAAGCTGGGCTACATGACCAAGGCAGAGGCAGCGATGTTCGCCGCCGAAAACAAAGGCGCCGGTGAGGTCACCGACGCCGACTTTCCACCCGAGGTCGTCGCCTATATGAACGAGGGTGTTGAATTTGCGGTAGCGCAACCTGAGCCGCCCGCCGAAGAAGGCGGCATGTGGGTCTTTGCGGAGGGCGAGTGATGGCCAAGACAGAAGCTCCCGCCCGCACCAAGATTAACTACTTGACCGCCCTCAAAGAGGCGATCTTCGAGGAATTTGAACGGGACGCCGACCTGGTCGGTATGGGCGAGGACATCGGCCTGCTCGGCGGCGCGTTTGGCGTCACTGACGGCCTGCTCGACAAATTTGGCCGTGACCGCGTGTTCGACATGCCCATCAGCGAGGCCGCCATCGTCGGCACCGCTTGCGGGCTGTGTCTGAACGGCAAGAAGGTCATGGTCGAGATGCAGTTCATCGACTTCATCTCCTGCGGCTTTGACCAGATCGTCAACATGACGGCGACCTACCACTACCGCACGGCTGGCGAGGTCTCGATGCCGATGGTCATCCGCGGCCCGGCCGGCGGCTATGGCGGCGGCGCACTGTACCACTCGCAGATGAACGAAGCCTGGTTTGCTAATTCGCCTGGCCTCAAGATCGTCTGCCCGTCTACCCCTGCTGACGCCAAGGGTTTGTTGAAGTCAGCCTTTCGTGACCCGAACCCGGTCATGGTCTACGAAATGAAGGAGCTTTACCGACGGCGCGACATCGAAGAGGAAGTGGCTGTCGGGGACGACGCGATCGTGCCGATCGGCAAGGCGCGGGTCCGCCGCGAAGGCGACGACGTGACCATCGTCACCTACGGCAACAATGTCTATCACGCTTTGGCAGCCGCCGACAACCTGGCTTCGGAAGGGTTCTCAGCCGAGGTCGTCGACATCCGGTCGCTCGTCCCGCTGGACGAGGCGACGATCAAGGAGTCGCTGGCCAAGACCAACCGTCTGGTGGTCGTCAACGAGGCCCCGCGCACGTGCGGTTTTGCTGGCGAGATTCTCGCTCGGCTGGCCGAAGAGGCCTTCGAGCTCCTAGACGCGCCTCCCATGCGGGTGACCCGCCTGGACACGCCTGTACCCTGGGTGAAGCCCTTGGAGACGTTCGTGTTGCCAAGCGTGGACAAGATCACCGAGACCGCCTTGCGCGCTTGCCGATATTGAGGTTGCTGCCCGACCCTATTGGGGTCGGGCCGGTTATCCCTTCGACGGGTCGCGGACGACGCCGGTGAAGACGTAAACCCCCGTTTGCACGTCGATGACTCCCCAGAAGAACGGCTTGTCGAAAACAAGTTCGTCAGGTAGTTCGACATCGGCCTTGGCCGCGTCGACCCCAGTCACTGCCTTCACAACGACTCCCTGCTCGTCGAGTTCAAAATCTACAACTTGATAGGCCCGGCGAATGCAGGCTTCGTCGTCCAGCTCGACGGACATCCGGCGTAAGTCATTGGGTGGCTCGAGCAACCGACCTGCGCCGCGGGTCTGGAGGATTGGCAAGAGGTCATGCTGGTTGGAAAACCTACACTTCGGCAACAGAATGTGAACGGTTTTGTTCTGCTGCCCCAACGATGGCAAGGTCTTGGCCGAGGCCAGTGCGGTGTCTAGGTCACCCACCTTCGGCATCGCCGCGACAAAGGCGAACCGATCGTCTTTGAACGGGATGGCGGCTCCGACCCATTGGTCCCCAGTAAGTGATCGGACGGACTTTTCGCCGCGCATCATCGGCGTCTGCACGCTTCCATCCCGCAAGTGGAATGTCCCGGGCTCCGTGAAATCTGGCTTGAACGGTTGCGTCCACTTCCCTTTGAAGCTGGCTACGTGCAGGATCGTAAAGATAGTCTGCTTACTCAGTTCTTGCACCGGATTTTCGATAGCGCCACCGGTCCGCCGGCTGGCCCAGGCGTTGATGGAGTTGCGGGCGCCGTCGCCTGCCGAGCCGATCTTCATGACGTCGGCCCGGTAGTCGCGGGCCATTTCGTCTTGAAAATCGTGGGCGACCAGGACTGGCCAGATCATGAAGACACCGAGGCCCTCCTTGAGCGGTCCGTCGGCTGGCAGGCTGGCATGCCAGGCCCGTTGGGCGGCATTGAGGTCGTCGAGCGAGGGGTCTTTGAGTCCCAGGAACGAGGACGCCGCTTCAAAAGAGGTGCCGTTCGCCGCGTTGAGCAGCACGGCTCCCGCCGACCACAGGCCCAGCGGACACAGGGCGACGTTGCCGCTGTTGTCGTTGGCGACCGCCCGAGTGGTCGCCAGTGCGAAGGCGTTCATCTCGGCCCACCGCTTCTTGTCGATGGACTCCAAGCTCGGTGCGTCCTTGTCGACCACTGAAGCAGCCGGAAAGATGTAGGTGTCTTCGCGGCACCCGGCCAGCAGGATCAAGATTCCGGCAAGACAGGGACGCCAGCGGGCCATGGTTTCAGTCTAACTCGTTTCCGGGGGCATAGACGGGCCGGGGACTGGCCCGCCAGAATGCGGACATGACCACCATGCTTGCCGTCCTCGTCGCCCTCTCCCAGGATAAACCGCCCAAGAACATCGGGCTACAGACCAAGCCGCCAAAACGGGCCACCGTCCTGTTTGACGGTAAGTCGCTCGACCAGTGGGTACGGGCTGGTTCGTCCGCACCTGCGGGCTGGAAGGTCGCCGACGGCGTGGCCGAGGTCGTCCCCGGCTCCGGCAGCATCGCTTCCAAGGCCAGCCTAGGCAGTGGCCACTACCATGTCGAGTTCAACGTGCCCCTCATGGCCGACAAGACGAGCCAGGCGCGTGGCAACAGCGGGTTTTATCTTCTGGCCCGATACGAGACGCAAATCTTGGATTCGGTTGACAACCCGACGTACGCTACGGGCGGTTGTGGCGGGATCTATGGCCTCAAAGACCCGGACAGCAACGAAGCCAAGAAGCCGGGCGAGTGGCAGTGTTATGACTCCTTCTTCGTCGCCCCAACACTGGGTGCAGACGGCAAGATCGCCAAGCCTGGTGTGCTGACCGTTTACTGGAATGGTGTCTTGGTGCACAACAAAGTCGAATTGACCGAGAAAGCCGACCAATCCAAGGACAGCGCGCCGGTCGCCCAGGGGCCAGTGCTGCTACAAGACCACGGGTGCAAGGTCAGGTTCCGCAACATCTGGTTCCAGCCCACTGGTACGAGGTGAAGGACAGGTTCAGCTGCCCTCGTTCAGGTTCTTGCCCAACGCGGTTTCGGCCGTGTTGAAGAATGTGTCCTTGTCGCGGATGATGGCCTGGGGCGGCAGTTGGGGGTTGACGGTCGCGATCCCCGGCATCTGCTTGACCGCGGTGCCGATGGCCATGAACTCGATGACGCCCGAACCCAACGCGTACACATAGGTTTTGATGCCAACTACGTCGTCGGCTCCGACCCGGGCCGCGTCGCGTTGCAGGTGGGCAATGGCGTTCTCGCGGGCCTCATAGATCAGCGTCGTCATCTCATTGATCTCGCCTTTGGTGAAGCTCTTGAGCGCCGCGGTGATGCCTCCGGCGAGGCCGAGCGAATAGACCGACACACCTAACACCAACTCCAGCGGCATGTAACCGAGGTTGATCATGTTCCACATCTCCTCGCAGGTCAGGTCGCTGGTGAGCGGTTCGCCGCCGGGGGCGGGCGGCAGCATCGGATGGTGGGCGGCGGTGCCGATCATTAGCATCTCCTGCATGCCCTGGAACGGGACGATGGTGGTCTGGATGCCGACGACCGCGTTGGCACCGGCGCTGGCCGCCTCGTGCTTGATGCGCTGCAGGGCCATATGGCGCGTCGTATTGAAGACGTCGCTGAACTCGCGGATTTCGCCCCTTTGCAGGCTGCGGAACATGCCGCCCAGCCCGCCGCCGACACCGATGGAATAGGCGACGTTGCCGAAGACAAACCGCTTGGGCGTGAAGCCGCTGTCGAGCAGGCAGTACAGCTCTTGGCCGTCGCTGCTGGTGCTGAACTCGAAGGCGGTGTCCCCACCCTGCCGGTGCAGGCAGCTGGCGACGCTGAGGAACTCGATGTTGCTGCCGTGCTGGATCAACTCGCTGGTGACGCCGGTGATGCCGGTGGCCTGGTTGCGGCCAGCGTGCTCGAGCATGCGGTTGTAGCTAAGCAGGCGGCCCTGGTGGATGATCTCGGTGACCTGGGTCACCTCACCGCCCATGAAGGTGTTGATGCCGGCACCGATGCCACCGACAAAGCCCATCGAATAGACGCTGTTCCCAATCGTCAGCTCCCCGGGCTTGAACCCTTTTTGGTGGAGGCAGTAGATCTCGTTCCCGCTCAGCCCAGTCATCACGGCCATGGTGCTGGCGAGGTTACCTGGGGCAAGTTGTGGCCCGCGTTAAGGTTCTGTCAGGGCGATTTGGCAGCCCGCAGCTCTTCCATCAGGTCGTGTTGCACCCGGGTCAGGGTCAGGTCGCTGCGCGTTCTTTCGACTACCGCCCGCAGGGCGTCGTTGGTCCGGCGCAGGCCACCGGTCAGGGAGTCGGGAAAATCGAAGGTCGCGAGGTCTTCATAGACTGTCACCATGCCCTCCAAGAGTCGCTCGGCTTCGTCCAGTTGGCCGTGGCGCATCCGGTCAAGGGCAGCCCGGCGGCACTCACTGGCCGCCTCGGCGGCGCCGTTGAGATAGACCGAGGTCTGCACCGCCAACTCCGCTTGGGTGGGCAGCGCGGCACCTGTGACCATGGCCAAGGTGACGGCCGCCTCGACAAACTCCTTTTCAGCGTCCTGCAGGTAGCCAGCATAGTACAGCTCGCCGTGCGGACGCAGCGCCTCGGCGCATTTGTCGCGGATGGAACGGGCTTCGTCCAATATCGCCGACGCCTCGGTGTACTGCCCCCTGTGGACGTGCTTGATGCACTTGCTGCAGGCTTGGATGAGCTGGCGGCAGAGTTGCAAGGCTTGCTCGCGCGCCTTGTGCTTGAACTCCATGTCGGCCTTCAGGCCGACGATCACCTCGTCCCAATCCATACTGCCATCCTACATCATGCCCTTGTCACGGAGGCTGACGAACCGGCCGTCGTGCCCGACGACGATGTGGTCGATCACCGGGATGTCCAATGCCTCGCCGACGGAGACGAGCTTCTGCGTGACTCGGCCGTCCTCGGGCGAAGGTGTCGGGTCGCCGCTCGGGTGGTTGTGGGCCAGGACGATCATCGCCGCGTTTTCGCGTACGGCTTCGCGGAAGACCTCGCGGGGGCCGACGACGCTCATGGTCAGCGTCCCCTTATGGATCACCTTGCGGGTCAGCAGCTTGGCCTTGGCGTCGAGGAAGGCCACGCAGAAGTTCTCCTGGGTCTCGTCGGCCAAGTCGGCAAACACGGCATAGGCCGCCTCGGGCGACGTGATCTCCTCGCTCTTGACGTTGCCCTGCCCGGCCAGCTTGCGCCCGAGCTCCATGGCAGCCAAGACGCGGGCGGCTTCGTAGCCTTCCAGGCCAGCAAACTGTTGCAGGTCGCCGAGGCTCATGTCGGCGATCCGGGCCGCACCGAGCCGACGGACGATCGTCTGGGCGACGACCTCTCCGGCCTCCAGGTCCGCCGCCTCGCGCGTCAGGGCGACGGTCAGGAGGTCGATGTTGCCGGTGGCGCGGACGCCTAGCCGTTGCATCCGGTCCCAAGCGGTCTCTTCGACCATCACCACTCCTCCAGGGCGGATTGAGGATCGACCGGCATCTCGGCGAAGTCGGCTGGTGGCGGGGCAAAGAACGCCATGGTCGCGCCGGTGGTCGGGTGCACGAACGACAAGTACCCGGCGTGCAGTTGCATCGGCCCGGCGTCCCACGGTGGCGGTGCATAGAGGTCGTCGCCTAAGACGGGGAAACCGACTGCCATGAGGTGCACGCGCACCTGGTGTGTGCGGCCAGTCTCCAACCGGCAAGCCAGCAAGGAGCCTCGGTCCAGCCTACAGAGTGTCTTGAAGTGGGTGACGGCCGGCTTCCCTCCCGCGACCGCCGCCATCTTGGTCGGCCGTCGGGGGTCGCGGGCGATCGGTGCCTCGACCGTGAACCTTTCCTGCCCCGGTGTCCCTTTGACGCCGGCCAGATAGCGCCGTTCCGCGCTCTTGGCTCTTAGCTGCTCGGCCAGCGACCGGTGGACAGCGTCCGATTTCGCCACCGCCATCAGCCCGGTCGTCTCTTTGTCTAGTCGGTGGACGATGCCGGGACGGAAAGGAGCCGATCCCTCACTGAGTTCCCCGCCACGAGCCAAGAGCGCCTGCACCAGAGTCGCACCGCGCACGGACGGGCCGGGGTGGACGACGAGGCCACGTGGCTTGTTGACGACCAACAGGGCGTCGTCTTCGTACACGACGTCGAGCGGCATGGCCACCGGAGTCAAGTCGTGGGGGATGGAGGCGGGCACTTCGCCGCACTCCACCGACCAACCAGGCCGCAGTTCGAAACTGGGTCGGCGGACGTCCTCGCCTTGGACGAGCACGCCTTGCTCGGCGACCATCTTAGCGAGCTTCGACCGGCTCTCTTGCGGCATCATGCGGGCCAGGAACTTGTCCAGCCGCTCCTTTTCTTCCGCGACAAACACCACCTTCGCAGTGTGACAGACCGTCCATAAAGGCAGTGGTGACGGAAACGATCTGCCCACCGGTATTGTTAGGACAGTGGAGTTGACATCATGAAGACGCTTTGTGTCGCCTTGTCCGTCCTGTCGACGGCACCCCTGGCACTTGCCCAGGACTTCAAAGCCCCGGTCACGCTCAAGACGACTGGGATGACCGTCGGTGAGGTGGTCGCCAAGATCAAAGAGGCCTCCAAGGCCGATCTGCGGGTGACCCCGCAAGTAGCGAAAGAGATCGTGCTCGTCGATGTCGACCAGGTGCCGGCCAAGGACTTGATGGCCAAGCTCGCCTCGACTCTCGGCGGCGAATGGGCCAAGTCGGACTCCACCTATCAGCTCTTGGTGAAGGACACGGCAATCAAGAAGGCGGTGTCGGCGCGCATCGCCCGTGACACCGAAGCTGTCAAGAAGGCAGTAGCGAAGTTGGTCGAGCGGGTCAAGCCCGACGAGGCTTATGTGCCTCCGAAAGGCGGCGGACCGCAGATCGAATCTGGCCCTGGTTCGACGCAAGTTTTCCTGATGGCAGGTGGTGGCACGGCTACCGAGAAGCCGTTGGCCAGTATCATCCAAACGCTGTCTCCGGCCACGATCGCCTCGATCGCCCCAGGCGCCCGGGTCGTTTTCTCCAATGCTCCGTTTGGTGTCCAGCTCCCACTTCCGGGCACGGCCGACAGGTTCATCCGTCGGGCCATGGCTGATGAACTGAGTGCGGCCCTGAACGGCAATGTCGGACGCTCGCAGGTGATCATCGGACCGGACAAGGTCGACAGGTCTGTCGAGCGGCTCAAACGCGGCGTCTATGGACGCGCTTACCTCGCCATTCGCCGCCAGGGGTGGAGTCCGAGCTTTGTCGTGACACTCACGGTTCTCGATCCCGACGGGATGTCTCTCCTGACCGGAACCACTTTTCTCAGCGAAGAGGGGCAGGAGTTTTTTGCCTTTGGAGGCGGTTCCTTCACGGCGGCGCGTGCAATCAGTCTCGACGGCGGTGCCAGCGGCCAACCAGCCACCGCTCCGGCGGCCGACGACGGCCAGCCGATCGTCTTATCAGAAAAAGCCAAGGCTCTGGCTCATATCGGAGCGGCGCAGTCTCTCTTGACGACGACGACCGATGTCGTTTTTGTGGCTGTGGGAAGTGACTCCGGGGAGGTCGAGACGAGTCTGCTGGGTGGCGGCACCAGGGAGTCGGCTGGCGCGGCCCGGGCGACCATGAAGGACCCGGTCGTCAACGACCCGCTGTCGTTCTTTGTTGGCGAAGCAGTCCGCCAAACCATGCCGGCCGACAAGCCGGTCGTCGCCCTGCTGAGTGACGAGCTCTTCAACCAGATGCGACCGACTATGGCCCAGGACGGCGTCAAAGACACGACGGTCAAGAAGCTCCTAACCGACAACGGCTATTCGTACGCGGAGGCAGACGGGTGGGTGACTCTGTCGCCTGTCGACATCGACCGTTGCCGGCAGCATCGCATCGA
The DNA here is from genome assembly GCA_018268335.1 of Armatimonadota bacterium. Lineage (GTDB taxonomy): Bacteria > Armatimonadota > Fimbriimonadia > Fimbriimonadales > Fimbriimonadaceae > JAHBTB01. The sequence goes on along the minus strand of JAFDWT010000037.1, from coordinate 15,371 downwards.
CCGGCACGCGTTCAAGCGACTTCTCGATTCCGCACAACTCCTCGGAGCGGCGCCTCTAACGGCGGTTGCCCAATATGCGGTGGTCTCGCCCGACACGAACCAGTCTTTGTGGGACACGACGTACGCCAACGCCCTCTACGGTTCGGCGATGTCCAAAGAGGTCAGTGACACGCGGGGCAACTTGCGACAGGCGCTGAGGATCTTCGCCGGGATGAACGAGAACGAGCGGCGAACCGTCGGATCAGTCATGTCGATGACCGCTCTCGGCTCCCCTATGGCCCGCCGGGAGTTGGCAGACTTGATCTTCAGGAGCAACGACGGCCCACGACCGACCAACGGGCCTAAGCAGCCGAACGATCTGGCTGTCGCCATGACCTCTTCGTTCCCGAACCCAGACATGCCGGACATCAACTCGCTGTTTGGGCCGGCGTTTGAACGGACCGACGTGTTCAACGGCGTGCCGCCGCAGTCAGCGTTGGGTATGGAGGGCAAGGATGAAGTCGCTTTGCGTGTTCTTGACCCCAAGACAGGCCAGTCACAGATCATGTCGCCAGAAGAGATCGGCAACATGAAGGCGATGGGTGAGCAACCGTGGGGAGCGTCCTTTGCCCAAGGCATCGGCGACGATAAGAAGGTCCAGGTCTTGACGAAGCGCCGTGTCAACTTCCAGTTCAGTTTTGCTGGCCGCTACCAAATGCGTCGGTCGCTGTCTGATTATGTCGCCGCACCCAACTCGCAGCCTGTCGCCTGGACAGACTTGCCGGTCGAGGTGCAGGACAAGATTGCAAACGCCTACAAGCGGTCCGTGGACGCTTACAAGAATGGCAACATCCAGTTTGCCCAGGGAACCAACGGGGCGGTGCCGCCACCGCAGGGTTGACAGCCCCGGAGGGTCTGCTTCGCCAAGGGTAAAACCGCTTCGCATGCGCGAACGGTACGAGCCTGGTGAGTTTGAACAAAAGTGGCGCGACCGCTGGAAAGCGGCCGCGCTTTTCACCACGCGCGAGGACCCCGACCGCGAGAAGTTTTACTGCCTGGAGTTCTTTCCGTACCCCAGCGGGGCCGGGCTCAGTGTGGGGCACTGCCGGAACTACATCCCCAGCGACGTGCTCTCGCGCATGAAGTTCATGCAGGGCTACAACGTCCTGCACCCGATGGGCTTCGACGCCTTTGGCCTGCCAGCCGAAAACGAGGCGATCAAAACCCAGCGGCATCCGGAAGAGATGGTCCACGAGTATGGCGACACGTATCGTCGGCAGATGGAACTCGTCGGCATCGGCTACGACTGGTCGCGCTGCTTCTACAGCTCCGATCCCGAGTACTACCGCTGGACGCAGTGGTGCTTCAAGCTGCTCTATGAGCGCGGCTTGGCCTATCGGCGCATGGCCGACGTCAACTGGTGCCCCAAGGACAAGACCGCCCTCGCCAACGAGGAGGTAGTCGGCGGCCTGTGCGAGCGCTGCGGCACCCCGGTGGAGCGTCGGGCGATCCCGCAGTGGTTCTTCAAAATCACTGACTACGCCCAGCGCTTAATCGACGACCTGGACGACATCGACTGGCCTGAGGGCATCAAGGCGATGCAGCGCAACTGGATCGGCCGCAGCGAAGGCGTCGAGTTCGAGATGGACGTCGTTTTTGATTCGGCGTCGTCCGTCGAAGATGGTGGATTGGAAGTCGTGAACCTCAAACGGGCGCCAAAGATCCGCGTGTTCACCACCCGCATGGACACTGTCTACGGGATGACCTTTTGCGTATTGGCACCAGAACACACGCTGGTCGAGCACATCAAGGGCAATGTCGACGCCGAGCACCGCGACGCCGTGGCCGCCTACCAGACGGCAGCGCGCGCGCTCAGCGACGTCGACCGGCAAGCCGTCACTCGGGAGAAGACCGGCGTCTTCACAGGCGCCTACGCCGTGAACCCGGTGAACAAGAAGCGCGTGCCGATCTATGTCGCCGACTATGTGCTGATGGGCTATGGCACCGGCGCGATCATGGCTGTCCCGGGCCACGACCAGCGCGACTTTGAGTTTGCCGTCAAGTTTGGGCTCGACGTCGTTCCCGTCTGCCAGCCGGACGAAGCTTATCTGCGACCGTTTCAGGAGAACCAAGACTTCGACTATCAGCAGGCTTTGGACGCATACCTAGCCAAACCTAAGGACTACTCACCACCTTTTGAGTCGAAGGATGCTCGATTGGTCAACAGCGGCAGCCACAACGGCATGACGCCAGCCGAAGCAGCGACTGCCCTGGGGCAATGGGTCGAGGCAGAGGGCATCGGTGAACGCAAGGTCAACTACAAGCTCCGCGACTGGCTGATCAGCCGCCAGCGTTATTGGGGCTGCCCGATCCCAGTCGTCTACGACAAAGACGGCGACATGGAGCTGGTGCCCGACGGTTCTCTGCCGGTCGAGCTCCCAGAGGTCGACCAGTTCGAACCTGGCGACGACGGCAGCAGCCCGCTGGCCAAGGTGACCGACTTTGTCAACACCACCACCGCCGACGGCACTCTTGGCCGCCGCGAGACCGACACCATGGGCGGCTTCGCCTGCTCGTCGTGGTACTTCCTCCGCTTTGCCGACCCCCACAACAACGGGCAGGCGTGGAACCTGGACAAGGCCAACTTCTGGATGCCGGTCGATTGCTATGTCGGTGGCGCTGAGCATGCGGTCATGCACCTACTCTATGCCCGGTTCTGGACGAAGGTGTTCTATGACGCCGGCCTCGTCTCGGTCAAGGAGCCGTTCCAGCGGCTGATGAACCAGGGCCAAGTGCTGGGCTACACGCCGTATCGACAACCTCGCGAAGG
>JAFDWT010000037.1:0-12511 GCA_018268335.1 Armatimonadota bacterium | reverse complement strand
CCATGCCGCAGGAAGACCTCATATGGCGCTGGGTGCGGATGAGCAAGTCGAAAGGCAACGTTGTGACGCCGGAGGAAGCCGTCACGAACTACGGCGCCGACGCCCTGCGGGTCTTTGAGCTCTTTGTCGCACCGTTCGAGCAGAACGTCCAGTGGACGAACGAGGGCATGGCTGGGGCCGTCCGGTTCCTCAGCCGCGTCTTCGACCTGGCCGGCAAGCTGGCCCAGTGGTGGGATCCGATGTGGTCGATGCAGATCGGCAATGTCGAGGCGACCGACACATCCAAGGCGATCCGCCGGGCGACCCACAAATTTGTCGCCAAGGCGACCGCGGACATCGAGGCGTTCGCCTTTAACACGTACATTTCGACTGCCATGATCACGGTCAACACTCTGGGCGACCTGGTCAAGGCCGCCAAGGATCCCGGCGAAGCGGAAAAGCTGGCCTTCAGCGAAGCGCTGGAGTATCTGATCAAGACCCTCTCTCCCGTGGCTCCGCATTCGGCGGACGAGATCTGGGAAGGACTGGGCGGCGAAGGGTTCACCTACAGCTTGTCTTGGCCAACCCATGACCCTGTGTTGGCTCGCGACGACAAAGTGACAGTTGCCATCCAAGTCAACGGCAAGTTGCGCGACACCATGGACGTAGACGCCGACACACCGAACGACCAACTGGAGTCCATGGCATTGGGCCGCGAGAAAGCCATTCCCTTCCTCGAAGGCAAGACAGTACGAAAAGTGATTGTTGTGCCCGGAAAACTTGTGAATATTGTCGCGTCATGAAGAACTTCGTCATCCTCGTCGCGGCCCTGGCCCTGCTGGCGGGGTGCAGCCAGAAGAAAGCTGGCTCCCTGACCAGTGAGACCGACCGCAATGCCGCCGTCCTTCAAGTGAAAGCGCTCACGACGATGTCATTCGCCAAGCTCCTTGCTGACGAGCCATTGGACGAGTCCGACAAGTCAAACGCCGAACGGGCCCTGCCGATCGTCGCTTCCGTTATCGAGTTTTCACCTAATCAGCCTGCCTACTTCGTCCTGCGCGCACGGTGCCAGTGGGTGCTCGGCAAGACGGACGAGGCCAAGAAGAGCTTGGAGCAAGCCGTCTCCATCCAAGACCAGTTGCACACCGCCGAGCCGGTTCTGGAGGCAGAGGCCCACCACGACCTGGCCCGACTGGCGATCTTGGACAACAAGTGGGATGACGCAGGCCGCGAAGCGCAGAAGGCTCTGACGCTCTTCCCCGACGACTCCCGCTATTTGACGACCAACGCGTCTGTCCTTCTGCAGACGAAAGACATTGCGGGAGCCCGGGCGGCGGCGACCAAGGCCCTCAAGGCTGACCCTCAGAACTCGGTCGCTCTTTCGATGCTCAAGATGATCCAGGCTTCGGAAGACGGGCCGAAAAAGGCCGGGCCTTGATCCTGGCCCAGGGGCGCGGGTACTCGGCTGGCGTCGGCCGCACCTTTTCGTAAACCGGGAACAGTCTGACGACATCAGTTCCTGGAATCTGCCGTTCTTCCAGCGCAACAAGCCGCAACCCGAGGACGCCGATGTTGATGGTCGCGCACGCTTCGCGCTCCGCAGGCGTCCGGAACGGGACGACAAGACCGCCGACCTTGCACCACGCGGCGCTCAGTTCCAGTTGGATGCCGAGTGGAGCCAGTGCCCGGCCTGTCACCAGATCGACCGTCTCCCTGCCGTCCAACTCTTCGGCCCGACCGTTTACCACTTCGACGTTGGTAGGACAATGAGCCGACAGGAACGTCGCGAACTTGCTGGTGGCTTCAACGGCGATGATGTCGAGGTCAGGTCGGCAGAGAGCTAGAGGGACGGCAGGAAACCCAGGCCCCGCCCCGATATCCAGGACTCGGGCATGGCGCTTGGCAAACTCGGCGACGAGAAGTGAGTCGGCTAGGTGCATGGCGTCCGCCTCACCTTCCGGCACTCGGGTCAAGTTGGTGGTCTGGTTCGTCGCGTAGAGGTCGGTGACGAACGCTGTCAGGGCCTGGATCTGCGCCGGCGCCAATTCGATTCCCAGCCGACTGGCGACAGCTCGGAGCGCCTGCAAGTCCATGTCCGGGAGGAGGGTACCAGCGCGGGGTAATTTGAAATCGATGACTCCCGAGACCCGCGTCAAGATCGGCTCCGCCATGTGCGTCGTGGGTTTGGCGGTGGCGATGCTGAGCCTGATGCCGGGTGTGACACCGGCCGGCGAGTTTCCGCTGCTGATTTTCGTCGGCTCATTCATCTATGGGCCGGGGGCATTTTTGGCGTTTCTATCTGCCCAAGGCAAGGGACGGAACCAGGTCTTTACGTCGCTGCGGTTCATCCGGCTGGGGTTCTTCGCGGTGATCGCGATTACCATTTTCAAAATCATGAAGCCATAAAAGTGCCCGGCCCCCTGGCGGAGCCAGGGGGCCGGAAGTGTCCTTTGGAGTGGCTTAGATACCGCGTCCGGTGTCGGCGGTGAACTTGGCACCGCCCATTTCCTTTAGCTTCGACTTTTGCTCGGTGGTGAGGACCTTGTCGATCTCATCGCCCAAAGCCTTGTCGTTCTTGGTGCGCAGCTCTTGGAACTGGTCGCGGTCGATCTCTTGGTCGCGCATTTTGCGCATCAGTTCTTGGTTCGCCGTGGCCTGGTCCGCTTGGAGCTTCTTGATCTTCTCAGTCTGCTCGGCAGTCATGCCCAAAGCCTTTTGCACGTCGGCGCTCATGACAGCTCGGGAGCCGGCCAACTGGATGCCGATCTGTTTGACACGGGCGATTTGCTCGGCGCTCAGGATCTTGGCGACCGCTTCCTCGGACTCCTTGTTCATCTTCTCGAACACGGCGCGCATGGCTTCGGGGTCGGGTCGACCTCCACCGCCACCCGCGTTCTGGAACTGCTCGCGCATCTTGGCGCGCTGCTCTTCCTGGAAGGCGTCGAGTTTGCTCGCCTGGTCTTCGGTGACCTTGATGTCCTTGCGGACATCGGCCCGGCCGACGAGCATCGAGACGCCCATCACGCCTCCGCCGCCCATCATGAACTGCCGGCCGCCACGTCCGCCGCCGCCACCGCCTTGCGCAACGGCCAAACAGGCCACGACAGCAAAGCCAATCGTCAAGAGTGATTTAAGGGTGTTCTTCATTTTCGTCCTCCCCCATCCTTTTTGGCTTCACCGTCTTTCTTGACTGGTGTCGGATCTGGGGTTGTAATTGTGTTCGGAAGCTGTTTGCCGTTCTCTTTCAGTGCCTTTTCGCGCAGTTTCGCCGCGTCCTCGGGGTTGCGCACGATCCTCGGAGTCAGCATGACGAGGAGCTCGGTCTTTTGTTTCTGGTGGCTGGTCGACTTGAAGAGCTCGCCGAGAAGCGGGATGTCGCCTAGGAGCGGCACCTTCTTGACTGACGAATTCACCGTCGAGCGCATGATGCCGCCTAGCACCATGGTCTCGCCGTCCTTCACCGAGACCGTCGTCTGCGCTTCTCTCTGGTTGACGATCGGGGCGTTGAAGCTGGTGTAGCCTTGCAGGTCGTTGGCGGTTTGCACAACGTCAAGGGTCACATAGCCGTTGGCCGTGATGCGCGGGGTGACGGTGAGGATGATGCCGACGTCGAGGAACTGGTAGTTAAACGTCAGGTTGCCGTTGGCGTCCTCTCGTTGGCTGACGACGTACGGGATGCTCTGGCTGATGTTGATCTGCGCCTGCACATTGTTGCTGGTGAAGATGCGCGGCGTGCTGAGCACTTCGAACTTATCGTCCTGCTTCAGGGCGTTCATGAAGCCGGACAGATTGCCACCCGCGATCGTGTAGCGGAAACCGTCCAGGGCCGGAGTCGTGTTTTGCAGGCCGTAGCTCGTCCCGACGTTGCCCGTAACACCAGTGTTCCCAAAGGCCTTGGCCTGGACGAGGTTCCACTCGATGCCCAGCTTGTTCGTCTTGTCCAGTGTCGCCTCCATGATGATCGTCTCGATCATCACTTGCTCGGGGATGGCGTCCAATTGGCCAAGGATCTTCTTGACCAACTCAACGGCGTCGGGGGCGCCGACGACGATCAGGCTGTTGGTGTTGGTGTCGGGGATGATCGTGACTTGGTTCGTCAGGTCGCGGATGTTGACCAGCCGACCGTCCGCTCCGCGGACGAGTTGGGCTTGTTGGGATTGGTTTTGCTGCCGGCCGAACCCTCCGCCGCCAAATCCACCACCGAACCCACCGAAGCCGCCGCCAAACTGGATTTGCGTCAGCAGGTCTCCGCTGTCTGCGTTCGGGTTTTGTAGAGCCAGGTCAACAGAGTTGGGATTGGCGTTAGCGCTCAGGTTCTCATTGCCCGCTCCGATGTTGTTGCCACCGAGCGACGGCGGCCCACCGGCGTTGTTCCGGTTTTGCGTGGTGTTGCGGTTCTGCGTGTTATTGTTGTTTTGCCGTGTCGTGTTGGTGCCGGAGCGTTGGCCGAAGGCCTGCTGCAGAGTCGTGGCCACCTGGTCGGCCCTAGCGTTCATGAGCGGCACGACGACGGTCGAGTCTTCTAGTCGCACCTTCTGGTCCAACTCGGAGATCACCTGGGCGACGACCTTATGGTTGTCCTCTGTGCCAGTCACAACCAAGCTGTTCGACCTGGCGTCCGCCGTGACGGTGCCGAAGGCGGACTGGAATGATCCGGTCCTGAACGCCTGTTGGAAGCGCTGCTGAGGCGGAACACTTTGGTTTCCTTGACCGCCGCGGCCGGTCGGCGCGTTGGAGGTCAGTACGTTTTGGATGACGGACACCAAGTCTGGTGCAGCCGCGAACTCGAGCTTGTATACACGCGAGGTTTGAGGAGCGTCCGTCTGCTTGTCGATCTCATTGATCAGCTTTTCGATGTCGGCAAACTGGCTGCGCGGGCCGTTGATGATGACGGTGTTGCTAAAGTCGTCCGACGAAGCGCGCATGTTCGATTGCTGTTGGCCAAAGTTCAGTCCGCCAAAGCCGGTGAACCGGTTGGCCTGCCCACCTGCACCGCCAAAGTTCGTTCGACCGCCGCGGTTGCCCTGTCCTTGCGGACGGCCAAATTGGGTCAGACCGCCGCCACCGCCGCCACCACCAAAGTTGAAGTTGGGGAAGCCGCCGAAACCGCCACCCTGCTGGGGAGCAAAGACATCGTTCACCACCCGGGCCACTTCACTGGCATTCGCGTATTTGATGCGATAGACCTTGACTTCGTTAGGTGTAGGCGTCGGGAATCCGGCACCTCCGGCCGCACCGGCGCCGAAGTCAATTGTAGCTTGTTGCCTCTTGGGCCGAATGACCATCAGGTTGCCAGACTTCTGCAATTCAAAGTTCCGCAAGCCCAGGGCGGTGTCCAGGATATTGAAGGCGTCAGCAACTGTCACCGGGTTGGGGGAAGAAACGGTGATAGCGTCCTTGAGCGACGGGTCCTTGACGATCGTGATGCCGGAAACACGCATGAACAGGTCGAGGACCATGTCGATGTTCGAGTTCCTGAAACTCAGCGTGACCTTCTTGCTCTTGGGCAAGTTGGGGAACTGCTCCCAGGCTTTTTTGGCGGCGACTTCATCGCCGGTCGAGAACTGGGCGAGGGCCATGGTCGGCAAGACGGCGGCGATCAGCGCCATCCAGGTCGTCGTTCGTTTGATGTTCATCGGTTTTCCTCGTTCTGGAGGTTTGGAAACTGAAACTGCGGGTCGGGGTTGGGCGAGCCAGAGGGCGGTGCAGTCGGTGGGCCCGTGGGAGCTCCAGGCGTCGGCCCGTTGGGCAATGTGCCAGGAACGGAGTTCGGCCTTGATTGTACGCCGACTGGGCCACTGAGCGGGTTCAGCGGTTGTGTCGAACTGCCACCCGCCAAACCACTTTGCGGCAGATCGGCCAGTAACATCAAGGTCCGGACTTTGTCGCCGGACGAAAGAGTCAAGCTTGTCGGCGTGATCCTGTCGATTTTACAACTTTTCCAGGTGTCGCCCTGCTTGACGTAGAGGCCTTGGCCGGTCTGGGTGTTCTCCAAGAGGGCGGTGGGGACTTGGTCGACGACGGCCGTGCCGGTATAGAACCAACCAGCTTCGCCAGAAGCAAACCCGGCGGGAACCTGGTTCGGCATCGCGGCGGTGTCTGCACCGCCCGCACCCTCCCGCACGACTAGCGGCTTGAACACGTCGCGGCTACCGACGGTGACACGCTCGAACGTGGCCGTCTTGTCTTGCTCCGTGTACTCGGCGAGTTGCATCTCTTTGGCCTTGCTGGTCGCAGGTGGCTTGGTTGATTTCTTCTTATTTGTGATTGGTTTGGACGGCTCCGTCATCACGAAGGCCGCGACGACGACCACGCCCAACCCCACATAAATGAACAAACGATTAGGCTTTGCCATTGTTCACTCCCTCGGCCGGTTTGGCTGCTTCTGGTTCCTTGACAAAAGCCATGAGTCCGATCGAAGCCGAAGTCAGGCTCGTCGCAGCGTCTGTCGATGAAATCTGAGCTGAAGAGACGACCAGTTTCGACTCCGGCGCTTCCAGGCTGTTGACGAATGCGACCACTTGCAGGAACTGTCCTTGGATGCTGACCGTGAACTCCGCTACCTTCAGAGGATCGGCGGCCTGCACCCTTTGCGGTCGGAAGGTCGTCACCTTGACACCCTTTTCCATTGCCGACAAGTTGATCTTGTCCAACACGGCCGGGCCAACCTCCGTCACGGGCTTCTGCCAGGTGTACTGCTCGACTCCCTTGGTCGCGGTTTCCAGTTTCAACTTGCCTGCCGCAGTTTTTTGCATCAGTTCGCGGCGGCTTTTGTCGAGCTTGGTGATGGTGTCTTTCAGACGCGGTTTGGGAGCGACACGGTCGAACACGATGACGCCGACGATGGCGACCACAACGGCAATACAGGCTGCGTTCCAGGTGGCTAAGTTGTCCCCAAGTTTCACTTCTTCGCTCCTGATTGGTTGGTCGGGTTGTAGACCGGGAAGTTGCCCACCACGTGGCCGGTCGCGGCGAACAAAACGACTGGCACCTCGCCGATCTTGCCGTCGTTGGCAAAGACCAGGCGCACGTCGCGGAATCGCGGGTCGGCGTTGAGGGCAGTCATGTATTGCGTCACCGCCGCGCTGTTCTTAGCTGTGCCCCGCATAGTCATGTTGCGGCCACGCTCCACGGTCAGACCGGTCAGCCACACGCCTTCGGGAGCGTGGCCTGCGAGGACGGTCAGGACGTCGGCAATGGGCTGCTTGGGCTTGAACGCTTGGTCAACGGTCGCGGCAGCGGACTCCAACGGGGCAAGGCGCGAACTGACCAAGGAATCGACTGCCTTCAGCTTCGTGATCTCGTTTGTGCTCTTGCGGGTTTGCGACTGGACTTTGCGCTGGGCGTCGTCGAAATCGAAATACACCATGGCGATGCAGACGACGAGCACCATGGTCAGCAAGGAGGCTAGGCGACGGCGGCGGCCGGACACGGTCGCGTTCCGCTTGGCGACCTCCTCTTGCAGCTCCAGGTTGATGCTGGGCCAGTGGTGGGCGAGAACCCCCAGGTTGCCGTACTGGTCGGTGCGGACGACTGTACTCGGCGGCACCTTGGCGCTGGCCAAAGTCCGTTTGATCTCCATGTCGAGATCGGCTGCGTTGAGGCCCGCGGGTGCCGACCGGGAGTAGCAGACGTCGCCGTGCTGGACGATGTCGATGCCGGTGCCGTCTACCGACTCATCGACCACAACGGCGCTTTCCAGGCCGCTCTCCAAAGCGACGGCTCCCGAGACTGAGTTGATCGGCGCGACCCAGGCTGTGTGCACGCCGTGCTCGGCCAACTCGGCCTTGGCTTGCTTCAGCAGGTCGGTCCGCATGGCAGAGACGACGACCTTCTTCCCTGTCCCGTTCTGGTGGTGGGCATGGGCAAAGGTGCTGGTCAGGTCGGCGGACGAGACTGGGAACAGCTGGTCGAGCTGCACTCGGACGATTGCCGCTGCCTGGTCGTCGCTGACTTCGGGCAAGGTCAACTGGCGGACCAGCGCCGCGCGCCTGCCGATGGCCAGACCCACATGCTTCGGGTTGCCGAGGGCGGCCACGGCGTCGCCCAAGCTCTCGGCCATAAACGTCTTGTGGTTGATCGGGTCGAAAGCGCGGACGGCTCCACCCGACCACTCCAGGACCGGAACGACCTCGTTCATGCTCATCGGGCTGCCTCCAGAAGGACGGTCGTCGACGACGTTTCTTGCAGCCATCCCCAACGTTGCTCGGCGTCGGTGAACCAAGGTCGGCTGATCTTTGTCACTTGCGGCTGTCCATTGTTGATCATGACGGTCGCTTCCAACGCCACCTTGCTCTGCCCTGCCGTGCCGACCACTCGGACGATGAAAGACTGGCTGGAAACCGTGAAGGTGTCCGCCAAATCGCGGAGGGTTGTCGGAGTGACGCCGGCCACGTCCGAGAGTTCACCGAGGGAGTTGAAAGTCCCGCCGCGGGCGACGATGGCCCCGGCCACACCCGAGGGCATGTTGGGGATCGTGTTCAGGACTGCCTCTTCGGCGGTGTTCAGGTCGATCTTTCCTTCTGCAGTCGGGGCATTGCTGGTCGTCAGATTGTCCAAGATGACCTTGGCGTCGGCGTTGGTGATGCCGGCCACCTGGAACACTTGGCCCACGTTGGCGTAGGTGCTGACGGTGTTGCGGCGCTGGATGATCGCCGCGGCGATCTGGGCTCGGAGGCCGATAGCTTGCAGTTGCTGCTGTGTGGCGGTGTTGACGTTTTGCCTCGCCGAGCCGTCGGGCCGTTGGACCGTTGCGCGGTTTTCTATCGTCGAGAGGTCATATATCGTCGGCTGGTCGCTCGTGCTGCCATTGGCCAGTGGTGCCGCAGTTGTGTTGGTCGGGGGCTCGTAGAGGGTCTTGGCGTCGATGCCTCGGACTAGGAGGAGTTCGTCAAACCGGTCGATCCGGCGGAGCTTTGTGTTGTACGGGACGCTAAGGGCATTGTAGTACTCGTCTTTGGCACCTTGGGCGCTTGGCGTGCTGCCTGAGGACCGCCAATCGACGACGGCATCCGCTTGGTCTTCGGTCAACCCCATAGTGACCAGCCACGGTGCTGGCGCCGTGTTGACGTTCACACGGCTGCATGCGTCGACGATCTGCACGCGGAAGCTGGCGTTGCCGACAGTGAACTTGACGCCGCCCGACTCGCTGAGGGTGTACCAATCGTCGTTCGGCGTGGTCAGGGTCACCGACTGGTTGGCCAGTGCGGCGAGAGCACGTTCGATGCCTGCTCGCGCCGCGTCCTCGGCCGAGGCGGATTCGTTCTGCATGCTCTCGCGCACTACCTTGGCGCGCACAGCCGCTCCGACAGAAGACAAAACGACGACCGACACGACGATTACCAGCAAGGCGAGGACAAAGGCGAGGCCGCGGCGATTCATAGTTGCTGCACCGGGTTTGCCGTGGTCACGTCGCTTTGGTCGAGTCGAACAGTCAGCATCCGGCTAGTGGCCTCGCCGTCAACTGTGTAGGTGATCCGCACAAGGGCCGGGATCCGGCGTGTGCCAGTGGTCGTGTCCCAAGTCGTGCTCCAGTCCGTTCCGTTCCAAAACTCAAACTGAATTTGTGTGACTTTATCTAGTAGAAGAGACTCATATCCGCCTTGCGTCCTATCTCCGTCGGCCGGGGTCTGCGTCCGAATGTAGAGGCCTTGGGCGGTGGCGTCGGCACCGACGGGGGTCAAGGACAGAGAGACCTCGGTCAGTCCGCCCTGCGGACCGTACAGTTCGTTTTTGGTTTGCCAGTCGTTGTCGGTGTCGTCCATGGCGGCCATGTCGACGGGTGCCGAAGTGGTGGTGAAGACGAGGGTGTCGGGCGCTTGAGCCGAGCCGCTGGTGTTGCTGGCGACGAAGTACGTCAGGGTGTCGGCGATGTCGGTGGAGACGTATGCGCCCTGCAGCAGGGTGGTCAGGCGGTTCTCGGTGCTGCGACCGCGCTCCAGCCGCTTGTCCAGGTCGGAGGCGCGCCGCATTGTGGAAGCCGCCGCCGAAAATGAGGTCGACAAGGCCATGACCAGTACCGTAGTCATGAAGGCGACGAGGACTAGCTCGACGACTGTGAAGCCGCGTTTCTTCACTGTGTAGCCTCCGTTGATGTCGGCGGCGTGTATTTCAGAGTCTCGGCGACACCTTTTCTGGCATCGGCAGATGAGGTGTCGGTGACGGTCAGCCGCAGGCCGCTCAGGTTGTCGACGCCAGAGGTCGTGTTCTCCAACGTCCACGAATACTTGTCATACGGCGCATCGAAGTTGCCCTGCGTCTCGGTCTTGTACGCCTCGTTGGCGATCAGCTCGTCGAGTTTCTGGTGGGCTAGCCGGACGACGATGTCTTTCTCGACCAGGGCCGCTTCAGCCTTGTCAATGCCGCCCATCCCGCGCATGAGAGCAGTGACACCCACGATGATTAACGTCATGGCGATGACGACCTCGACGATGGAAAAGCCCCTATTGCGAGACGCGCTGTTCAATCGAGCCCGCCTCCCATCGGTCTTTAGGTTGTTCGGCCAGGGTGCCGGCGCGCCAGACGGCCTTGCCGTCGGCGTTCCGCATCAAGCTCAGGCTCCCCTCTGGGGTCTGGACTTCCAGCTCGGAGGCTGAGCATTGGCCGTTCGGGAACACCTTGAGCGACCAGTCTTCTGTGCCGACGTTGGTTCCACCGGTCAAGGTCGACGTGATCTGCGTCCCGCCAGCCAGTTGGACGGTCTTGAAGACGTTCTCGTTGCCTTCGGCGTCGGTCGACGACAAAGTCACTGAAGTCCCACTGACCCGCATCACGGTCGGCTGTCCGTCGCTGGCGGCGCGGTTGGCCGCGTCGTCGATGCTGCGCCGGAGGTCGATGATCGACGCCTGCCCCTTATAGCTGTCGCGGACAGCGAACAACTTGGGCACGACGAGGCTCGCGAACAGCGCCAGCAGAGCGGCGACGATCGTCAGCTCGAGAAGGGTGAAGCCGCGCCTATTCACTTTCGACAAGGTCTTCTGCGTAGCCTTCGCCGCCGGTTTGGCCGTCGGATCCCAGGCTCTTCAAGATATACGTGTTCTGGCCGCCGGAGCCTGGCCACTCATAGTCGTACGGCGCCCCCCACGGGTCGTTCGGGATCGGCTTTTGGGTGTACGGGCCCTGCCAGTTCTGGACGTCTGCCGGAGCGGTGCGGAGGGCTTCCAGCCCTTCGTCCGTAGACGGATAGCGGCCGCAGTCGAGGCGGAAGGTCTCCAGCAGCCGACCCAACGTCGACAAGTCGCTGAGGGCCTTGGCCTGCTTGGCTTGTTCCGCACGGTCGATCAGGCGCGGCAGGATCATCGCCGCGAGGACGGCGAGGATCGTGATGACCACGAGGAGTTCGATGAGCGTGAACGCCTTGCGGCCGTTGCGGGGTCGGTGGGTTGACATCATTTCACCATCTGTTGGGCTTCGAAAATCGGGAGCATGACACTGAGCACGACAAAGGCGACGATGCCGCCCATGACGAGCAAAATTGCGGGTTCGAGGGCCGTGGTCAATCGGCGTAGGCCCTGCTCGACCTCAAAGTCGAGGCTGGTGGCGACGCGGTTGAGCATCTTCGGCAGGTCGCCGGTCTCTTCGCCGATGGCGACCATGTGGGTCAGGACCGGCGGGAAGTGTCCGGCGTAGCGCATCGCGTCGGCGAGCGGGACACCCTCACGGACATCTTGGACGATCTTTTCGTTGGTCTTCTCGAAAACCTTACTGCCGGTGGACGCTCCAGCAAGTCCGATCGCCTCGAGGATCGGCACGCCGCCGTAGACCAGCGTGCCAAGGACGCGGGCGTATCGGCTCACCGTCGCCTTGCGGATGATGCTGCCGGCGACCGGGGCGTTCAGAAACATCTTGTCCCGCGTGTACTTGCCGGCCTCGGTCGCGATCCAGACCCGGTACAAAACGACGGCTGCCACGATCCCCAGGATCAGGATCAGCCAGTCTTTGGTGATGAAGCCGGTGATGGCAAGGAGGATCTGCGTCGGCACCGGAAGGGCATTGCCAAACCCGGCGAAGGTGTCGGCCAAACGGGGGACGACGAAGGTCAGCATAAAAATGACGACGCCGACGGCGGCGACGATTAGCACTGCTGGGTAGATGAGCGCCGAAATGACGAGGGATCGACGGGCGACTTCATTTTCCAACAGATCGGCCATGCGCTCGGCGCTTTCGCTGAACTGGCCACTGGCCTCGCCCGACTTGAGTGTCTGGACGTAGATGGTTGGGAAAACGTTGGGGTGCTTTTCGATGGCTGCACTGACGGAGAGACCTCCACGCACTTCGACCAGACAGTCGGCGACGGCGTCGGAGAGCTGCTGGTTTTCTGTCTGTTCGGCCAAGACCTGCAGGACGCGGTCGAGAGGCAATCCGGCACTGGTCAGATCGGCCATGCGGCGCGTGAAAAGGGCCAGGTCGCTGCGGTTCGCCTTGCCCCGCTTTCTCGTCTCGCCTTTGGGGGCTTCGACGTGGGCCTCACCGGTCTTGGTCTCGTGGATCTCGGTGACAAACCGTCCGTCTTGCACCAACAGCGCAACGGCCG
>JAFDWT010000036.1 GCA_018268335.1 Armatimonadota bacterium | reverse complement strand
CAACGCGGCTGCCCAGGAGGCGGATCGGTTCCAGATCCGCGTCGGCATCCACCTGGGCGATGTCGAGGCGGTCGGCGACGACCTGCTGGGCCACGGCATCAACGTCGCCGCCCGCATCGAGCCACTCGCCGCGCCCGGCGGCATCAGCATCTCCGAGGACGTCGCCCGCCAAGTGCGCGGCAAAGTCCAGGCCGAGGTCGTTTCGCAAGGCAAGCGCAGCCTGAAGGGCATAGCCGAGCAGATGGAGATCTTCTCCCTGGTTCCTACGGGCAGCAAGCCCACGGCCGAACCGCCGGCGGCCAAATCGCTGCCGAAGATCGCCGTCCTGCCGTTTGCAACGCCAGGCGGAGACCCCGAACAAGAGTTCTTCGGCGACGGCCTCGCCGAAGAGATCCTATGGGCCCTGGCCAAGGTACGTTCCCTCCGGGTCGTCTCCCGCACCAGTTGCTTCGCCTTGAAAGGCGCCTCCAAGCGAGTGGGCGAGATCGGGCAGGCGCTGGGCGTCGACTACGTCCTGGAAGGCAGCGTTCGCCGCGCGGGCAACCGGGTGCGGATCGCGGTGCAGTTCATCCGTATCGCGGACGACCAGCCGGTCTGGTCCGAGCGCTTCGACCGTGAGCTCGAGGACATCTTTGCCATTCAGGAGGAGATCACCCAGAGCGTCGTCGACGTCCTCCAGATCGCCCTCTCCGAAGCGGAGCGCGGAGCGATCGGCAGTGTGCCGACGAACAATCTCCAAGCCTACGACTGCTACCTCAAGGCAAGGCTGGCGCTAGAGAGCAATATGGGCGCCTCCGTTGCTCTTGCTCAGGAAGCAGTTGCCCTCGACCCCGGATTTGCTCGGGCATACGCGGCACTGGCCTCAGCCGCTTGGCGCGCGTCCCACTTCCTTCAAGGAGACGGGAACGACTATCCGCAAATCGCCAAGGCAGCGGCCGACCGCGCAGTGGAGCTCGACCCTGAGCTCGCCGAAAGCCAGCTGGCCCTCGCAAACATTTGTGCTCTTGAAGGCAAGCTTGCCGAAGCGGAGAGCCACCTAGAGCGTGCCAACACCTTGGACCCTAGGAGCTTCGAGGTCCAGCACTTCTGGGCGACGTTTTGTGTGAACCATGGTCGGACACGGGAGTCCTGCGATCACTTCTTGCGCGCCGCCGAGATCAGAGCGGACGACTACCAGAGCCTCCTGCTCGCTGGCGAAAGGCTGTTGTCATTGGGTGATCCTCGCGCCAAGGCGGTGCTCGAAGAGGGAATCGCCCGCGTCCGGCGACGCCTTAGCTATGATCCCAGCGACGCTCGCGCCTACGCGCTGGGCAATGGCGCTTTGGCCAAACTGGGACAGGTCGACGAAGCCCGGGCCTTTGCCGAGCGAGCCCACGCCCTGGATCAATCCTCGACGACGCTTTACAACCTGGCCTGCTTTTACTCTGACCAGGGTGACAAGGACAAGGCGATCGCGATGCTCGAGGAGGCGTTCGACAAGGGCCTGCGCAACACGCAGTGGATCAACAACGACCCCGACATGGACCCGATCCGCGACGACCCTCGGGTACAGGCGCTCATGGCCAGAATGGACGTGGATTCGAAAGTCGGCTAGTAGACGATTTTCAGGCCGACCTACAAGTGTCACGATCAGCGAGAATCCTCGGATTCAATCGCTGCAAGGCTGCCGCTTCCGTTGTCATATACAAGAGTAAGGCTCTTGAGCCTGGCACTTGACCCGTCGGTGAACCTTACAATACCGTCCTCGTACGACTGCAGCGACCAGGAGCCGCCTTTGCCGTCTTCCACGACACTGCCAGACAGGTTGCGCCCTACACTAACAGTCTGAACAAGGCGCTTCTTGTCGGGAATATATTCCGGCCTCCAAATCTCGCCCGAATAGGAGTACTTGACATCGTACTTCGGGAGTGCTGGCACCTCGTGACTCTTCGTTGCGGCAGCGCGGCCAGGCTGGTTGGTGCAGCCCGCCGTGAAAAGAAACAGCCCGACAAGAATGGACTTAGCCATGGCAGGTCTACTCCTTCGCGTTCAGGAAGCCGTTGACCATCGGCACGATGTCCTTCATACTTTCCATCAGCGTGACGTGGGTGGCTTGGGGCAAGACGGCTAGGCGCGAGGAGGTGCGGGGGCCGAGGTCGCCGTGGGTGCCGCCGCCTTTGAGGCGGAACATCTCGGCGACGTGCTCGAGGCGGATGCCGTCGGCGTCGCCGAAGATGAAGAACATCGGCGCCTTGGTGGCTTTCAGTTGGGCGGCGTCGAGGTCGTAGCCTTTCGCGTCGGCGTCGAGCACGTGCTTGACGAAGCCGGGAAAGGCGTCGGGGGTGGGGCTGAGCTTTTTGTACTCGGTCTCTAGGGGCGAGCCGACGAAGAGCTCCGGTGTGATGCCTTTGATCGCGTCGCGACCCTCCTGGGTCATGCCGTCGCGTCGGTAGGGGGAGGAGATGACGACGACCTTGCGCACGTTCTCGGGGTGCCGGACCGCGACCTGCATCGCCACCGTGCCGCCCATGCTGTAGCCGAGGACGTCGGCTTTGGGGACGTTGAGATAGGCGAGGAGGGCGGCGACGTCGTCAGCGAGGTTCTCGGAGGTCATGTCGCGGGCGATGTCGCCGGTGCGCCCGTGGCCCTGCATCTCGACGGCGATGACTTGTCTTGTCTTGGCCAGTTCGGGGATCCACTCGCTCCAGTTGTTGGTGATGGTCATGAAGGCGCCATGCAGCAACACCAGCGGCTCGCCCTTGCCGTGGACTTCGTAGTACATCTTGAGTCCGTTGACCGGGGCGTAGCCGGTCGTCGGCTTTTCCTGGGCACAGGCCAAGGAAGCCACAACGAACGACAAGAAAATCCAGCCGAGTCGATTCACTTCGCCTCCAGGCTTGCCAATAGCTCGTCGAGCTGGGCAAAGGTCTCCGGCATCGCGCCCGTCGATCCGAACTCGACCGATTCTGCGTTCGGATAGCGGTCGTGCACCATGACCTGCGTCTGACCGTCGGTCTCCGTGAAGGTCACGGTGGTGACGGTCATGCCGCCATCCTCCTCGTTTGTCCAGACCAAACGCGAGGGCGGGTCGACCTCCACATAGGTGCCGAAGAACTCCATCGTCGAGCCCTCGTGCAGGAACTCCAGCCGGTACTGCCCGCCGACGCGGACGTCCAGCTCACAGGACACCAGGTTCAGCCCGAACGACTTGGGCACCCACCACCGCCGGAACAGGTCGACATTGGTCCATGCCTCATAAACGAGGTGCGCCGGCGCGTTGACGGTGTGTTTGACGACGACTTCGCAGTCGGAGACCTTTTCGACGGTCGTTTTAGAGTTGTCCATTTGACTTTTCCTTTCGTTTCAGTTCTTCGACGACCGCGTCCAAAGAGGCGAACCGCTCGGCCCAGACCGCGCGGTAGCTCTCGATCCATGCCGCCTCTTCTTCCAGCCGGCGCGACCCCAGTCGGCATGTCCGCACGCGCCCGACCTTCTCGGTTCTGACAAGGCCGGCCTGCTCAAGAACGCTGACGTGCTTCTTCATGCCCGTCAGCGTCATGTGGAACTTCTCGGCCAGGGCCGTGATCGAAGCGTCTGCCCGACCGAGCTGTTCCAGAACGCCGCGTCGCGTGGCGTCCGAGAGGGCGCCGAACGAAGCGTCAAAGTGCGACTGGCTATACTGAACCATACAGTTCAGTATAGCACACGTTTGATAGCATTGCTCTTCGAGGATGCGAAAACAAACGCCCGCTACGCTGTCACTTCCCGATAGCTGGCGCCTTGCTTGATCCTCAACACCGGCACGTCGGGCACCAGTTGCTTCACGTGCTCACAAAGCGACTCCATCGCGCAGTCCTCGCTGACGCCATGGTTGACCACGATCAGAGGGCTGCCCGTGTCATGGCAATACTCGCCGATCACCCAGGCCCTGGCGATGTCGTCGACCGTCACCGCCAAATCGGCGCCGAAATCATACAAGCTCATCGCCTCGCTACAGCACCCCGTGCCGACACCGACCGTCTCGATGATCCGGTCAGGATCGCCATAGAACTCGACGGTCTTCTGACCAGCTGACTCAGTCTTCTTGGCCAAATACTGAGCGAACGCCAACGCCGTCTGCAGTTCGACTCGATAGAGGTTCAGATAGCGCTCACTCGCGACAAGGTGCTCCAGGCCAAGGAACTTGCCCCACTCGAACGGCACTCCGACGCCCGGAATGGCATCCCATACGTCGTGGCATCGGAGAATGGTGAGCCCAAGGTCGGCGATCAGTGCCAGCTTCTCTTCCTTTGCCGCCAAATATCTGCTGTGCGCCGAGGCGTTGGTCAACTCATGGTGATCGTAAAAGGTCGGCTCATGGGTGACGACGGTGTTGACGCCGCGTGAAGCTGCCTCTCGAAGTGCCTGCGAATAGGGCATCCAGCAGACGGCCACCCCGTTGATCTCCTGGTCTGCATCGCCAGCAATGACAGCGTCGACAGTCTTTGCCCGGTCGACATGCGGCCATAGCGCATGGAGGGCCTCGCTCAGTTCGCGTCCAGTCATTGCAAGCGCAGGTTAGCACCTGCTACGACCCTGAGAGCCTAAGTGGTGGACAGGGCATCCATCACGGCTGCCCACCGCCCCTCTTGCCCTTCCTCGACAATGCGGGGCACGTAGCCGAGGTTCAGATACGTACGGATCGCGGGGAGGCGCCAGTCGTCGGTGTCGAGGATTGACTCCGATAGGCCGTGGGAGCGGAATTGCTGGAAGAGGCTGAGTAAGGCGAGCCGACCAAGATGCAATCCACGATGGTCTGGATGGACGCCGATGTAGTGCACGTAGCCCTCGTGCGGCGCATCAGGCCAGACCAGTCCGGTCACTGTCGCCGCAATCCCGCGCGGCGAAGCAACCACAAAGCACCCGATTCCTTTGGGATGGGCAAAAGTCTGCGGCCCAAGGTTGGCGTCTCCCCAGTCCGACTCCTCAAAACACGCTTCAAGCACCTGTCGCAGACCGTCGGCATCCGCTTCGGCAAACCTGCGGAAAATGTAGCCGGCTGGATAGGTCGGCGCATCAGCTTCCAGGCTGGCCCGATGCAGGCGTAGCTGTCTCACGCGTACACCCAGGCCGGCATCGGCACCGGCGCGCCGCCTTGCAGGATGCTCTCCTGCGACAACAGACCGACCATGGTCCACTCGACGGCGTCGTGCAAACCGATTTCTGGTTCGACTCCCCCGACCAGAGCCTGGGCGAACCGCCGTCCGACCATATAGTCGCCGCCGCCATGCCCGTGGGCTTTGGATGCCTCGATTTCCTCACGCAAGGTGCCTGGCAAGGCATTTCGGAACTCACCGATGTCCTTCCACTCCCTCTGAATGGCGTCGTCCCAGTGGACGGGGCGGTTCTCGCCGAACCAGAACCGATGCGAGTGGTCGCTCTCATAGGCACCTAGAACGCCCTGCAGCTCGTAGCGCACGCTATGCGGCCGGTTGCTCACCATGTCCAACCGCAGCTTCAACAAGGCACCGTTCGAGAGTTTGACCAGCGTCAGGGTGTTGTCGTCGTGATTGAGCGTCGGGTCGGTGTGCGTTCCTGTGCCGAAGCAGGCAACTGTCGCCACCCGGACGCCCGGATCGGCCGCCCGAAACATGCGCATCAAAGGCCCAAGCTCGTGGGTGCAATACGTGTTGCCACGCGCCCCGACCTGCCACTCCATGCGCCAAGTCGGCTTGCCGTCTCTCGACCGATGCAAGAACCGGACTTCATGGACATAGTCGCCCTCGCCGTAGTAGATATCTCCGAAGCGACCTTGTTTGGCCAACTCGAGTGCTGTCAGGTTTTGCTCGAAGTAGCAGTAGTTCTCCGCGAACATGTACGTCCCGCTAGTTGCCTTTAGCTGCTGGCATTCGTCGACCGTCACCGCCGCTGTCACTTCGCTCAGCACGGCCCTCCCTGCCTGCAGCGCCTGGATGCTCTGCACGGCATGCAAGTGCATCGGCGTCCCCAGCACGACCGCGTCAACTCTTCCAAGAAGTGCTTCGAAGTCTGAGGTGAACCCTTCGATGCCTTGCTCGCGCGCCGATGCCTCGGCGGTCAGATCGACCTCACAGAGGTCGGTCACGTGAAGACCGTCGACTGACCGCAAACCAGGGACATACGCCAGCGAGCGCTTCCCAACAAGGCCGACTTTGAACACGATTCGAGTTTACTGGCGTACGGCATAATGCTCGACAACCAAGCCGATGGGGCACGTCTTTCACGCACGTCTGACCATGGCGTTCCTAGCCATAAATCTCTTGGCCACCACACTTGCCCATGCCGAGGGAGTGGTGCCGCTGTGGGCTCCGAAAGGCGTCGCCGACGATCCCGATTCCTTTGTGGGCTTCCGCGCGACAGTGCAAACTCGGACCAAGACGCTCGCTGTCAGCATAGTCGGCGCGTCGGAGTACCTAGTTTGGCTCGACGGCAAACTCGTCCATGACGGCCCCGCCCGCTACGCCCGGGCCTTTCCCGAATACCAGACGTTCACCACTGCAGTCTCGGTGGGCACACACGTGCTCGCGGTCCAGGTCCGCCATGTTGGAGCGACGACGCGCATCCTGTCCGACATACCACCCTACCTGTGGTGCCGGGCAACCGATGCTGGAAAGGAACTTAAACTCAACTGGAAGTGCGCCAGGCTTCCTGGGCATCGGGCCAAGGCCGGACGCATCAGCGACATCCTCGGCTGGACCGACTGGATTGACACGCGCCAGGCGTGGCCGGATTGGCAACAAGCATCATTCAACGACTCCAACTGGTCGAGTCCCATCCCAGTGGATCCAGGGATCGGCCCGATCAAAGAGTGCCGCACGAAACCAGTGCGCATTCAACCGATACCCACCTATGCCATCAGCAAAGGCCAATTGGCAACTACGTTTGGCTACGAGGCAGATGAACCCGCAGCGAGATTTTTTCTCGACGATCTGTCGCCAAAGTCGGTGCCTCCCCAGGGCATTTGGAGACGCTACGATCTCGGCCGAGTCCGACTTGGGCGCCCGTGCATCACCCTCGACAGCCCGGCCGGGACAGTAGTCGAATATGCGTTGAGCGAACAGTTGCAGCACGGCCGCGTGACCCCATGGCTCACGCTGTCCGGCTCCCGCACCCTCAATTTCGACCACTTCGTCGCCCGTGGCGGAGTCCAGACGTTCATGCCCTTCACCCCAAAGGGCGGACGGTACTTAGAAATCCACGTCAAGAGCCCTGGCCCGGTCCGCTTTGTCAAGGAAGAGTTCCTGGAAAGGACATCGTTCAGTGACCCAATCGGCACCTTCAGCTGCGGAGACCCGCTGCTCGAACGCATTTGGCGAACCGGTGTCAACACGGTGCGTGCCTGCGCCGACGACGCCCTCGTAGACTGCCCCACCCGAGAGCGCGGCGAATGGACCGGCGACGTCGCAAGCGTCGCGACCGACATCGCGGCAGTGGCGTTCGGCGACCTGTCGCTCTCTCGCCGCGCCTTAGTGCAAGCGGCACAATCCGCCAGGGAAGACGGCATGGTGGCCGGTGTCGGACCTGGTGACCCCGGCTATCTCTCGACATACGCCGCCCAGTGGGCCACCGCTTGCGTCCACTACTGGGAGCTCACGGGTGACAAGTCACTACTGACCGAGTTGTATCCGGCGGCGCACAAAAACATGGCGGCCTTCGCCAGCCATTGGCATGACACCGGTCTGGACAACGGCCTCGGTTGGGGGTTTGTCGACTGGGGATACGTCGGCAACGAAGGGCCCAGCGACATGGCCCTGAACCTGCATTACCTTGAAGCCCTCCGAGCCATGGCCCGGTGGTCAGATGCCGTCGGTGACACGGTACAGGCGGGGGTATCGCGAGTACAAGCCAAGCGCGTGCAAGGCATCGTCGAAAGCTGGATGAAAGGCCGCTTGGCTCGTCCAGGCGGATGGGCCAACGTCGGCTACCACCAGGCAGTGCTTGCCCTCCACGCCGGCATCGTCCCGCGTGACCAAACCAAGGACTGCGTCCGCATGATCAAGCGGCACCTCATGTCGTGCTTCCCCAACAATCCGTCCGGGCCGCGTCTGAGCGATCCCGGCGTCCAAGACCCACAAGTGATGACGCCCTACTTTGGCCATTGGGCCATGGCGGCGCTCATGGAGCAAGGCGAAGCCGACTTCGTCCTTTCCCAATACAAGAAGTGCTGGGGCTGGGCCCTGCAATTCGGTGACACGACGTGGCTCGAAGTCTTCGACACCCGCTGGTCGCATTGCCACGAGTGGTCCGGCTGCCCGACATGGCAACTCTCGAGGTATGTCTTGGGCATCAAGGCTCGCCAAGACCTAGGCGTAAACGTCTACGACTTCGACCCTGTCGTCTGCAGACTGCAAAGTGCTGCGGGTATGGTCCCCGTCCGCGGCGGCACACTCCGGATCGACTGGCGAAGAACTAGGCAGGGGCTGCGAGTCAGCTTCGCGGCCGACGTCCCCACAACAGTGCGAGTCCAGGGCAAGGCATACCTTCTGCGCGACTCCAGGAGGCGATCACTGAGCCTCGGCAAGTAAGCCAAAGGTACGCTCCAAGGCATGTTGCGCCGAGCCCTCCTAGCCGCTTTGCCCGTCGCCTGCGCGCAAGCGCAAGTCGGTAGCCAGGCTCTGACCACCCAACCCGGCGCGACTGTGCAACTGGCTCCTGATCGGGCATTCCACTTGGCAAAGTCCTCCGCGACATTCGATGTCGACGCCGAGCACCACACAGTCACCGGTAGCGTGACCAACACCTTTTCGATGTTGCGAAGTGGCCTGACGCACATCAGGTTCGACTCGGCGGTCGACAAGGTATCGAGTGTCGTGGTCGACGGCAAGCCGGCCAAGTGGGCTCACGCCGGAGGAGGCCTGGACGTCGAACTCATTGGCGGCACCGTCGGCACGCAACATGTGATGACCGCCCAAATCGCCGGGACAGTGTTCAACTGGTACACGCCGACAAAGTCCGACCCGTATCGCCAAGGCTTCTGGGCCGAAGGCATGCGGGCGATTCCGGTTTCCTGGGCGGCTCCGAACGACTTCACCGCGACCGAAATCAGCGCGACGGTCCCCAAGTCTTGGTCGGTGGTCAGCAACGGCCTCAAGATCGCCGACACGCCCAAAGGCAGTGACCGGCACACTGTGGTTTGGAGGATGGAACAACCACACGCCAACTACCTGACGAGTATTGTCGCCGGGCCCTACGACATCCGTACGGACAAGTGGCGCGACAAGCAGCTGATCATGACGTGCCCAAAAGGCTACGGCGACCGCCTGGAATACGCCTTTGCCAACACCAAAGACATCCTGACCTACTTCTCCGACGTTCTTGGCGTCGATTACCCCTGGCTGAAGTACGCCCAGACCGTCATATACGACCACCCATACGGCGAAGAGGACGTGAACGCGACGATCTATCCAATGTATTGGGGTCAAAAGCAGTTTCTATCCTTGGCCAACCGGCGCGAAGGGCAGCACCTGTTCGAATGGGTCATCGCCCATGAGACAGCGCACCAGTGGTTTGGCGACTACGTCACCTGCAAAGACTGGTCGCACACCTGGCTAAACGAGGGCATCACCACCTTCATGGAGATGATGTACACCCGCCATAGTCGCGGTGAACAAGAGTCACTCCGGCAGGTGGAAGCCTACAGCCAGCGCTACTTCGGTGAGAGCCGTCGATACATCCGCCCGGTCGTGACAAACGTCTTCTCCAACCAGGGCGATTACCACACCTACTACAAGGGCGGCACGCTCATGATGTCCCTCCGCAAGCTGATCGGGGACGAGGCCTTCTTCCGGGGGCTGCATCGATACTTGACGCGACGAGGCCTGTCGAATGTCGAAACGAACGACCTCTGCGAAGACATGACCGATGCCTGCGGCATCAATCTGCATCCCTGGTTCGACCAATGGATCTACAGTCCCGGCCATCCTGTGGTCTCTTGGTCGTGGGCTTATGACACCGCTCTGAAGCAGGTGTCAGTGAGGGTGCAGCAGACCCAAGACACGTCGAAGGGCACGCCAGTGTTCGATGTCATGACCCACGTCGGCATCGCCGTCGACTCGAAGTTGCGCCGCGAGAGTGTCCATCTGAACGCAAAGGACCAGACATTCACCTTTCCGGCCGAGAAGTCGCCTCAAACGGTTCTCTTCGACCCTGACCACGAATTCCTGCGCGAAATCCCTACAATGCCTTGGACCCTGGCAGAGATGCCCTATGTCCTCCGCTTGGCACCCAACCCAGTCGACAGGGCTTTCGCGCTTGACCGCCTTGTCGACTCTGCACCTGACGAAGCCACACTGCGATTGATTGCCTCCGTTCTACGAAGCGATCTTTTCGAATTCCCGGGCCTAACCGAAACAACTAAGCTTGCGGCGCTCAAGAGGCCGACGCTGCATGACTTCTGGGTCGCCGAGACGACACATCCTAACGACCAGCGCCGGGCTAACGCGGCGACAGGGCTAGCGGGAATAGCCAATTCACCCACAGATTTCGCCTTGCTCAATAGCCTCTTGAAAGACGACCAACCCTACTTGGTGGTCGCCGCCGCTCTTCGCGGCCTGGCAGCGACCCAATACGGGTCGATCCGCAAGCTTGCCTTGGACTTGGCTCGCTCCTCGCCGTCCTCAGATGTCCGCGAGGCCGCCTTGGACGTCATTGCTGACACCAAGGAGCCGGGCTACATCGAGGCAATTCTAGCTACGGCGTTAGACAGTAATCCGACCTTGCTCCGGTACCCAGGCGTCAAAGCACTCAGGCACGTACCCAAAGATGACCCACGGCTCCTCCCATCGCTCCGGTCTGCTGTGCAGAACGGTGAGCCAAGCGTCGCCGAGGCAGCCCGAGAAGTCGCAGCGACTGTTGGACTCAAACTCTAAAAGAGTGCAAACGCCGACCATCCACTGCGATCAGCCGCCCGTTTTGGGTTCGTCCTTCTTGTCGGCTGAGGGCGTGTCCGAAGGCTTGCCCGTCGGGGGCGCCGTCGGAACTTTTGTTGGCCGGCTGGTACCCAGCCCGCCGCCAGGAATTCTGCTCTTGCTGATATCGACCTTGGGCCCGTCGCAACCGACAAGTGTGAAAAGCGCCAGCGCCGAGAAGGCAACGAGGAGCCGTGAATAGAAGTTACGCATTTGAGTTTTGGTGAAAGAAGGCGTCTCCGGCCATTAAGGCCGGAGACGCCTGGAGGTCAAGGTGCTCTAGTTAGGCCAGAGTACAGTGTCAGCCAAGATCACGTCGGCCACCGCGTTGCATTTCATCGGGCCCACGTCCGTGACGATGATCCCTTCGGGATCGGCGCACCAGTCACCATAGTGAGCACGACTGGCGGGCAGTGCCACGGGCTCGATCGATCCACTGTTATAGGCCGGCCAGGCTGCGCCACCCGACCAGGTGCCGCCGACAAACGGCAGCATTTTGGCGTGTCCGTCCACGTAGCCGACCTGAAACTTGCCGCCGTGCCGCAGTTGGCTGTTGCGGCTGATCGCCGTGCCGCTATAGAAGTAGCGGCTGAGGATCGATCCCATGCACATGGTGTAAAAAGGCACGTCGGACGACTCGCCGAACGCGAACATGTTTGCCGGCGCCGTGATCGTAGTCATCGAAATGCCAGGGATCGTATACGTGAAGTACCAGCCGTTTGGCCCGCCGGCATCGTGGAACTCCCAGTTGCCATTGTTGAGCGGAGGCCCGTAGAGTCCGCCCTCGCTGGTACCCGTGTTGAACGACTGCATCGGGCCCCAGTTCGAACCATAGCTGATGCATTGTCCACCCGGGATGTAGTCGGGAATACCGTCGATCGAGTCGCACCCCTTGAACTGGTCGTCTGGACAGACGAACATCATTTTGCTCTTGACGTACGGCTCCAATTGATTGAAGTAGTCCTTGATCGAGATCCCACCGCTGATGTCGTAGTTGAAGTACTCGACAACCGTCGGCGAGGTGTCGTCGTTGTCGCTGAAATACAGGTTGGAACCCAGGGAAATCTGCTTCGCGTTGCTTAGGCAAGACGTCCGCTTGGCCGCCTCCTTGGCCTGGGCGAACACTGGGAAGAGAATGGCGGCAAGAATCGCTATGATCGCGATCACGACAAGAAGTTCGATAAGAGTGAAAGCTCGTTTCATAAAATTAACCCCACAAGCAGCACGCGGCGAATGCCGACGCGATTCCTGACCATAGCAGGATGACCAAAGCGAACCAGCAAGTCTTTATGCAGTCTTGACACCAACTATCTTGCCGAACCCTTGTTCACTGGGCAAGAAGCGTCGCGAGGGCTGAGGTAACTTGCAGCCTTGACCACGGTTCTCATCGCCATGCACCTCCTATCTGCCCAACGTTGGACTCAAGCCCAGGCAGAGGCGTGGGGAGCCAAACAGCACTGGTCGGCAGGCTGTAACTTCACTCCCAGCACAGCGATCAACCAACTGGAAATGTGGCAGGCCGACACGTTTGACACGAAGACCATCGACCGCGAGCTTGGCTGGATGCACGGCGTTGGCATGTCGCGGGCGCGCGTCTATCTGCACGACCTGGCCTACGAGCAAGACCCCAAGGGCTTCAAGCAGCGGATGGCCGACTTCCTCAAGCTCGCTGACAAGCACCAGGTCAAGGTCATGTTCTGCATCTTTGACGACTGCTGGGACGCCCACCCCAAGGTCGGCAGGCAGCGCGAGCCGAAAAAGGGCGTCCACAACAGCGGCTGGGTGCGCAGCCCCGGCGACGACGAGCGGGACTGGCCCGAGGACGCTCCCCGGCTCAAAACCTACGTCCAGGACATCGTCAAGACATTCGCCAAGGACAAGCGCGTCTGGATGTGGGACCTCTACAACGAGCCGGGTAACTCCGGCTACGGCGAGAAGTCCGATTTCCTCCTCCGCCACGTCTTCGACTGGGCGCGCGAAATCCGGCCCGACCAACCGCTCACTGCCGGCGCCTGGCAAGGCGGCACGGAGATGGACAAGCTCTGCGTCGACTTGAGCGACGTTACTTCGTTCCACTGCTATGACGGCGTCGACGTACTGGAGAAACAGATCGCCTTCTACAAGGGCTTCGGCCGCCCGG
This sequence comes from Armatimonadota bacterium, assembly GCA_018268335.1. Classification (GTDB taxonomy): domain Bacteria; phylum Armatimonadota; class Fimbriimonadia; order Fimbriimonadales; family Fimbriimonadaceae; genus JAHBTB01. Next base: position 44,992 of record JAFDWT010000036.1, on the reverse strand, counting down.
TGGTGTGCAGTGAGTGGATGGCCCGCACGAACAACAGCCTGATCAAGACGCACTTGCCGGTCTTCAAGAAGGAGGGCGTCAGCTGCCTGCAGTGGGGCTTTGTCTCCGGCAAGACCAACACGATCTTCCCCTGGGGCTCCAAGGAAGGCGGAGAGGAACCCAAGGTCTGGTTCCACGACTTGCTGCGGGCCGACGGTTCACCATTCGACAAAGCCGAAGTCGTGACATACCAGCGACTGTGCGGACACCCAAACGCGAGCGCAGAAAAGTGACTTCTTAAGCTTGCTTCGGATATGCTCGCGTCAGGCGATGGGGCCGGGATGTGTCCTGATTCGCGCATCAAAGCCAGGACATATCAATGGCACAAGCAAAACCTGGGCTCGCCCGTGGATTCGGCAAGACGTCGCGACGCGACGCCTGGTGGGTGCAGTCAGCCGCCACCGCCGTCGTCCTGACGCTCTTTATCGTGTACGCCACCTGGGCGGCCTTCCAGAACGCGAACTACTGGCACGACAACTACCTGTCCCCGTTCTACTCACCCGAGATTTTCGGCCAGTCGCCCCACCGGTGGTTCGGACCGAAGCCAGGATGGTGGCCGGCTGTCCTGCCGTTCTCGCCAGCGCTGATCATCCTGCCGTTTCCGGCCCTGTTCCGGTTCACCTGCTACTACTATCGCGGGGCTTACTACAAGGCCATGTGGGCCGACCCGCCGGCCTGCGCCGTCGGTGAGCCGCGCAACGCCTACACTGGCGAGCACGGCTGGCCGCTAATCGTCCAAAACGTCCACCGTTATTTCCTGTATGCGGCGCTGTTTTTCCTCCTCTTCCTGTGGCATGACGCCTGGAAGGCCTTCTGGTTCCCGATTCAGCAAATGAGCAACTACAACCCCAGAGGCCAAAACCCCTTCCCCGACGTCCCTGTCAAGTTCGGCGTCGGTCTGGGTTCGCTTGTGCTGCTGTTGAACACCTCGCTGCTCACCTTCTACACGCTCTCTTGCCATTCCCTCCGACACCTAGTCGGCGGTCGGCGCGACGACCTGTCCAAGTCGCCACGGAGCCTGCTCTGCTACACCTGCGTCTCGGGGCTGAACAAGAACCATATGCGGTTTGCCTGGTTCAGCCTCTTCGGCGTCATGCTTGCCGACCTATACGTCCGCCTGGTGGCCTCGGGGGTCATCAAGGACATCCGGTTTTTCTAGAGGCACGATCGATGGCATCATACAAAACACTCGAATTCGACGTGCTCGTCATCGGAGCCGGTGGCGCCGGTCTGCGGGCGGCCATCGAGGCCTCGGCCGCCGGAGCCAAAGTCGGCGTCGTCTCCAAGTCGTTGCTCGGCAAAGCCCACACTGTCATGGCCGAGGGAGGGGTCGCCGCATCGATCGGCAACGTGGACGACCGCGACAATTGGCGCGTCCACTTTTCCGACACGATGCGCGGCGGGCAGTACCTGAACAACCCGCGCATGGCCGAGATCCACGCCAAAGAGGCTCCGGCGCGTGTCCTCGAGTTGGAAGCCTGGGGAGCCCTCTTCGACCGGACAAAAGACGGCCGTATCCTCCAGCGCAACTTCGGCGGACACAAGTTCCCGCGCCTCGCCCACGTCGGCGACCGCACCGGGCTGGAGATGATCCGGACTCTGCAAGACCACGCGATCCACAAGCAGATCGACTTCCATATGGAGTGCACTGTGGTCACGCTGCTCAAGCACGACGGGCGGGTCACCGGCGCCTTCGGCTACTACCGCGAGCACGGGCAGTTCGTCGTGATCCGTGCCAACGCCATCGTGCTTGCCACCGGTGGCATCGGCAAGTCGTTCTCCATCACCAGCAACTCCTGGGAGTACACGGCCGACGGCCACGCCCTGGCCTACCGTGCCGGCGCCGACCTGATGGATATGGAGTTCGTCCAGTTCCACCCCACCGGCATGGTCTGGCCGCCCTCTGTGCGCGGCATCCTGGTGACCGAAGGCGTCCGCGGCGAAGGCGGCGTCTTGCGCAACAGCCAAGGCAAGAGGTTCATGTTCGACGACATCCCCGACCTCTACAAGAACCAGACGGCGAAGGACGAAGAGGAAGGATGGCGCTACGTGACTGGCGACAAGGACGCCAACCGCCCGCCCGAGCTCCTGACCCGTGACCACGTCGCCCGCTGTATCAACCGCGAAGTCAAAGAAGGCCGCGGCAGCCCGCACGGCGGCGTCTATCTGGACATTGCCTGGATCAAAGAGAAGATCCCCAACGCCCAGGAGCACATCAAGAAAAAGCTGCCGAGCATGTACCACCAGTTCAAAGAGCTGGCCGGAGTGGACATCACGACCGAGGCCATGGAAGTCGGCCCGACCTGCCACTACGTCATGGGCGGCGTCCGGGTGGACGCCGAAACACAGATGTCCACCGTGCCGGGCCTCTTCGCCGCCGGCGAGTGCGCAGCAGGCCTCCACGGCGCCAATCGCCTTGGTGGCAACTCTCTTTCCGACCTCTTAGTCTTCGGCAAGCGGGCCGGCGAGCATGCCGCCGCATTTGCACTCGGCCAAACCGGCCCATTCCCCGATGCCAACGCCCAGGTCGCCGACGCTGCCGCCTGGGCCGAGGAGCCGTTTGCCCGCGACCAGAACGGCGACAACCCATTCCGAGTCCAACACGACCTCCAAGCCATGATGCACGCCAAGGTCGGCATCGTCCGCATCGACTCGGAGATGCGCGAGGCCCTGGACGACCTCAAGTCGCTCGGCGAGCGTTCGTTGGCCGCCCCAGTCTCAGGCAACCGCGACTTCAACCCCGGATGGCACACCGCCATGGACATGCGCAACATGCTCACAGTCGCCGAGGCCGTCACTTTGGCGGCGGTCGAGCGGCAAGAGAGCCGAGGTGCCCACTTCCGTGACGACTTCCCCGCCAAAGACCCCGAAGCGGCCAAGTTCAACATTGTCTTGCGTCAGGGGTCGGACGGTGCGATGCAGGTCGTTCGGACACCTGTCGTCGCACGAACGGACGAGCAAGACGCAGTGATCAAGGAGATGGGCTGATGGCAAAGGTGAACTTCAAGATCTGGCGGGGCGAGAAGGGTGATGGAGGCTACAAGGAGTACACCACCGAGGTGACCGAGGGCATGGTCGTCCTGGACGCCGTCCACCAGATCCAGGCCGAGACTGCCCCCGACCTGGCTGTCCGCTGGAACTGTAAAGCCGGCAAGTGCGGGTCCTGCTCGGCCGAGATCAACGGCAAGCCGAGGCTCATGTGCATGACCCGCTGCAGCGACCTGCCGCTGCATGAGGGCGTGACTATCGAGCCCATGCAGGCCTTCCCCCATCTGCGCGACCTGGTGACCGACGTCTCGTTCAACTACCGGGCCAAGAAGCAGATCAAACCCTTCAAACCGCGCAAACCGGACGCCCCCGACGGCACCTGGCGCATGTCCCAAGTCGACGTCGAAAAAGCCCAGGAGTTCCGTAAGTGCATCGAGTGCTATCTCTGCCAAAACGTCTGCCACGTCTTGCGCGAGCACGCCAAGCACGACGAGTTCATCGGTCCCCGCCTGTTCGTCTACTCGGCGGCTCTGGAAATGCACCCTCTCGACACCGAGGACCGGCTCAAAGACCTCAAAGACCGCGACGGCATCGGTTACTGCAACATCACCAAGTGCTGCACGACGGTCTGTCCCGAGCACATCACGATCACCGACAACGCCATCATCCCGCTGAAGGAGCGGGTGGTCGACGCCTTTTACGACCCGTTAGCCAAGCTGTTCCGAGGACTGGGTAAGAAGAAATCATGAGCAACGACGCCATCTCCCTGAAGCACATCAGCCCAGCCGCATTTCCCCGAGCCCTGGAGTTAGCGGAGAGGTATCGGCTGCTGAACGAGCCCGAACAAGCGGCGAGCATCTGTCACGACGTCTTGGCGACCGACAGCAAGAACGCCCAAGCCCTCCGGATGCTCCTCCTCGCTATCACCGAACAGTTCGGCAAGCGCCACGGCGCCCACTTTGTCGACGCGGCACGGGTCATCGAACTGATGGAGACGGACTACGAGCGCTTGTATTACACCGGGCTCGCTCAAGAACGCTACGGCCGGGCCAAGCTCGAAGAGAAAGGCCACCTTTCGCTCGTCGGCGACTGGCTGCGCCAGGCTATGGCGAGCTACGAGGCCGCAGAAAAAGTCCGACCCCCAGACAATGAGGACTCCCTCCTACGCTGGAACGCCTGCGCCCGGCTGATGGACAAGGTCCCTGGCCTACGCCACGAGGCCGAACACGTCCACCACATGGGCGACTGACCTACTTTTGGATCGCTAAGGATTCGAGCAACATGCGGTAGTGCTCGACGCCCGGCACCTCGAGGCCGACCACTTTGGCCTGGTCGTCCCATCGGCGCACCTGAAGGGCGACCTGGAAGTGCGGTTCAGCCGCTTCGAACGCCTTCACTTCATCAGCCGTGAAAGGCCCGCCCTGAAGCTCCAAGCTCTTCAGTGAAGCCTCGGACAGCCCCTCCAAATAGCCCGGCTCCGTCGCCGTCAAGTACCTCTTGCTGTCCACATGCAGCCGCACGCAGTCGACGATCTCGGGCGCAAAATGCCCGTCCAGCCACTCGGCCCCCACGTCTTCATGCTTGCCGTCGATGCCCTGCTCGGCGACGTCCTCACCAAGGCCGTGCAACAGGTGGCCGATGTCGTGGAGCAAGGCAGCTGCGACGAGCTCAGGCTTCGCACCGTCCTTCTCGGCAAAGTATGCAGCCTGCAGGGCGTGTTCCTTCTCCGTGACTTGCTCGCCAAAGTAGAGGTCACCGCCGTGGTTTTCAAGTAGATCAACGATCTGGTCGGTAATGGTCATAGCAAGTCCCTGCCTTGGTCGTTGGATGGCGGTCTGGCCGCACCCATTTGCCAGTCATACCAAAAGTCTGCGAGCCACATGTTAACCAACAGTAAAGGCCCAAAAAAGTCAGCCACCGGTAAACCGGTGGCTGTATCCACTTCTGCTTGTCCTCTTCACTTGTCAGCCGCGTTGATCGGCTGACCAGCTTCGGCGGTCGGCCCTGACGGCGCCGCCGGCTTGGAACTGTCCTTCCCAGGAGGCTTGACGCCCTCACGGAACAGCTTGTCCATCTTCACCTTGTCTTCTTTTGTCAAGTCGCTACCCGTGTCAGCGCACCCCGTTGCCAGAATGCCGACCGCGCATAGTCCAAGAACCAAAACCCCTTTCATGGTCAGTTCTTGGGCGAGAGGTGGATCATGCAGCGGTTGCTCGGCAACAAGTCGCACTGCTCCGTCTGATAGAGCGCGGGCAGACCCATCGACTTCACGTGGCCGTCGCTGAACCCAATGTTGGCTTGACCTTTAAGGATCTTCCTCGCCTGCTCCATGGGAGTGGTGTAGCGCGAGCCCGGCCCAGGGCCTCGGATTTCAGCGCAGCTCTTGACGCCGCCGACCCAGCGCGGGGTCGCGCCGCCGATGCTGTCGCCGCCGGGGCTATAGGTGATGCGATAGGCGCAGGTGCCCAGCTCCTCGTCTTGTGGGCGGCCCGTCGCATAGTCGCCGGTCGGTTCACCCGCGTCAAAGATCAAGGCTTGGTCCGCGACATTGCCGATTTGCGTCTGAGACAGGCTCGGAGTCGTCTTCCAGTTGCACGACCCCCAGCAGCCGACTCCCGATGGGTTGGCCATGATCCAACCCATGACGCCGTCATGTAGGGAGCCCACGGCGTCCAGTGCCCGAGCGATCGCATTGTGGTCGCTGACGTTGTAGAACTGTTGCCCCTTCATCGCCGCGCGCGGAATGCTCCCATATGTCCCGCCCACATACTTCCAGAAGCTCTGGTAGAACGGGTCGCCGCTAGCGCCTGGGTTCGGCTCGCCCTGAGGGTTACGATAAATGTCCAGGTTCTTGGTGTAGGGGTACACCATGAACATCCAGATGAACTGGGTGCCGTCCGTGTCAGTCCTCGATGCCGGCACAAAGGTGTCGTCATAGTCGGTCAGATACATCATGTTGGCCAATGTCATCTGCTTCAAATTGGACACGCCGGTCGTCTTCTTGGCAGCCTCCTTGGCTTGGGCGAAGACCGGGAAGAGGATCGCGGCAAGGATCGCGATGATGGCGATCACGACGAGCAATTCGATAAGAGTGAACGCGGCGCTGTGATGGCGCGAATGAGAACAGGAGTACTTCATTGTCTTGGTTTCCCGAGAAGAGGTCGCTACAAAATGTCGGATTTGTGACACGTTGTGGGAATTAGGTGCCCAGCGCCTAGTGTATTGAAGGGCAATCGCTTTCCCCAAGGAGGAGACCAAACATGAACGGGATGATTCCGACAACATGAATAATTCCCAAATGTTGGCTGTCACCCTCGACCTACCAGTACGCTGCGTGTCGGCAGGAGTCTTCTCTCCCCGAGACGAGAACCGGTACCCGTCACGGGTCTTGTCCGCGTTCCAACTTATCTTTGTGCGACAAGGCGAGTTGCACATCGAGGAGTCCGGTGACCGTTACACTGTCGGACCCAACCAGCTGATTCTCCTCTGGCCCGACCGCAGACACAGCGGCTGGAAGGTCAACTCGATGGCCCTCAATTACTACTGGGCCTACTTCACACTCCGCGACAGCACGTCAACCGCGTCCGACCTCGTTTCCGAGGTTCCGCAGCACAAGACTGTGGCCCGACCAGACCACATGGTCGCCCTGTTCCACCGGTTGCTGGATGACATCGACATTGGTGCCTGTGGCGGCGGGACCGCCGACTCGACGATGCTCTCGATCCTATGCGAAGCGTCGCTTGACCATCCAGGCGCCGGAGTGGCCGAGTCGACGGCGACGTTAGCATCCCGGGCCAATGCGATTGTGCGAACCTGTTTCCACCATCCATTGACGACTTCGTCCATCGCGGACCGGCTGGCTTGCTGCCCCGACTATCTGGGCCGCGTGTATCGGAGCGTTTACGGCGTCAGCCTGGTCGAAGCCATCCATCGACGCCGAGTCCAGCATGCGAAACACCTGCTGATTGTCGGTGAACTGTCGTTGGAAGAGATCGCCCACCACTGCGGCTTCTCGGACAGCGGCTACCTCCGGCGGATATTCAAACGTCACGAAGGCATGACCCCAATCCACTTTCAGGCCCTGCACATCACCCAGACTTGGGACTCCCGCCCAAGCCAGAGACTGGTCACCCACTAGCTGACCTGACGTTTTTTCAGAATCGGAACTAGTCCCCTCCTTTGTACGTAAACCAATTCGAATGATGCCCATCGCACCGAGGACTCTAGCCAGCGTCCTTGCCTTCGCAACCTTTTGCCAAGCCCGAGCTGACAAAGTCGACGACTTCATCCAAGCGGAGATGGCTCGACAGAGCATTCCCGGCGTCGCCGTCGTGATCACCAAAGACGACAAGGTGGTCAAGTCCGCCGCCTACGGGGTCGCCGACCTAGTGGCGAAAACACCCATGAAACCGGGCATGGTCTTCGAGGCTGGCTCCATCGGCAAGTGCTTCACCGCCACCGTGATCATGAAGCTGTGGGAGCAAAAGAGGATCGGCCTTGACGATTCCGTCTCCAAGTACCTTCCTGACACACCGGCCCTTTGGGCGCCCATTACCATCCGCAATCTGCTGGGTCACACATCCGGTCTGGCCGACTACGCCGTGGTAGAGAGTCTGACGCTGACCGGCAATTGGACGACCAAGAAGTGGTTTGAAGAGATGGCCAAGCAGCCGCTCGACTTCCCGACCGGTTCACGCTTCGCCTATAGCAACAGCAACTATCTGCTTCTCGGCGAGATTGCTGGCAAGATCACGGGCAAATCGATCCTCGACTTGACCCAAGAGTGGGTGTTCAAACCGCTCGGCATGAAGCGCAGCTACATTTCCGACGGACGCGCCGTGGAGGCCAAGGTGAAGGGGTATTGGGAGACAAAGCCGTCGGTCGTCGACGGGCTCGCCATACCCGGCCTCTACGGCGACGGGAGCACCATGAACACCCCCGAGGACCTCGTGACCTTTGAAAAAGGACTGAGAGAAGGCAAGTTGCTGAAGCCAGAGACCGTCAAAATGATGCAGACCTCAGGCCGCCTGCCCAACAAGCGGCGCACCGGTTACGGCTTTGCCTGGTTCATTCGCGAAGGCTATGGTCACAAGTACGTGACCCACGGCGGCAACACCGGCGGCTTCGGCAACAGCATCACTCGGGTCGTGGACAAAAACATGACGGTAGTCGTCATGACCAACCTCGCCCAAGTCAGCGGCGACGGCTTCGCCCAGCGTATTGCAGCGGCTTACGATCCTGACCTTGTCCCCAAACCGCCAGTCGAGTCGCCTGACCCCGACCCCCAATTGTCTGCTCGACTGAAGTCTGCCCTGGAGGCTTTGGCCAAAGGAGAAGCCAAAAACCCGGCCTACGACAAAGAACTCGAAGAGATGTTCACGACCGGCCGCGGCCAAATGGTGCTGGAGCAGTACGCGATGTTCAAACCAGGGATCGATTCGTTCGCCTACTGCTCGACTGAAGACCAAGATCCGGACTCCTTCCTACGCTATCGGGTCAAAGTCGGGAAGCGCAGCATCATCGTCGGCTTCGTGCTGACGGCCGACAAAAAGATCCTCAGCGTTGCGCTTCGGCCCGAGTCATAAGCCGGCGTCACAATATGGGCGTGCCTGCTTACGCCTTCTTGTTCCGTGGTCTCAACGTAGGCAACCGCCGTGTCCGCATGGAAGATTTGAAGTCAATGCTGCAGGCAGCTGGCTGCCAAGCTGTGTCCACGGTTCTGCAAACCGGTAGCGCCGTGGCTTTGCATCCTGCCGAATCTCCAGACGATGCCGCCGACCAAGTCGAACGCATGTTCGCTGCGCACTTTGACTTCGAGTCCAAAACCGTCGCAAGGCGTCCGCTGGAACTGCAAGGGACCATTTCCCAAAACCCGTTCCCGTCGATGGCGTCCGACGACCCATCGCACCTTCTGGTTTACTTCGCCCGGGCAACGGTCGTACCGCAGGATGTCGCGCAAGTCCAAGCCCAGGTGGCTGGCCCTGAGGCCTTAGCATGCACTGAGCGAGAACTTGTCGTGGCCTACCCAAACGGCATTGGTTGGTCGACATTGCCAAAAGTGAAGGGTTTCAACAAGCTGGTCAAAGAAGCGACCGCCAGGAACTGGAACACCGTGCTCAAGCTCGCGCAAGAGCTCGAGCGGGTATCGTCGCTGGCATGAGCAGCGGTCTGCTCTACCACTTTAGCGATCGGGACGACATCGAGGCCTTCCATCCACGGCCTCCGTTGCGGCATCCAGACACAGAGCCTCTGGTCTTTGCCATCGACGCATGGCACAGCCCTCTGTACTTCTTTCCTCGCGACTGCCCCCGGATCGGCGTTTGGCCAGTGGAGTCCACGACTATCCAAGACAGGCAGACATTCTCGGAATCGACAAACTGTCGGATGCTGCTCTTGATCGATCAATCCCACGAGTCGAGCTGGCGAGGCGGCCAGATTGTGCGCTACGCATTCACCTACGAGGGGTTCGAGGACTGTCACGACCATGGAGTCTGGGTCAGCCGACAGCCACGTGACTGGCGCAGTCGCGAGACGCTTCTCGACCTCCCTGCCGCCTGTCATGAAGCTGGCGTCGAAGTCCGCGTAGTGCCTTCGCTGGCAAGCTCAGCCCAAGATTTCTACGACCCTGCATTGGAGCGCATGGACACGACGCTGCATGTGAGCATGGTGCGCATGTCGCTACTACCAAAGTGGACTGCAAAGGGCGGGAGACCAGTGGCGCCTAGGAATGCTGCAAGCAACAGTGCTTAGATATTGCGCTGAGGAATTGTTAAGAAGTGAAGTAGACTTCTTATAACTTCCGTTGCCGGCCGGACCGCTCCGGTCTCTTGCAATGGCGCAAGGTTAATTGCACATGAAACTGAAATCGCGAGCGTTCACCCTCATCGAGCTCCTCGTCNNTCGTCATCGCGATCATCGCGATCTTGGCGGCGATCCTCTTCCCGGTCTTCGCGCAGGCAAAGAAAGCCGCCAAAGCAACAGCCACACTGTCCAACGTCAAGCAGATCACTTTGGCGGCGCAGATGTACGGCAGCGACTATGACGACGGCACTGTCATCACCGACAGCGGCCCGAACTACGATCCGCCGATATGGAGCGACATCCTGATGCCATACGTCAAGTCCAAGGCCCTGTTCTGGGACGCGACCCGCGCGATCCCGGGCGACAACCAGTTGGAAGGCTATGTATGGAGCCAGGTGACGACCTTGGCCATCAATGACTCGGGCTATTCCGGCTATTGGGCGACCGACAACGGCGGCTGCGACGGCGGATTCACCAATTACGTTTACGGCCGCAAGCTCTCCAGCATGGATGACATTTCCACCCGCGTCGCCTTCGCTCCTAACGTCTGGGGCGGCACCGCTGTCGGTTGGTATTACTTCCGCGCCTACCAGGCCAACTGGATCGACCCAAGCGACACGACGGGCGGATGGAGTTGGTACAACCAGGTCTGGGACACCCGCAAGTTCTTCAACGGCAACAGCATCCCCGCCGGCAAGGCCGACGGCAGCGCCAAGCCGATCAAGCGCGACGCCTTCATCGATTGGAACGAAGCGCCAGGCACGACCGAATACTGCGCCTGGATGAACACAAAGGGCAAGACGCTCTGGGGTGCGTTCTGGAACGGAAACTGATCCTGCTTCTGATCGGAGCCTTGCTCCTATCGCTTCCACTGGTAGGTTGCGGTAGCGACACGCCTGGCGCCACCGACAAGATGCCACCAAAAGGCGGCCCCGTCGGCAACGACCGGCATCCGCCCGGGCTGAACGACAAGAACGCCAAGAACTACAAGTAATCGACCCAGTCCCGACTCTTGCCATAGAGTCGGGACTTTCTGTTTGCCATATGCTAGGTGGAAGCCTGTTGGACGGCAAGACGAAACGGACCTTTGACATTTTGGGTAGTCCTTTGTCAATGCCAATGACCATGGCTTCGGGCGTCACGATCCGGTGGTACGAACCAGGCACCAAAATGCCTTGGCACGCTGATGGTCACGACCATGCGTCGTTTCTGATCCAAGGCTCGTTGCTGGAAGAATCCCCCACTGGCTCGTTCTTGGCGATGATCGGTGCCGCCGTGTCAAAGCCCGCCACAGCGGTCCACTGCACGACAATCGGGCCCCACGGCGCGACAGTCGCCTCCTTTCCGCTGTCGGAGACAGCCAAGCCGGACTACCTCTGGCAGGCAATGGATCCAAGTGCAAGCTTGATCGCAGCGGTGCCAAGGCTGCTAGACGGAGCCTCCCCAACTGTCCAATGGGCGCAACCAGTGGGAATAAAACCCCATCGACTTCTACACATCGCTGAGAAGAACCTGAGAAAAGACCCTCGCCATTCCCTCTGTTCACTGGCTCTTAGCGTCGGCGTCGACCCGACCTATCTCTCGGCCCTTTTCCGACGCCATACCGGCACGACCTTTGTGCAGCGCCGCACCTACTACCGGCTAGCCGTCTCTACAAACGCGATGTCCACCGGAGCGACCCTTGGACAAGCAGCGCAGGCCGGCCACTTCGCCGACCAAGCTCACTTCACCCGGGCCTTCCAGAGACAATTCGGTGTTTCGCCGAAGGAGTATCAGCTGGCAGTCCATCGCATTTTCACAAATTTGTTCAAGCCATAGTTGGCCACCAAACCCCACACTGGTGCGATGTCTCCGGTCGCCTGCCTTTGTGCGCTCCTTTTCCCCAGCCCGCCGAAGATGGCACTGGACAACCCCTATGCACAGTTCACCGATCGCTGGCACCAAGCGGCAAAGGGACTCGGTGCTTCCAGCTACTCGCTGGTCGTCGTCAAGGACGGCAAGGTGGCCCTGCTCGAATCATGGGGATATCGCGACCTCGAGCAGTCCAAAGCCGCCGACCCAGACACGTGCTACTACATCGCCAGCCTGACAAAGACCTACACAGCCCTCGCGGTGACCAAGCTGGAGGAACAGGGGAAGCTCAACGTCAAGGACCCGGTGACCAAGTACCTTCCCTGGTTCAAGCTCAGTAAGGCACCGAAACAGGCTGTGACAGTCGAAGACCTTCTCAGCCATCGGCTCGGCATCGACTGCAGCCAAGCTGTCCTTCTCGACGCCTACACCGGAGAGATCACAGAAGACCGCTACCGGCATTGGCTGGGCACGACTGGCATTGCGGCAGACCGCACGGCCTACAGCAACGTCCACTTTACGCTCCTCGGCAGGATCATCGAAAAGGTGACCGGCAAGGACTGGCGAGTCGCCCTCGAAGACATCGTCTTCAAGCCCCTCGGCCTGACGAACACGACTGCCTTCGCGTCCAGCATGTATGGCCGTGACAACTGTGCCGCGCCACTCATGATGTCTGCAGGCTCCTTTCAATATGCCAAGCCGGTAAAGATCGACTCGACGATGCACGCCGCTGGCGGAATGGGCACCACGGCGCGCGACCTTGGTAAATACATCACGAACCTCCTGTCCAGCAACCTCGGAGGCAGGCTCTTCACGAGGCTCTCGACGGGCACCCCCAACGGGTCGATCCGAATCAGAGATGGGTTTGCCAGAGCCTGGAGCACAGGCTCTTATCGTAAATTGACACCCTTGCTGACCCATGGCGGCGGTTATGCCGGGGCGGCCTCGATGGTCGCCATGCTGCCAGAGAAAGGCATCGGCTTCGGCCTGCTCGTCAACGGCGACGGGCCAGCAAGTGCGCTTGAAGCCATTATCATGCTTGACGTCTTTGACCACGAACTCGGTCTCAAGGGTCAAGCCGACCTGTTGCCTGACTATCTCATAGAGGCAGCGGCCTACTACGACAAGAAGCCCACACCGAAGACAAACCTAGCATTCCAGCCCATCTTGATTGTCGATGTGAAGCAGATCGCCGGCACATACACAAACAAGCATCTGGGCAAGTTGACATTCGAAGTGGTCGATGGCCTTTTCGTAGCAAAACTAGGTCACTTCACCCTAGACCTCAAGCAAGAGAACGGCGCGTTCACTCTCGTGGGCGAGAGGCTCGGAACTTCTCTCAAGCCTATCGTCAAAGACAACCGTCTCCTTGGCTTCACTTTGACGTGGTATGGGCGGTCCGACGACTTTCTGAAGACAAGCTAAAGCTTTGTTCTTACAAGAGATTCGTCCCCATTCGCCCCCGTGCTGGAATGAGTGGCAAGCTCCACGCACTGTCGGGCGGTGCACACAGGTCGGACACAATCGAACCAAGGCGTCCCGCATCATGTACATCGAAAACAAGGAGCAGCTCAACGGTACAGGCCGGATCGGTCGTGTCACCTTCTCCAAAACAGGCAAAACGGTCCATTACCAGGGAAAGGAGTTCCAGTCGCTTAAGGGCGACGACTACAAAGCCAACTACTACGACATCGAGACAGGCGAGCCGTACTGGATCAGCGGCCCGAGGAAACGCGCCGGCGACCGGCTCTACGGTCAGCCTGGCGTCCACATCGACGAAGACGTGCGCGAGGAGTATTGGACGTCCATCCGCGGCATGCCCGAACGAGCCCTCGACGCCTCCACCTAGCGATGAACGGAAACCGCCGTTGCTATTTGAAGGACATGATCTCTTCGACTCGCTTGCGCTCAAGGTCGGGGACGAGGCAGTCGGCAGCCGGGTAGCCGACAGGGATCAACACAAACGGCTTTTCGTTAACCGGCCGACCGCAGACTTCTCGCAGGAAAGTCATGGGAGCCGGTGTGTGGGTCAACGTGGCCAAGCCAGCCCGGTGCAAAGCCTGGATGAGAAATCCGACCGCGATCCCCACTGACTCGGTCATGTAGTAGTTCTTCGACTTCGTCCCGTCCGGCAGCATGTCGTAGTCACGCCGAAAGACGACGACCAACCAAGGAGCGTCGGTGATATGTGCCTTCACAAAGTCCGTCCCCAGCGGTGCAAGAGCGTCGAGCCACTCTTGTGGGGCCCGCTTCTCGTAGAAGTTCTTCTCCTCGGCTTCACACCGCTCGCGGACGGCCGCTTTGGTCGCCGGGTCGCCGATAACACAGAAGTGCCAGGGCTGCTTATGTGCCCCGCTGGGTGCGGTCCCGGCGATCCGGATAGCGGTCTCGATCAAGTCGATTGGCACAGGGTCGGTCGAAAAGTGACGGGCAGTCCGCCGCTGGTCGGCGACTTCAAAGTCGGCTTCCAACCGTCGGCGGGACTCCTCGACCACGACTCGGTCTGGACGATAAGGGACGAAACCCTTGGGCATGTCGCCGAGCATACGCGGGACCAGGGCTAGGACCGTGGACGGGTCTTGTCCCGCGCGCCCTTTCCCATCCCGTCATGCGACATCACACGATCCGACTCGTCTCTCTGGCGGCCGCGATGGCCGTTTCCGCCTTTGCCCTGGCCGACGCTCCCGCCGGCCACCTGTACACCCTGACCAACCGCACCGAGGCAAACAGCGTCGCCGTCTTTGATCGGATGGCCGACGGGACGTTGAAGCTGACCGGCACGATGCCGACCGGCGGCAAGGGCATCGCTGGCGACGTCGATGACCAAAACGCCCTGGTCGCCACCGGCGACTGGCTACTGGCCGCCAACCCGGGCAGCGGCGACGTGACTGTGTTCAAGAAGTCCATGGGCGGACTCAAAAAGACCGGCCAGTTCTCCAGCCACGGCATGAACCCAGTCAGCATCGCCGTCTCGGGCGAGACTGTCTATGTGGCCAACCAAGCCGGCTCGGGCGGCACGCCGAACCTCACCGGCTTCCACCTCTCCAAGGACGGCAAGTTGACCATGATCCCAGGCAGTCAACTCACCTTCCCCGCCGGCGCCGGCCCAGCCCAGATCGAGTTCGGCCCCGACGGCAAGACTCTCGTGGCGACCAACGGCCACCAGGCGGCCGAGACCAGCCGCGTCAGCAGCTACCGGTTGGGCATGGACGGCAAGCTGATGCCCGCTTCGTCCCTGCCGACCGGCGAAGCCAGCGGCGACGTCGGCTTCAGCTGGTCACCTGACGGCAAGCACGTCTTCGTGAGCAACTTCCGCGGCAGCGCCGTCGTGACCTTCAACGTCAGGGGCGACGGCACTCTCAACCGAGGCGCCACGATGGGCGACGGCGAGACCGCCGCCTGCTGGACGGCCATCAGCAAGGACGGGTCACGCCTCTATGTCGCGAACTTCGTCAGCAACTCGGTGACCAGCTTTGAAGTCGCCATGGGTGGCCTCAAAAAGATCGGCACGGCGGCCCGCATGGGCGTCAACTCGCCGGACACCAAGGACCTCGCGTTGTCGCCGGACGGCAAGTTCCTCTTCGTCCTCGGCACGTCGTCGGGACGGATCGACACTTTCGAGATCGGCATGGACGGCGGACTAACGTTGCGCAAGAGCGGCGACAACCTGATGATGGTCGGCAACCTCAAGGGCTTGGCGATCGACTGAACTTCACTTCCCCAAAGCCCCGGGGCCCGCGCAAACGAGCGGGCCCCTGTCGTTTGTGTATGATCCCTCCATGGACCTTCAGATCATCCGCTGGGCCGACGCCCGATTCGACCAACCCGTCCCGGGCCTTGACCGCCACTGCATCGACGCCCAGAACGCCTTGGTCGCGCACGTCGTCCTCCACCCCGGCGCGACAGTGCCGGTCCATCAGCATGAGAGCGAGCAGATCTCCGTGATCCTCAGCGGCAAGATCAAGTGGTTCCTCGGCGAGGAGCGCCGCGAGGTCATCGTCGAAGGCGGCACCGTGCTCGTCCTCCCACCCAACTATCCGCACGGAGTCGAGACCATCGAGACCACCCACATCGTCGACGTCCTCAGCCCCCACGGGCTCATGGGCGTTGACAAAATGAAAGAATGATTTATTGATAAATCAGGCTAGACTGAGCTTGAGGGATCAAAGATGAGCCTACTTGCCCTGACCGCCTTTGCCCTGGCCGCCCCAGCCGCGAAATTACCGCCGCTCCACACCAAGGGCAACCAGATCCTCGACGACAAGAACCGGCCCGTGCGCCTCATGGGCGTCAACGTCGCCTGCATGGAGTGGTCGTCGGACGGCGAGGGGCACATGCTCAAGACCGTCGAGGTCGCGGTCAAAGACTGGAAGAGCAACATCGTCCGCCTGCCGATGTCGCAAGACCGCTGGTTCGGCCACGGCCCCGAACAGAAGGACGGCGGCAAGAGCTACCGCGCGCTCATCAAGAAAGCAGTCGACTTCTGCGCCGCCAACGGGGCGTACATCATGCTCGACCTCCACTGGAACAACGTCGGCGAGTGGGGCAAGAACATCGGCCAGCACCAGATGCCCGACATGTATTCGGTCGACTTCTGGAAGGAGGTCGGAGCGCTCTACAAGAACAACCCGGCCGTGATCTACGACCTCTACAACGAGACCCACGACATCACCTGGTACGTCTGGCTGAACGGCGGCGAAGTCAACGAGACCCGCGGGCCCGGCGCCCGCCAGGGGCCGTTCAAGCCGATGAAGTACCGGACTCCGGGCATGCAGAAGCTCCTGGGCGTCATCCGAGCGACCGGTGCCCGCAACCTCATCGTCGCCGGCGGGCTCGACTGGGCCTACGACCTCAGTGGATTCCTCAAGGGCTACACCCTCACCGACACCAAGGACGGCCAGGGCGTCGTCTACGCCTGCCACGCCTATCCGATCAAAGGCGACACCATCGACCAGCACCTGGCCAAGCTCGACAAGGCCTTGCCGCACGTCCCCGTCATCCTCAGCGAATTCGGCGCCAACAACCCCCGGGCCACGGCTGACAAGCCCAACGCCTGGGTCGAACGCTGCCTGGCCGAGTGGGAGAAGCGGAACTGCAACTGGGTCGCCTGGGACCTCCACCCCGCCGCCGGACCGACCCTCATCAGTGGCTGGGACTACAAACCCACGCCGTCGTTCGGCTCTTTGGTGAAGGACTGCCTCGCCAAAGGGGCCGAAAGACGCTGAACCCGTCGCCTTCAGGCTCCCGTTGAGGATCGACGTTCAAAGAATTCCAACCTGGGTGACGAGCCGGGTTCTGAAGCCACTCCCCAGCCTTGTGGCGTGCAGAAGAAGCACTTGAAGCCATTGGCCTCCCAACGGGGCTCCAGCGTCGTCGTGCTGGCGACCGCATCGTGGCGGAATCCGGTCAGAGCCAACCAGACCCCGTACGAAGCCATCGCCCGGGCGTAGTGGCTACCGCACTCGAACTCGTTCCACGGGTTGCGCCGCTCGCCGTCGTAGCGTTGGCGCACCCCTCGGACAATCGTCAGGGATTCATCGACCATTCCCTCAAAAGCCAAGTGGGAAGCGACTTGGTATTCGATCCCCGTCCAGACTTCGTCGGAGTAGACGAACGGAAACTCCGGTCGCCCGCCTTGGGGCCAAGAGCACATGATGAGCCCGGGCTCGTCGCTGACCGCGTATACGCGCTGCAGGTTTTCGTGGTCGCCCAAGGGGTCCTTGAAGTTATGCTTGAAGACCGCCGATAAAGCAGCCCGGACCATACCGGAATCGACGAGATCGCCCAACCCCGCGACCGTCGCCGCTAGCTGGCCGAGTAGCTGGTCGGTCAGACAGCCCCGGCCGTGCTGGTACTTCGTCTTCCCCGGTCCCTCGCAGTCGAAGTCTTGGAAGAAGTATTCGCCGTTCCAAATCCGCTCTTCGGTGAGCTTGCTGCCTCGGACATGCAGGTCGCGGTAAATGTCTGCCGACTCGTTCTGGCCCATGTGCCGTGCCATCGCCTCAGCAGCCCGCAGGGCGGCCAGATAGAAGAATTGCGTTAGCGGGTTCGGGCCCTGGAAGTTGATGTCGTAAGTGTTGTGCTGGTCGCCGTCGACGAGGCCGTCGCGGTCGCGGTCCCACTGCACCCAGGCGAATTCCAGCGCCCTCTTCGCGCTCGGCCACAGTTCGCGAAGCATTTGCTCGTCGCCAGTCAGCCTCCAGTCTCGATACAGTTGGACAACACCGCCAAGCTGGCCGTCGCTGGCCGCATGCCACAGTTCCGCCGTGCTCCCAAGCGGTATTTGCGTCCGGAAAATCAGGGCCCCTTTCTCACCCATCGGTCCACAATTGAAGTTGTTCTTGTAGTCCGCTTCCCGCATGCTGCGCTGCATGTCAGGGAAGAGATAAGCGTGGGTCAGCGCGTAGTTCCACACATGGGAGCATGTGCCCTCGCAGCACCCCTCGCCCACTGAGCATCCCTCCCAGGCCCAGAACGTGCCGTCCTCCAGCCGAATCACGGTCGGCGAATGCAGGATGGATGCCGTCGCGCTGACCGTCTGGATGACCTCTACTGGCATTGTCGAGGTGAACAAAGCCTCCTCGAAAGCCAAAGTCCGGCACTTCAGCTCGTCGTATCGGGCAAAGAACTCGTCGGCGGCGTCGGTGGCCTCAGGCCACACGGTCGCATAGTGTGGCGTCCAGGTCGCCCGCTCCTGCCCCGCTGGAGCCCAATACTTCTCAGCGTACGGAAACACCCACGAGATCGCGAATGGAATCTCGACCGACTCCCCGGGCTCCAGCCGGGCCAAGGCCGCCACAGAACCGGTCATCCGCTTGCCCGGCCCGTCGGCTGTGTCGTCGACTCGTCCCGTCTCGCGGAACAGGTTCCAAAACCGCTGGACGCCGTCCCACCACCCCTCGCTCTTCCAGGCGTCCATGATGCTCAGGTCGGGCCAATTCGTGGCAAGACAGGCGGTTCCGGCGTAGGCATCGCCATCTCCCCACCTGGCATTGGAATAAGCCAAGCCTCGGCAAGAGGGCCGCTCAAACCTGGTGTTCTGGGCTCTGTCTTCGTCCGGCTCACCGGGGGCGCCCTCGCCGACTGGGTTCATCAAGCTCATCGCCAAGGAGAGCTCGACCGGCATGTCAGTCCGGTTGGTGACCCGGTACACCAGGCAAGCCAGCGGAAAGCTCGAACTCCGGCTGTCAAGCGGTATGAACGGGTTGAACGCGCAGAGCTCGACCTCTAGCGGAAGGCTTTCTTTCTTGAAGCGCAGCCGGGCAAAAGGAAACGTGCCGACGAACTCGACGTCGTCGAACCCCGGCAGCCCGTCCATCTGCTTGAACAGCAGGCCGTGGCCTCTGTCCCATCCGCCCTTTCCCTCGCCAAACCAGTCGCGCACGCGTGGCCCGCGGACAGCGAGCGCCTGCGCTTCGCCTCCCTCCGGTCGACACCAAAGCGCGGCGAAGGTCATCTCCAAGAACGAGCCTTTGTTCGGTCGGTTGAAGATCTCCCAGTCTCGCAGTCCGCCGCGTCCGTCCAGGCTGACGCAACCCGTCCCGATGCCGCCCAGCGGGAACGCGATTTCACGGAGTTTGGGGCCGACGAACGTGTAAGGTCCTGCATCAAACGTCATGGCGAAAAGCCCCATGGCGCGATCACTCTACCTGGCCTGGTTGGCCATGCGGCCACGCTTAGGGCAACCGATTGCCCACACTCACGCCGCTCTGGTAGAGTCGCCCTCAGAGGCCCTTTGACGTATCCCGACAGTAGTCCCTTGCCCGTGCTCATGCAAGCCGTCTCGAGCCGCGGGACCGAAGACTTCGCCCCAGGCTGGATCGCCCTCTCCGACGCCGAGTGGGAGTCGCTTCCTACAGACCTGCCACCCCATAGCGAGGTCGTCGTCACCCTCTGCACGGGCTGGCAAGCGTCTGAGTGCCATGTCCATCACCCCGCCCTCATCCGTCTGGCCGGCCGCAGCATCGTCCGTGGCGACGAAGACTGGAAACAAGGCTGGCACTCGCCGCTCACGCAGAACATGCACTTCGAGGAGCCCGTCGGTGCCCCCGGCTTCGGCATCTATCCCCCCATCGTCGTCTTTGGCCCCGACGGCACCGGCTGGCTCACCGGCCCGACCTCCGAGGTCGCCTCACGGTGCCTGTGGGAATGGGGGCCAAACAAGAGTGGCGAGCTCGTCGTCACCGCCCGGCTCGTCCCCTGGGGCGTCGACGGCGAATCACGGTCCCGCCGGTGCGAAGGCTGGTTCTTGAAGCACTTCCAGTGTGAACTCGCGCCGAGCCTCTTTGACTCCTACAACGACGCCATTGCCCGCCAACTAGGCCTGACACCAGCCCAAAAGAACCCCGACGTCGGCCTAACTTGGGCGACCTGGAACGACGGGGTCTTCCGCGACATCGACTACGACCGCATCGACGCCATGTGCGCCTGGCTCGCGCGCGAACTGCCCCAAGTGCGCTGGGTACAGGCCGACGACGGCTGGGCCGGACCGGCGGCGACCATCGAAAACGAAGACGGCACCCTCGGCATGTCTGACTTCGGCGTCTTCTACAAACCCGAGCGTCTAAAGGGCGACCCCCGCTTCCCCGGCGGTATGAGGGCGGTCGCCGACATGATGCGCCGCCATGGCTTCCGGCCCGCTCTGTGGATCACGCCAGCCGTCATGGCCGGGCAGCCGCTCTACCTCGAAAAGCCCGAGTGGTTCCTCACCGAAGCCCGGCTGAACTGGATGCCCGAGATGCGGTTCCTCGACTTCTCCCGCGCCGACGTGCGGGAGTTTGTCGAAGGAGCCCTCGACCTCGTCTTCAACGAGTGGGGCTTCGAGGGGACTAAGCTCGACTTCTGGACGATGACCTTCGAGGAGACAAATGTCCGTCTCTCCGAAGACGGGCCGACCGCCGTCGAGTGGATGAACTGGTTCCTCGCCCAGATCCGCCGCCGGATCCCCGATGATGGGCTGATGCTCCATTGCATCGGCCTCCCCTTCGGCGGCCCCTGGCGGTCCAAGTACTGCGACCACTTCCGCTACTATGCCGACAGCGAGGGCTCCTGCGGCGTCCAAGAGATGGTGCGCGAACAAGCCGTCTGGGCGGCCTACATCGCCGGGCTCTATGGGCTCACCCGGTTCTGGGGTTTGAACGGCGACGGCTTCGGCCTCTTCGACCACATCCAACTGCCTGCCGACGAGCACCGCCGCTGGGCAGCCTTCATGCTCGGCTCGGGCTCGACTACCGAGCTGTCCGGATGGCTCTACCGAAAAGCTGACCACCCCGGCGTGCCCGTCGTCCGCACCGTCGCCGCCCACGCGGCCCTGGGCTCTCGCATCGAGCTGCCTGGCTATGACTACGCCGCCGATCCTGTCTTGCCTCCCGCCGTCTGGCTGAGGCTCGACCGTGACGGAGGGCGGCTCATCGGGATATGCAACTGGACGGACGCTCACACGGATATTCCGGTGCCAGGGAGCGGCATGTGGCGCTGCGTTCTCACCGGACAAGTCGTCGAAGGGGGCCAAACTGTCACCGTGCCGCCCCGCGACGGCCTAGCCCTCGTCCTCGCCTGAGGTCTCGACGACCAGCAGCTCATATCGGTCGAGGCGGGGCAGTTCGATGTCCGAGCTGGCCAGCAGCTCTTCACCTAGGCGTACGGCGGTAACTTTGGAAACTGCCGCGGCAAGGTTCAAGCTGAACCGCACCGGTCCTCGCGACGGGGCGTCGTCGTAGAACGGCGGGTGCCCCGACGACGGACGGACGACGGTGCTGTCGAACACGTGGACCAGCCACTGGCCTCTTCGCGCACCGGCCGCCAAGGTGACGAGGATCGGGTCAAGTTGCCCCCGAACCAGACGTTCCGGCATGACCGACTCGATCACGCGCCCCAGGAGGTCGCGGGCGAACCAGTAGCCAGTCTGGGCATACAACTCCCCGAGCCTGACGCCGACACGGCCGATCTGGCCCTCCACAGCGGCGACGGCCCGACCAGTCTCGCGGTCAAACGGGCTCTGGGCATGGCTGGTGTAAGCCTCGCCAGACCGGGAGAATGCAGCGACGCCCTCGCGGGCCAAGACCACCCCACGCGGAGTCCATCCCCACGACGGCCCGTACAGTGCAAACGGGTAGTCCTCACTCGACTCACCAGGCGCCACGGCAAAGGCAGGCTGGACACTGGCAGAAGACCACCCGTCCGCGCCCCAGGCCGAGGATTCACCCAGCAAGACCAACCGTCCCCCGTTGGCAACAAAGGCCCCCAACCGAAGACCAAATGCCTCCGACACTTCGATGCCTTCAACCACCACCAAGCCGTACTTCTCCCAGTCACCGGAAGTCTCGACGACGTCGAACTGCACGGACAACTCAGCCAGCGCTTTCGCCAGACCACAGGCCGAAGAAGTGGCCAAGGTGTCAAGCGGCAGGCCTTCGACCAGCATCGCGGCTTCGGCAACCGGCGTCGACCCCTCCAGCCAGGGCTCCAAGGATTCGACCTCAGCAAACCCTGCGCCGATCGCTGCATAAACTTCCCTCTCCAGAACGCCGTCCGGCGGCATCTGGTCGCCGACATCGCAGCGACAGCCAAGCGAGACAATGTGCCACGCTTCGGCCCGCATCTGGGCATGCGACTTCACCCCGCCAAAGTCGCCCCAACCGCGCAAGAACCGCCCGGTCATGCCAAAGCTCGCCAGCGGGAGCGTCCGCGTGTATCGCGCGACCAAGGGGAAGAAGTCGTAGCCCCACTGCGCGGTGGGCAGCGCCTCGATGTCGATACTGTCCATCCAACCCAGCCGCTCGGGCAAACCGAAACAGGGCTGGTTGTTGAAGTCCACTTGGACGCCGGGCTTGGCTCGGTGGCAAGCCTCGTAGACCCGGCGAAGGAAAGACTTGTGCAGCCGGTGCTGATAGTGCCGCTGCGTCGCCACGTCGTACGGGTCGCCGCCCTCCGCTCTGATCCCATCCAAACACCGCGAACAGAAGCACTCCGCGTCGCGAGGGTACGGCATGTCAAACCAAATGCCATCCACGGGATAGCCCGAAAGCACCTCCGCCGCCTGCGCTTCCTGTAGAGCCACCAGTTCCTCGTTCGACGCACAGAGAGCAGTCCAATCCGGCGGGTCCCCTGGGGCGGGCAAATACGTCGAACCGTCGCGCCTGACGCTCAGCCACTCGGGCTTCGTCTCGGCCAGGAGGTGGTCCCACAGAGTGCAGATGTAGGCCGAGACTTCGATACCGGCAGCGCGGCAGGCGGCCACTTGCTCTCCCAACAGGTCGCGCGACACGCCTGGGTGCACCGTGCCGACCCGCGTCGGGTAGTAGCTGTACCCGTGCATGTCTTTCGCAAAGACAACGATTGAGTTGACATGCGCCCTCCGTAGCGTGGACACAAAGGCATCGGCGTCGAACCGGTGGCCGACTTCGCGCACATGGCGGCTGTTGTGAAAGTCGAGGTGGACTTTGCGCCACCGCGCCGGACGCGAGGGAGTCGGGGAGAAGACCAATCTCATCTCTTCACGCCGTTGATTCTGAACTCATTTGGGTCAAACCTATGCTACGATGAGGATACGGCAATCGTTTTACCAAAGCTGAGCCGGCCCAGCGACAAGTGACCCGCAATGGCCTCCCATATCATTGACTCGGTCTTCTTCCGTGACCTGTTTGGAACGGCTGAGATGCGCAACGTCTTCAGTGACGACAGCCTGCTGCAGCGTTGGCTCGACTGTGAGTCCGCCTTGGCACGGGCCGAAGCCCGTTTCGGTGTCGTGCCGGTCGAAGCCGCAGAGGAGATCACCCGCAAAGCCCGCCGCGACCTCATCGACCCCGACGCCATCGAGCGCGGTATCGCTGAAACCGTCCATCCGATCATGCCGGTCATCCGGGCCCTGGCCGAGCTCTGCGACGGCGACGCCGGGCAATACGTCCACTGGGGAGCGACCACCCAGGACATCATGGACACCGCCGTGGCGCTCCAGCTGAAGGAAGCCCACCGCCTGCTGGAAGCCCAGATGGACCGGGTCGACAACGCTTTGGTCGAGCTGGCCGTCCGTTACCGCGAGACCCCGATGGCCGGCCGCACCCACGGCCAGCACGCCGTCCCCATCACCTTCGGCTTCAAAGTGGCGGTCTGGCTCTCCGAATGGCGACGCCACCGCACACGCCTGTCCCAATGCGCCCAACGGGTTCTCGTCGGCGAACTGAGCGGGGCCGCTGGAACGCTCGCTGGCCTTCCCGACGTCGGCCTGGCAGTCCAAGACGCCTTCTGCCGTGAGCTCGGCCTGGGTCGCCCCGACATCGCCTGGCACACCGCCCGCGACGCGATCGCCGAGTGGTGCTTTGTCCTGGCCCTCGTCTCGGGCACGTGCGGCAAGATCGCCCACGAGATCATCTCGCTCCAAAAAGATGAAGTCGGCGAGCTCGCCGAGCCCCACAATGACGGCAAGGTCGGCAGCTCGACCATGCCGCACAAGCGCAACCCCATGCTCTGCGAAGCCGTCATGGCTCTTGCCCAATTGGTGAAGGGACAGGCCAACACCGCCCTCGGTGGTCTCTCCCACGAGCACGAGCGCGACATGGGGCCCTGGCAGGCCGAGTGGCAATACCTCCCCGAGGCGACCGTGAACACCGCCGGCTGCCTGGAGATCACGACCCGCGTCCTCGTCGGCCTGGAAGTCCGCCCCGCCGCGATGGCCCGCAACTTGGAGCTCACCGGCGGGCTGATCTGCTCCGAGGCACTCATGATCCGCCTCGGCGAGACCATCGGCCGCCAGCGTGCTCACGACGTCGTCTACAAAGTCTCCATGCTCGCCCACGAGACCGGGGTCCCGTTCGTCACCGCCGCCCTCGACTGCGCCGAGATCAAAGCCGTGCTGAGTGAAGAGCAGGTCAAAGAACTCCTGGAGCCTCGTCAATATCTCGGCTGGGCGACCGCCTTCGTCGACCAGGTCGTCGCTGGCCAGTCGGTCACATCACCACTAGTCTTATGAGCGAGGTCCGACTCAAACTCGTCTCAAGGGCCTTCGACGGGTTCGAGCGAGCCTTCGCCCAGCAGATCGCCGCATTTGAGAGCGAGAACCCAGGCATCAAAGTGGACGCTGAGTTCTTTGAGCTCGGCCCCTATCACGAGAAGATGCTCGCCAACCGCGGGGCGGCGAACGGCGAGGCTGACCTCTTCCTCAGCGTCACCGACTGGATGCCCGAGGCGTCAAGCAGCGGTCAGTTGCTAGCTCTGGACTCATTCCTCGAAGCTGACCCGCCCGAAGACTGGCCCGACGGCTGGTCTCCCAGCATGCGCGGGCTGCAGACCGGCGCCGACGGCAAAACCTACGGGATCGCCTACCACGACGGCCCCGAGGTCTTCATGTATCGGACCGACCTCTTCGGCGACTTTGCCGAGCAATCCGCCTTCCGGCTGAGGTTCGGCTATGAGCTGGCTCCTCCCAAGACGTGGGACGAGTTCGTGGACATCGCCCAGTTCTTCACCCGGCCCGAAAAGGGGCTGTGGGGATGCTGCCTGGCTGGGTTCCCCGACGCGCACAACAACATTTACGACTTCATGCTCCACCTCTGGAGCCGCGGCGGCCAGTTGATGGACGCCGGCTTCCAGCCGCAGTTCCACAAAGAGGCGGGCCATCTGGCGCTCCACTTTCTCGTCAACCTAGTCCACAAACACCGTGTCGTCGATCCCGCCTGCCTCGACCTCGACAGCGTCGCTTCCGGCCTCTACTACGCTTCCGGCAAGGCGGCGATGATGTGGAACTGGAGTGGCTTCGCTGCCGTCGCCGAAGACTCCTCCGCCTCGCAGATCGTCGGCAAGAACGCCTGCTCCGCCATGCCGGCGGCAAGCCGAGGCGGACGGTCGGTCTCGCTCAACATCTACTGGGTGCTCACCATCACCAGTGGATCCAAGCACAAGCCCGAGGCGTACCGCTTCCTCAAACACGTAGCGTCAAGCGCAATGGACAAAGTCACAACGATGTCGGGAGGCAACGGCACGCGGCTTTCTACGTGGCGCGACCCCGAAGTGCACTCTCGGTTCCCATATTATGCGATCATCGAGGAGGTGCACCGCGATGTCGAAAGCCCGCCGCAGGACGCCCGCTTCCCCGAGGTCGCGGAGATCCTGAACCGGATGGTCGACGACGCGCTCCGCCTGCGCGTGACGCCCGAAGAGGCTCTCGCCCGGGCGGCGGCACAAGTCGACGAACTATGCGCAACCAAACGAACAGCGGGCTGAAGCGGTCGGCCGCGACTCTGCGCGACGTCGCCGAGATGGCCCAAGTCAGCACCTCCACCGCGTCGCGCATCCTGCATGGCGGCGCGATACGGGTGAGCGACGACACCCGCGCCCGCGTCGTCCAAGCGGCCGAGTCACTGCGCTACCGGCCCAACACCTTGGCCCGCAGCCTGCGCACCAAGGTCACGCGGACGGTCGGCTTCCTGATCCCCGATATCCAGAACCCCGTCTACGCCCAAATGATCGCCGGGGCCGAAGAGGCCGCCCAAGCCCAAGGGTACGCGCTGCTCCTGATGAACTCCAGCTCGGGCGAGCGCCGCCGCGCTTTCATCGAGTTGCTGGTCGAAGACCGACTCGACGGCCTGATCATCGCCGACGCGACGATCGACGACCAGTGGATCCACCGACTCCAGGCCAGCGGGCGCACGTTTGTCCTCGTCAACCGCAGGGCCAGGGGCAACGCGCCGTATGTCGTCCTCGACGACCAAGGCGGCTCGGCACTGGCGATCCAGCACCTGCTCGACCTGGGCCACCGCACCATCGCCTACCTGGCTGGCCCCCCTGGGGTCGAGACAGCGGAACAGCGGTTTGAAGGTGCCCTCAAGCGATGCCAGGAAGCTGGTCTCCCACTCCCGCCGACCCGGGTCGCCTCGTGCGGCTTCAACGGCGAAGGTGTGGCCGCCGCCGTAGACCGGTTCTTCTCGGAGACCCCCGAGATCACCGGCATCGCGACCGCCAACATCGTGATCGCCTTTGCTGCCGTGCAGCGGCTTGAGGCGCGTGGCCTGCGGATTCCCTCAGACGTCTCGGTCGTCGGCTTCCACGAGACACCGATGGCGACCTACGTCTCGCCCGGCGTGACCACCGTCGAGATGCCGCTGATGGAGCTCGGCCGGAGGGCAATGCTCAACCTTCTCGACCAGATCGCCGGCATCCCTGTCCGCAACGAGGTCATCACCGACCCCAAGCCGCGCATCGTCCAACGGCACTCGACCGGAACACCTCGGACGAGTTGATTTTTGGGTTGGTAAAACGATTTCCTAAAGTGTATCCTGAGTGAACATGCCCCACGTCGCAACGGAGCCGGTCGGGCCGCCTCTCCTTCAGCCATGGAAGCGAGGCGTCGCCATGGGCCGCGCGTTCGAGATCCTGCGCGCCGACGCTCAATCCCACATCCGCCTGGTCCAACAGGAGATCGGCTTCGAGTCCTGCCGCTTCCACGGGCTTTTCCACGACGACGTCGGCGTCGCTGTGCGCGGCGAAGACGGCAAGTTGCGCTTTCAATGGGGCCACGTCGATCGCATCTTCGACTTCCTCCTCTCCGTGGGCCTACGCCCGTTCGTCGAGCTCGGCCCCATGCCCGCCGCCCTTGCCTCGGGCAAGCAGACCTTCTTCCACTGGCACATGAACGTCACGCCGCCCGCCGACTTCGAAGAGTGGCGGCTGCTGGTCTCAGAATTCGCCAAGCACTGCGTGGCCCGGTACGGCCTCAGCGAAGTCCGCCAGTGGCATTTCGAAGTCTGGAACGAGCCCAACCTCGACGCCTTCTGGAGCGGCACGCAGGAGGAGTATTGGCGGCTCTACACCGTCGCCGCCGAGGCCCTGAAGGCGGTCGACACCGAGCTCAAAGTCGGCGGCCCCGCCAGCGCCGAGGCGCTCTGGATACCCGATTTCCTCGACTACCTCCGCTCCAGCGGCGCGCCGTGCGACTTCGTCAGCACCCACGCCTATCCGCAGAACGAGTTCGCCAACCACCCCAGCCGCGCCGAGAGCCCACACGCGCCGGGGATGTACTTCGTCGACACCGTCCGGCGTGTCCGCCAACAGGTGCAGAACTGGGGCGGCAAACCCCTGGAACTACACTTCACCGAATGGAGCAGCCTTGACGCCGGCGACAAAGACGGCGTCGACTGGTACGCCAACGAGACCATCGACCAACTCTACGGCGCCGCGCTGGTCTGCCACGTCTGCACCCAGCTCGACCGCGACACCGACAGCCTCTTCTGGTGGGTGGCCAGCGACATCTTCGAGGAGATGGGGATGCCGCAAAGCCCGTTCTCGAACAACTTCGGCATGGTCACGGTCGATGGCTGGCCCAAGGCCACTTTCCATGCTTTTCGCCTTCTCAACCGCATGCGCGGACCGGTCGTGCTCCAGCACACCGACCCCGACCTGCCAACCCGTGGCCTGGTCGCCACTCGTGACGGGGCCAACACCCACATCCTGGCCTGGAACCACGTACCCATCGGCCTCCCTCACGGCAGTTGGTTGATAGAAGTTGCCCTGCCGACTGGCCCCGAAGGCGGACTGGCGACGGTGTGCCACGTCCGAGAAGGCGCAGGATCGGCCTACGAACCCTGGGTCGCCATGGGACGTCCGCAAAACCCGACGCCAGCCCAGCAGGAGGCGCTTAAGGCCATGAGCCAGCCCTCCTACTCCACCCACGCCCTCAACCCCGACGGCGACACTCTCCGGATCGACCTCGCTCCCGGCGAGATCTGGTGGGCCGAGGTGGCCGGGCCGCCCGACCCCTACGTCCTCAAAGGCGTTGAGACCACCTTCACCGACGCCGTGAACGCCGCGCTCAGCGCGATTCCCACGTCATGAACTGGCGCAGACCGGCTCTCTGGCTCGCAACCCTGGCGCTGGCCGCCGGGGCTTGCGGACAAGAAAAGCCGGTCGTCTTGCGCTACTCGGTGATGGACGGCAACGCGACGATCGGCGTGGTGCGCCAGACGGTGGCTGAGTTCGAGGCCGCCCACCCCAACATCAAGATCAAGATCGAGCAGGTCGCCGACGAATTCACGATGCGGCTGCTGACGCAATACGCCGCCGGCGTCGCGCCCGACCTGGCGCAGATGAACGTCTCGATGTACCAAGCGTTCGCAATGCGGGGAGCATTGGTCGACATCGACCCCTATGTCCGCCGCTCGCCCGACGTTGACCTGAAGAACTGGTATCCGAACATCGTCAAGTTCTTTTCCTGGGACGGCAAGCTGTGGGGGTTGCCTAAGGACGTCTCGCCATTTGGGCTGGTCTTCTACAACAAAACCCTCTTCGACCGAGCCGGCGTCCCCTATCCCGAACCGGACTGGACGTGGTCGTACGAGCCGCGGCCCGAACTCAAGTCAAAAGACTTTACGTGGGTCATGCAGCAGATGACCCAAAAAGGCCCCGACGGCAAGACCGCCCGCTGGGGA
Source organism: Armatimonadota bacterium (assembly GCA_018268335.1). Lineage (GTDB taxonomy): Bacteria > Armatimonadota > Fimbriimonadia > Fimbriimonadales > Fimbriimonadaceae > JAHBTB01. Next base: position 15,896 of record JAFDWT010000036.1, on the reverse strand, counting down.
TTCGCGCCCGACTGGCCCCAGCTCTACTTCTATCTGCTACTCCAATCGCGGGGATTGAAGCTCTGGGACAACTCGGAGGCCCCCAAGAGGATCGTCGCCGACGACCCGCAGACGGTCGAACTGATGGAGTTCGCCAACCGGACCATCAACGATTACAACTGGGTGCCGACGTGGGACCAGATCGACACCGTCGCCCGGTCCACGGTCTACGACGAGTTCGTTAAGGGCAAGGTGGCTATGGTGCTGACCTTCGCCAGCAAGCTGGGCCAACTCCGCACCGATATGGCCCGTATGGGTTGGGACTGGGACGTGACCCTTTTCCCTGCCTACGTCGGCCAGCCACTGGCGACGGGTACCGACGGCTCGGCGACTGTTATCTTCTCCACCAGCAAGCACAAGGAAGCAGCCTGGGAGTTCGCCAAGTGGATGTCGGGCGAGCCGGGGCAGCGGATCGCCGCACGTTCCGGCTCTCAGCCTGCCCGGCGCGACCTCGCCTTGGAGCCAGGCGTCTGGCTCCCCGGTCCAGGAACTCCGCCAGAGAACGCCAAACCCGCTAACCTCGCCGTCACCGACCTCGCCGCCCGGTCGATGGTCTTCGACCAAACACCCGAGTACTTCGAAGACACCCGGCTCAACCTCGACAACACCGCCTTCGACATCCTGAGTGGCACCCGCCCCCCGCGCGAGACGCTCCAGCGAGTGACAAAGGAAAGCCAGACGCGCCTCGACGCTGCCCTACGGCAACTCCCCAAAGACCCCTTCCCGGTCGGAATGGCGACTGGTGTCGTCTGCTTGGCGGTCGGAGGCCTGCTTCTCTGGCTTTGGTGGCCCGAACGGGGCGTCCGCCTGACGGCCAAAGACAAGAAGGAAAGCCGCAGCGCCTACAAGTTTCTCGTCCCACTTCTCGTCGGCCTGAGCGTGTTCACTCTCGGCCCGATCTTGGCCTCACTGCTGCTCAGCTTTTCCAACTCCGACATCGTGCGTCCGCCCATGTGGCGCGGTCTGGGCAACTATGTCGACGCGGTGACGGTCGACCCGGTCTTCTGGTCGTCGGTGCGGGTCTCGGCGGTCTATGCGCTGCTCAGCGTGCCCCTGGGGCTGGTCGTCTCCATCTCGCTGGCCATGCTGCTGAACCAGAAAGTCCGCGGCGTGCCGCTCTTCCGGGCGATGTACTACATCCCCTCGCTCGTCAGCGGTGTGGCCACCTCGCTCATATGGATGCGGGTCTTCAACCCCCAGAACGGCATCCTCAACAGCGTCATCTACGGCCCGGACGGACACCGCAACCTGCTCGGGCTGGGAACCTTCCTGAGCAACCTCGCCGGAACGCCAGGGCAGCCGATCAACTGGCTCGGCAACGAGCACACCGTGCTGCCGTCGTTCGTCCTCGTGGGCCTGTGGGGTGCCGGAGGAGGGACGATCATCTTCCTCGCCGGTCTGCAAGGCGTGCCGCAGATGTACTACGACGCCGCGACGGTCGACGGCACGAGCGCGTGGGGCAAGTTCAGGCATGTGACCTTGCCCCTGCTGTCGCCGACGGTCTTCTTCGCTCTCATCACGGGCTGCATCGGCGCGCTCCAGTCGTTCACTCAGTCGTTCGTCATGACCGGCGGTGGGCCGAACAACGCGACGATGTTCTATATGTTGAACCTCTACATCCAGGGGTTCAAGTCGCTGAAGATGGGCTACGCCTGTGCCCTGGCTTGGATGCTCTTCGCCGCGATCTTGGTGCTGACCGGCGTCCAGTTCGCCGCAGCCAAGCGGTGGGTCCACTACGAGGGGGACGCCCGATGAACAAGTCGGCCCGCAACGCCCAGATCGGCCGCGCGTTAGCGTTTCTCCTCCTGCTAGCCGGGGCCGTGCTCTTCATGGCGCCGATGTACCAGATGCTGACGATGGCCCTCAAACCGGCGTCCGAGATCCAGACCTCCGGCGCATGGGCTTGGCCGACCAGGCCGACCTTCGACAACTTCGCCAAGGTCGCCACCGACCCGGAGATCAGCTTCCTCGTCTTCTTCCGCAACACCGCCGTCATCGCCGTGCTGTCGACCTTGGGGACGACACTGACCGCCGCCGCGGCTGCCTTCGCCTTCGCCCGGCTCAAGTTCCGCTGTCGCGACCGGCTGTTTGTCATCCTGCTCAGCACCATGATGCTGCCGGGCTTCGTGACGATCATCCCCAGCTACATCCTCTTCGCCAAGCTCGGTTGGGTGAACACCAACTTGCCGCTGTGGGTGCCGGCCTGGCTGGGCGGCGGGGCGTTCAACGTGTTCCTGCTGCGCCAGTTCTTCATGGGCCTGCCGCGCGAGCTCGACGAGGCCGCACGGCTCGACGGGGCTTCGAACCAGACCATCTTCTGGCGCATTGCCTTGCCGCTCTCGGGCCCGGCCCTGGCGACGGTCGGAGTCTTCACGTTTGTCGGCTCTTGGACCGACTTCATGGGCCCGCTCATCTACCTCAACGACCGTGACCAGCAGACGTTGGAAATGGGGCTGCGCACGTTCCAGACCTTGCAGGGGACGCAGTGGCACCTGCTGATGGCCGCTTCGATGTTGGTCTTGCTCCCCATCGTCGTCATTTTCCTGCTGGCCCAGAAGGCGTTCGTCCGCGGGATCTCCCTCACGGGGGGCAAATAAAAAAGCGGGCCCGTCCTCGTCGAGGACGGGCCCGTCGTCAGCCCCGCTTAGTAGGGACCCTTCGGCAGTTGCTTCGGCAGGCCGAGCCCGCCTCGAGCACCCTGCTTGTCGCGCATGCGCCCCGACTCTTGGTTCGGTTGCGGTGGCGCGACGCCAGCCTTGACGACCGGCTCCTGGCAACCAGCGAGCATCATTGCCGCCACGAGGGCGACAGCGAGCAATTTCAGGCCATTACTGGCCATAGCCCCATCGATACTTCGACTGGTCGTTCACCTGTCTTGCAGACAGCGGCTCGACTGCCGGGTACACGGTGCCCTCGAGCATCTTGCCGACCGTCATGACCTCGGCGTGGCCGTCTGCCGCACCGATGATCAGCTTGCCGGAGTCGCCCGGGCCGTTGGTGCCCTTGGTGTACCGGGGCCACGCTGATCCATAAGCGTTATAGAGGTTCCAAGAGCCGCCGCCGCAGGCCTGGCCGTCTGTGCCGCGCTCCAGATACCAACCCTGGTTCCAGCTGTTGGCCGTGTTGTCCGACCCGTCGCGCGAGGGGGCGTCCATGGCGTAGTAGCCGGCGGCCGTGCCGGTGCAGTGCGGCCATGTACCCGAAGCGTTGCTGCCCATGCCGCTGACCAGCATGATCTGGCGGGCCGGCTGTCCGCTGCGCGTCAAGCTGACGCCGTGCCGGACTTGGGCGGTGTCGTCGGTGACCGGCGAGAAGAACAGGTAGTTGTAACCCCAGCTGGCAAAAAAGGTCCGCAGGTAGTCGCGCTGATAGTTGCTGAGCGGCGGCGTGATGCCCAGACCCCAGTCGTTGGCGTTCTGGACCCATTGCGACTCGTTTTGCGTCGCGTCGATCTGCTCCGCGAACATCGGGTAGCTCTTGATGTACGGGTTCGCCATCATGCCCCAGGTGTAGGGGACGCCGGCGTAGCCGTTGGTGCCGTCCGGCCCGTTGGTGAGTGGCGCGGCGGTGTCGTCGTTGTCGCCACCGTACATGATCATCGCCAAGACGAGTTGTTTTGTCGCGGAAACGGCGGTCGTCTTCTTGGCCGCTTCCTTAGCTTGGGCGAAGACCGGGAACAGGATGGCCGCCAAGATCGCGATGATCGCGATGACGACGAGGAGCTCGATCAGCGTGAAGCCGGTGCTTCGTTGCACTGGCCGCTTCGTGTTGAATGACGTGATGTTCATAACTGATTCCTTCGTTGGTTCCTTGTGCTGACGTTGTTGTGAATTCTTAGAACGGTCGGTAAAGCTTGCCGTCCCGCACGACCGGCGTTCCTGCGCCGACGTAACGGTTGATTTCTCCCAGATCGAACGTGTCCTTGCGGACATAGTTGTAGGCGAGCGAGAGCCGGTCGGTGTCTGAGTCGTTCGCAGCCGACTTGTGCACCAAGCGCCCCAGGAAGACCAGCGTGTCTCCTGCTTTGACCTCTTGGTACACGGCGAGAGCCTCGTACTGCTCCTTGTCCGCCACCTCGCGGGCGTTGCTCGTGTAGACCTCCTTTGGCAAGACGTGCGGCAGCGGGCCCAGCTTGTGGGTGCCCGGAACAACGCCTGTCACGCCCGAGTGTCCGTCCATGTCGTCAAGGTAGGTAATGACCGTGACGTTGTAATCGTTGCTCTGCGGGTCGGAATACTCCGTGTCTTGGTGCCAGTCGCGGTAGTTGCCCGGGAAGCCCGGCACCTTGGCGACGCAGCTGGTCTCGTAGAGGTTCACGTCCGGGCCGATCAGGCCAGAGACCGAGAGAGTGATCTTGGGATGAAAAGCGAACTCATAGAAAATCTCATTGAACAACGGCAGATCAAAGCCAGCCCAGATATTGCGCGGATTCAGGGCGGTCGGTGGCGCCGAGGGGATGCTCGCCTTCATCAGGCGGTTGTCGTAGTGGTCGCTCTCCTTGGTCTGCAAAAGGGCGACCAAGGCGTCCCGGTAGGTCTTCACCTCGTCCGGCGTCAGGGCGCCGCGGATCAAGTGGAAGCCGTTTTCTTCAAACGCCTCGCGCTCGGCCGGCGAGATCACATCGTCTCTGGTCAAAACTGTTGATGCCATTTTCAGCCTAGGGGACTGTGAGCAATCGATTGCTCACTTGCCTGTCTTCAAGTCCTTATGGTTATCATATCAGAACCAGTCAAGATTTGGGCAAAGGATTTACCAATCCACCAAAAAAGTGGCCGATAGGGTCAAACGGTGACAAACCCGTACTGGTCGCCCAGTGCCAGACACTCGGCCAGGGATTTGACGCCACCCGAGGTCGTCGGATGTGTCAAGCACGAAGCTGCCACGCATACGCCTTGCGTCAGGCAGGTGCCCAAATCAGCTCCTGCATGCCACCCGGCCAGCACACCGGCCGCAAAGGCGTCACCCGCCCCGACCGCTCCGGCGATCCGTTCGGCCGGCAGCTTGACGCTGCTCTGCCATGCAGCCTCTCCCGTCGCTGCCTTGGCATAGGCACCGTACGGCATATGAAGAAACACCGCCTTCCCCACGCCTTGGCGCAGCAGCTCGCGGGCGACCCGGTCGCACGACGACGGGTCTTGCACTTGCATGCCAGTCGTCCGCTCCGCCTCGATCTCGTTCATGAAGACGATGTCGGAGTGGTGCAACGCGGGCAGGACGACCTCGCGGAACCGGTGGCTGTCCTCGCTGACACAATCGACCGCCGTCACCATGCCGAGCTCCCGGGCCCGCTTAAGCACTTGCGCTGCCCCCGTGTCGCCATCCTCGACCTTATCCAGTCCATCCAGAAGGAGGAGGTATCCGAGATAGAACAACTTGGCGCTGGACCCTTCTAGGTGAAGATGGTCCGGGCCGAGAAGGGCGTTGGCGCCCCGGTAGTGAAAGAACGTCCGTCGCCCGGTGTCGGCCACGCTCATGACGTCCGTGTAACTCGTCCGGGCCCGGTCAGTCGTGCCAAGCATGGAGGTGTCGACGCCACGTTCTTCCAAGAAGCTGCGCACATACCTGCCCTCATCATCGAGCTCGCTGACCAATCCAGCAGCCGCCAACGAAAAGGCGCACTCCATATGGGCCAGGTCAACCAAAAGGTTGAACGGCCCGCCACCGTTGCAAGTTTCGACCGCCTGGATGTTGGCCAGGCAGTCCTGTGCCGGATAGACGTCGATCGTCTTGACCTTGTCGACGATGAAGTTCCCCGCCGCCAAGATGCCGTTTCTGCTCACACTACCTCCGCTCGACCAGACGCATTCGATCGCAAAGCAGCGTCAAAAACGCGATGGCTCATCAATGCCTCGTCAGGCGTCGCGCAACCAAACCGATCGCCCAACAAACCTGACCTTTCGGTCAGAAAAGCCGCCCACATCTGCTGGAGCACATCAGGAAAACCAGGCTCAAAAATCCCGCCGGTGATCGTCGCAAACACCGAGCCAAACCCGAGATCGACCCTCTCCCAACCCTGCTGCTTGCCGCCCTTGAAACGCCAAAACGTCTTCGGCTCTTTCGTCGAGTAGCACGCCCCGCCTTCGGTGCCGAGCACCTCGATCGACCAAGTGTTGGTTTCACCCGGTGCCAGCCGCTTTGTCTCCCACCGCATCGGCACGTCCGCGCCGTCATGGCTGAAATCCAAATGCAGGAGCGCGTTGTCCCAGGTGTCGCAAGCGGCCGTCCCTCCCTTGCCGTCTGGCCGCTCGGGATATCCCTTCTGCAACTGCGCGTAAACCCGCCGAGGCACAAACCCCAGACGCAAAGGCAAGTGTGCGACGTGCATCCCCAGGTCGCCCATGACGCCGATCTCGCCGCAAGTCGCCGACTGTCGCTTCCAGTTGGCCGGCTTCGTGGCGTCCAGGTCGCTGGAATGCCAGAAGCAAGACCGCACCTCCAGCAAGCGACCGAGCCCACCCTTCTTCACCTCCGAGACAACCGCCTGCGCACCTGGCATATACGGAAATTCCGAACTGCACCGCACAAACCGCCCGCTCGCCTTCGCCGCCTCCGCGATCATCGTGGCCGTGTGCAAGTCAATACCGAACGGCTTCTCAGCCAGCAAGTCTTTGCCAGCAGCCAGGGTGTCCAGATAGACGTCCAGGTGCAAGTTGTGCGGCACCGCCGCATAGACGACATCCACCTCTGGCAATGCCAAAAGCTCGCGATAGTCCGAGACCAGATGCCGCACTGATGGCACACGCCGAAACCACTCGCGAGCCGCCTCACTGACATCCGCCACCGCCACCAACTCAGCCTGAATCGGCACGTCGGTCAGAGCAAACCAACGCCCAAACGCGCTCGCTGCCTCCCGCCCCATCAGGCCGCCGCCGATGATCCCCACACGGACGGTCTCGCTCATGCCAAATGCCGGGCCGCCTCCGCGGCGGTCGCCTTGTCGTGGACAAGGGACATCAGAGCCCGGGTCATGCCTGCCGGATTCGGATGTTGGATGATGTTACGCCCATACACAATGCCGCGCACGCCCTGCTGCATGAGCGCGTAGGTGCGCTCCAAGATGGCTGCGTCCGAAGCCCTTCCGCCGCCGCGCACGAGAACCGGGACACGCGCGGTTTTCACCACATGGTGGTAATCGTTCGGGTCGTCGGTCGGGTCGGCCTTGATGATGTCGGCCCCCAGCTCTACGGCCTGCCGCACCAGTGGCACAATCTTCGCGGGGTCCCCGTCGACCATATAGCCACCTGCCTCCTCGTTCGGGCGGAATACCAGAGGCTCGACCATCAGCGGCATCCCCCACCGGTCGCACTCGGGCTTAGCCAGCAAGATGTTCTCGATGCACTGGCTCGAGACTTCCGGTTCGTCGGGAATCTGGAAAAGGTTGACGACGACGCAAACCGCGTCGAGTCGCAACGCCTGCCCCACAGGATCCTCGATCATCTGCGAACTCAGCGTCCGCGGCAGTTTTTTGCCATAGACGTTCGCCACATCGGTGCGCAGCACCAAGGCCGGCTTGGCGCGGCCGGGGATGCGCTGGAGCAAATCAGCCTGACCCACCGTCAGTTGGATCGCGTCAGGTGCCGCTTCGACAAGCGTCGAAACGGCCTTCTCCATGTCTTCGATGCCCGAAAGGAAGGAGCCTTCGTTGAAGAAGCCATGGTCGACAGCGACGTCTAGGCAGTTGCCCGAGCGGGGGTGAAAGAGGCGGTTGAGGCGATAGGCTTTCATGACAAGTTCAACGTGGGGAAGTACGAGGGCAAAGCGAAGCGAGCAGCCGGGTGGCCCTGCCCCGGGTGGCACTGGATAGAGCGAAGCGGTTCCAGTGCTCCGGGAAGAAGGCACGGATCATGACCCCGCCACCACAGTCGCGCGCTGAATCTCGGGGTCAGTGAAGATGTCGGACTCGTCCCGACTGGTCGTCGAAAACTCCGACACCACCGCCCCCTCGGGCCCTCCTTGGAACCAATGCAGAGTGTCCGGTGGAATCGTGTACTGCTCGCCGGGACCAAGGACGATCTCGTGCCAGACCGTGTAGAAGGCCTCGCGCCACATCGGCGGCTTGGCTCGAGGCTTGGCGACCGGCGCCCCCGCGACATACAGAAACACCTGCCCCGCGCGGCACCGGAACGTCTCCTCCTTCCCGGGCTCGCCGCCGACTGGCGGGTGCCGGTGCTCCGGGCAAGTCTGGCCAGGGAACAAGACGAGTTCCTTCGCGCAGCAACGGCTCGTGTTGACGTAAGTCACCACCTCGAGGCCGGTCGTCTCCAACTCGCCCAGACCAAAGTCAGCGACCTCAATGGCCGCACTCTCTGCTTGGGTGAGCACGATTCCGGCATCAGCCAGGGCCTGGCGGGCCCGCGCCCGCGCGTCCTCCAGTTCTTGCTGCGTGATCATCTGGCCGCGTCCATTCTAGCCCAGAGACTCTCTAGGTAAATCGATTTCTCACACCCGCCGGGCCGATATACTGAGCCCAAATGTTGACCCTCGATCTGAGCGGGCGGGTGGCCGTCGTGACAGGCGGCTCCGGCGAGCTCGGCCGCGTGATGTGCCGGACTCTTGCCGCCTGCGGCGCATCAGTCGCCGTCCACTACAACCGCGGCCGAGACCGAGCCGAAGGAGTCGTCAACGAAATCAAATCCGCAGGAGGAACGGCCCAAGCCTTTCAAGCCGACATCACTGACCAAGCCCAAGTCAACAGCCTGCGCGACCAGGTCACCGCTGCCCTCGGCCCGGCCACCATTGTCGTCAACAACGCCGTCGCCCAGTACAACTGGACCAGCGTTCTGGAGCAAGACCCCGCGGACTACGAGAGTCAGTTTCGCTCGTGCGTCATGCAAAACGTGCTCACGGCCAAGGCGTTCGTCCCCGGCATGGTGGAGGCGGGCGGCGGGCGCATCATCGCCATCAACACCGAGTGCGCGATGCAGAATTTCCCCGGCCAGTCCGCCTACGTCAGCGGCAAGCGCGGCATGGACGGCGTGCTGCGGGTGCTGGCCAAAGAGATCGGCAAGCACCAGATCACCGTCAACCAAGTTGCTCCCGGCTGGACACTGTCCGACAAGCTCCGCGACGGTTCCAACCAAGCCCATGCCGAGTACGGCGCCAAGGTGCCCCTCGGCCGGGTCGGCACCGACCAGGAGATCGCCAACGTCGTCGCCTTCCTCGCCAGCGACCTGGCTTCCTACATCACCGGCGCCTACGTCCCCGTCTGCGGCGGCAACGTGATGCCGACGATCTAGCGATGAAGGCCACCCTCTGTCTGAGAGCCTATCGGGACGCCGAGTGCGTCGGCCAGGTCGATCTTCCCATGTCCGAAGCGACCGTGGATTTGGTTGGCTCGACCCTGCAAGTAGGGTGCAGTTCACACGAAATCGAACCTGGCTTGACTGAGCACAGAGTCACCCTCACTTGCCTAGTCGCCGGAGACACAGAGGTTGCAATTGGCTACCGCGTCAATTTCCCCGGCCTCCAAACCGGCCACGTCGCCATGCCCGCTGCCGTCTACGCCGGCAACAAGTTCCGGTCGAAGCGCTACGCCTACTCCTGCATCGTCTGCGACCCCGAAGACTTCCGCGCCGACCTGCCGAACACGATCAGCAACGTACATCGCCTGCCCAAAGCCCAGCTCCTTGCTGGCGACCTCGCCATGCCCGCAGTCGGCGTCGGAGACTTTGCAGCCGGTCAAGGTGTGTGGCTCATGGCCGAACCCGGCACATGGGCACGCCAACCGGTCCTGGAAGCCGTCGAGGACGAAGCGGGCCTCAGCGTCGGCGTCTTCTTCCCTGGCGTTCGCGAGGGCGAGTGCTACCGAGGCTGTGGCTACGAGTGGGTGCCCAGCGAGGACCGTGGCTGGCGACCCGTACAAGGCGAAAGCATCGGACTCCGCGTCGTTGTCGCCACCTTTCCGTCCTCGTCGCCCCACGACCTGTACCGCCGCCTCTTCGAGCTCCGCCACCAAGTCTGGCCCGCCGGAGGACGACATGAGTTGCCTTGGTCGGCCTCCTTCGACCTCATCGAAGCCAAGTTCAACGCCCTCCACTGGGACGAAGCGGACGGCTACTATGCCTGCGGCGACCGCCAGACGCGCTACGCCCACTGGCAGGTTGGCTGGGTCGGTGGAGGCATCTCCTCCTACGCCCTGAACGCTGCCGGACGACCCGAGAGCCAAGCAAGGGGCGAGCGGACGCTCGATTTCATGTGCGGCAAGGGCTTGTCGCCGTCCGGGTTCTTTTGGAGTTTCTGCGTCGACGGCCAGGTCTACAGCGACATGATCGACATGGACTACGGCCACGACTGGCACCTGGTCCGTCGCAGCGGCGACGCCCTCTACTTCGCCTGTAAGCAGGTCGCCAACGCAGGGCGGCAGGAGACACGGTGGGTCGAAGGCGTCCGCCGGTGCGCCGAGGCCTTTCGCGTCCTCTGGGAGCGGGAGGGGCAATTCGGCCAGTTCGTCAGCCAAGAGACCGGCGAGATCAGAGTCGGCGCGACGACCAGCGGGGCGATCGCGCCAGCAGGTCTGGCCCTAGCTTCCGAACTGCTTCGAGACAAGCGCTACCTAGAGGTCGCCCAAGCCTCGGCTCTTTCGATGGTCGAGCGGTTCCTGGACTTGGGCTACACCTCCGGCGGCCCCGGCGAAGCCGCGCAGTGCCCCGACTCGGAGTCGGCCTTCGGCCTCCTTGAGTCCCTGGTGACTCTCTACGAAGTCACCGGCGACCGCTCCTGGGTCAGCCTCGCCGAGCGCGCCGCGTGGCTCTGTGCCAGTTGGGTGATGCCCTACGACTTCGTCTTCCCGCCCGAGTCCACTTTCGGCCGGCTCGACATGCGCACCACCGGCAGCGTCTGGGCGAACTCACAGAACAAGCACAGCGCGCCCGGCATCTGCACGCTCAGCGGCGTGTCGCTGTTCAAGCTCTACCGCGCTACTGGCGACATCCGCTACCTCGACCTCTTGCGTCACATCGCCCACGGGGTCACGCAGTACCTCTCGCGCGACGACCGTCCTGTCTTTGGCGCCCCGGCCGGCTACATGTGCGAGCGTGTGAACACCAGCGACTGGGAGCACCCCGACACCCCCGTCGGCGAGGGCTTCCCCTTCGGCTGCTGGTGCGAGACCTCTGCCCTGCTCACCTTCGCCGAGGTCCCCGGCCTCTACGTCCAGCCCGACACCCGGCTGGCGGTGATGCTCGACCACGGCGACGCCACCTGGCACGGCGACGACCTGGTCGTCACCAACGGCACCGCCTTCCTTATGCGCTTGAGGGTGTTCATCGAGCCCTCGTCAGCCCTGTCACAGCCTCTGGGACAAGACTTCTTGAGGGGCAGTTGCGTCGTAGAAGTGCCCGCCCATGGCTCTGTAATGTGCCCCCTGTAGCCTCGATACTTCACTCTGCTCGGCCAACAAATTGATCGTCGATCACGTTGATCGGATGACAGGAAGACTTGCCGCCGCCTGAGACTCAGAGAAGTGCAAAGCCGGAACACACAATCTGACTGCCGATCAGTGTGCTTTTCACTTGTACTTCGCTTGTACTACAGTTGTTGTCCCACGTAAAGAGGCTATCTGTAATACAACTTCTCGACCAGCCACGGCACCGCCTGCGAGCCGTCCCAGTGGTGGTCGCCCTCAAAGAGATGGGAACCTAAGTTGCCCGCCTGCCGACCATAGACCTCCCGCGCCCGGGCGCAAGCTGCTTCAAACGCAACGCGAGGAAAGATGGGGTCTTCCGTTCCGCTCTCAGCAAAGAAGAGCCGCGGAGCAACAAGAGCGGCCATGTCGGGCATCTCGACTACATGCGCCAAATCGGGCACATAGTTGTCGACACAATGGTCGACGCTGTGGATCGAGGCCGCGAAGGTGTTGAAGTAGCCACTGACCACGCAACCGGCCAGTCGGGTGTCCAGGCAAGCCGACCAGAAAGCCGTCGCCCCTCCCCCGGAGATCCCGGCCGTCACAATCCGCGCCGAATCCACTTCGGGCAGTCCGGCCAGGAAGTCACGTCCCGCCAGCGCGTCCCAGCACCGCCACGCGACCATGGTCTCGCCTAAGGAGAGTGCCGCCATGCTGTCCGGGCCGCAGGAGTAGGGGCGGTCTGGAGAAGGCTTGGATTGGCGCAGGCCGAAGCTGAACTGCTCGACTGCCAACACGACAAACCCGGCCCTGGCGAACTGGATCGCAAACGCATTCTGGTAATCGGGGGCGGAGTCGTCCACAATCGGCGCCTTACCCGGGCCATGTCCGGGCAAGCAGACGACGGCGGGGCGAGGACTGTCCAACCCCTCGGGCACGAGCAAAGTCCCAGCCACGCGCAGTCCAGGTTGCGATGTGAAGCTGACTTCGCTCCTCCTCAGGCCGTCGCGTGCTTCTACAGAGCCCATCACCGGCTCCAGATCGCCGCGCTTCAGGCGGTCAAAACCGGTGACAGCGGCGAGCCTGCCACGCAAGGCAGTGACCCAGGCGTCGTCCACGCCGTCATGCCACTCAAACTCACGCCGCGCCCCCGCCAAGCGCGAAGCGATCCATGCCGAAGGGTCGAAGCCGCTCATAGCTCCCGGTCTTCAGGACGCGTCCGCTTGGCTATCGAACCCGGCAGGTAGCTGGTCTGGAACCGCTTGGGAGCCACCCCAAAGGCACGTGCAAAGGCCCGTGTGAACTGCCCAGGATCAGTAAACCCGACATATTCGGCCACCTCGCCGACTCCGAACCCCATCAGAAGTCGGTGGGCGGCCCAACGCATCCGGCGATGGTTGACCTCGTCGACGAAGTTCGTGCCAGCCTGGCTCTGGAACCGACGACGAAGAGTCCGCTCGGACACACCGACGGCCGCCGCAACCTCGGAGAGCATGATCTTGCGACCCAGGTTTTTGTCGATATAGGCCAAAGCCAGATCAAGTTCACCCTGTGGTGCCGCCTCGTCACCCGAAACCGCGCCAATGGTGAGCGCCTTCATGGCCTCGAGCGCGAAGAGCACCAGAAGCCGCGAGGCGGCGGCTTCACGGCTGACCGACTCGTCGATCAACCGCGAATAGTCGCCCAACAAGGCGTGCCCGTCGGCAGTGACCGCATGAGAGGCCAAAAACGCCCCGACAGCGGTGTCGTCCGAACCCCGCACGTCCGAGCCCAGTCTTGTGACCGTCATGCTGACGAAGTACAAAAACAGATCGCGTGTGTCAAAAGATGTGATCTCGTGGACCACGCCAGGCTCAGCGAGAAAGACCGTGCCCGGCACAAGGGGGTACGTTCGCCCACCATGCTGATACTGACCCGAGCCACTCAGAACGACGCAGAGTTCGTAGTAGTCGTGCTTGTGTAGCGAATTGGTCAATTGGACGTCGAACCGGACGAATCCACCCGCCTCGATGTCCAGCCGGTGGACACCCAAGAGCTCCCTTGCGACCATGCCATAAGCGTACCCTGGCCGATACCGTCAATTCTTTGACCCGACCTGCTCTTGTCTCTGGCTGGGTCACGGCCCACAATGACCGGTAACAACATGTCCACTCCGACCGCCGACTGCATCATCCCCACCGCTGACACCGCCATCGGCCGCCAGTTCGCCGAAGAGGGCTATTACGTCGCCAAGGGCGTCTTCTCGCCCGATGAAGTCAAGCTTCTTGAGGCTGACTTCGACCGCATTGTCAACCAGATATCTGCCGCCGACGAGAACATCAACGCTCGCTGGGGTGGGCCGGAAATGGAGAAGATGGGCACGAAGGACCTCGTCGTCCTCCACACCCACAACGTCCAGCAGTATTCGGCAGTTTGGGCCAAGGCCCTGTTCCAAGAGAGGTTCATCCAAGTCGCCACCGACATCCTCGGCCCCGACGTCGTGCTCCACCACACCAAGCTCTTCCAAAAGCCCGGCGAAAAGGGTGCACCGTTCCCCATGCACCAGGACTGGAACTACTTCCCGACCCTCAAGGACTCGATGATCGCCGGAATCGTCCATGTATCCTCGGCCACCGACGAGATGGGCTGCTTCCGCGTCTATCCCGGCACCCACAAGTTCGGCCGAGTTTCCGGCTCTTCCGGCCAAACCGAGTCCGACTTCCTGGCCCAATACCCGCTCGCTGACGCCTTGCCGCTGGAAGCCGAGCCCGGCGACGTCGTCTTCTTCCATTACTTCCTTGTCCACGGCTCCATGCCCAACCGGTCTGACAGGATCCGCAAGACTGTCCTCGTCCAAATGTACGCCGGCAACGACAAGGTCGAAGACGGAGTCCAACACCCCGATGAGCACCTGGTGCTCGCGGGTTGGAACCACTACGCGACCCGGGACAAAGCCGGGCAGATGAAGTGATCTAGGCCAGAATCGAGCCGCAATGGACGTGGTGAAACAGAAGGCCTGGCGAGCGGCGACAACCGGGGAGGCAGCAGCAGAGACCGCCCGTCTCCTCCGCAGACTGTCCCTACAGCTCGACTTCGCCACCGGCTTCTGCGCCCTGGCTGGCCATTCAAAGGAAAAGGTCGACGCCTGCAAGGCAAGAGCCCAACATGCCGACCCAGCCACCGGACTGGACGGACTGAAGGCCATCGTCGCCAGCATCGAGGCCGAGCTCGCCGACCTTGGCCAGGCCGCCAAGGCCTACACGATCCACTGCGTCGGCCACGGCCATATCGACATGAACTGGATGTGGAGTTGGCCCGAGACGGTCTCGACCACCCACGACACCTTCGCCTCTGTCCTCGACCTCATGGACAAGGTGCCTGGGTTCACCTATTCCCAGAGCCAAGCCAGCGTCTACGCGGCGACGGAGAAGTACCACCCAGCCCAGTTCGAAAAGATCAAGCAGCGAGTCAAGGAGGGTCGGTGGGAAGTCGCGGCCAGCCATTGGGTGGAGGGCGACAAGAACCTGGCGAGCGGCGAGTCGCTCTGCCGCCACCTGCTCTACACCCGCCGGTACTTCCAAGAGAAGTTCGGCCTTTCCCCTGCCGACGTCCCCGTCGACTGGGAACCTGACACCTTCGGCTACGCGGCCACGATTCCCATGTTCAACACGGCTGGCGGCGTCAAGTACGCCTACTCGTGTCGCCCTGGCGGCGGCTGGGAGCATCCCCGCGTCGGCGAGCCCCGCCCGCCGGTCTTCTGGTGGAGGGCCCAGGACGGCTCGCGCGTGCTCGTCTTCCGCGAGACCACTTGGTACAACAGCTACGTCAACATTGGCGACGACATCTCCGCCCCGATGCTGGCCGCCGCCCAGGCGACTCCAGGTCTGCGGGACTGGATGAACGTCTATGGCGTCGGCAACCACGGCGGCGGGCCGACTCGCGCTGAGGTCGACTACCTGGCCGAGCTCGCCACCTGGCCGGTCTATCCCAATGTGGTCTTTAGCACTGCCAAGCGGTACTTCGAGACAGTCGCCGCCGCCGGGCTGGACCTGCCCGAGATCGACCACGAGTTGAACTACGAGTTCACCGGCTGCTACACCTCCCAAAGCCTGATCAAGCAAGCCAACCGCCTGGGCGAGAACTACTGCGTCGAAGCCGAAACCCTGGCCCTGCTTGCCGGCCTCGACCGTCGCGACACGCTCCGCGACGCCTGGACCAACGTCCTTTTCAACCAGTTCCACGACATCCTTCCCGGCTCCGGAGTCAGGGAGACCCGTGAGCACGCTCGGGCTATCTTCCAGGAGACCGCCGCCGTCACCGGCGCAGTCAAGCGCGACGCCTTGTCGTTGATCGCCAGCCAGGTAGACACCGCTTCCCTCGTGCCAGGCCAAGCAGGTGCAGTGGAGGAGAGCGCTTTGGCAGGCGGCGCAGGCCAAGGCGCCGGACTGAGTGGCTTCTCGCGCGCTTCAGGCGGTAGTAAAAGCCACCGGGCGTTCGTCGTCTACAACCCCTGCGGGTGGACGAGGTCGGAGCC